>JAEYXM010000127.1 GCA_023428465.1 Actinomycetes bacterium
GGGGGTGGTGACCGCGCCGAGCGGCCGCCCTCAGCGGGAGATGTAGGCGGAGAGCTGGTCGCGCTCTGCCTGCACCTCGGAGATCCGGTACTTCACGACGTCGCCGATCGAGACGAGCCCGGTCATCCGGCCGTCCACGAGCACGGGCAGGTGCCGGATGCGGTGCTCCGTCATCACGGTCATGAGCGCTTCGAGCTCGTCGGACGGGCTGCAGCCCTGCACGTCGACCGTCATGATCGCGCCCACGGGGCCGTCGAGGATGGCGTCGCCCTCGGCCTGGAGCCGGCGCACGATGTCGCGCTCGCTGACGATGCCGTCGACGGTCTCGCCGTCGGCGGAGACGACCACCGCACCGATGCCGTGCTCGGCGAGCAGTGCGAGCAGTGCCCGCACGGTCCCGTCGGGCGTGATCGTGACGACCGACACGCCCTTGCGCCTCAGCACCTCGGCGACCCTCATTGGTCCCACCCCCACAGCTCGATGGCCCCTCGCGTGCGTCCGACCGTAATACACGATCTCCGGCGGGGATAGCCCTCAGGGGGTGGTCGGGTCGATCTTGGTCAAGTACCCCTCGAGGGCGTCGAGCGCGGCGACCCCGGCCGCACCGGCGTCGTCGGGCACCGCGAGGACGACCTCGTCCCCCGCCTGCACGCCCAGCGTCAGGACGCCGAGGATCTGCGCCGCGGGAACCGGCCGGCCGGGCGGGCGGCCGATCGTGACGGCACACGGCTGGTCCGCCGCGAGCCGCGCGAACAGCGCCGCCGGCCGCGCGTGCAGCCCGTCGGCCACCGCGACCACCACCCGACGCTCGAGCACGCCGCACCCCCGCTCCCGGCCCCGACGACGTCGCGTCGCCGCCGACCGCCAGCGTGCCACAGCACCTAGGCTCGGCAGGTGCCCGCTCCCCTGCAGGTCCGCGCGCCGCTGGCCGGTGTCGTCACCCCGCTCGAGGACGTCCGCGACCCGGTGTTCAGCGCCGAGCTGGTCGGGCCGGGACTCGCGGTCGACCCGACGGACGCCGGGCCGGTCGACGCCGTCGCGCCCATCGACGGGACCGTCGCGAAGGTCCACCCGCACGCGTTCGTCGTCAGCGCGCCCGACGGCCGCACGGTCCTCGTGCACCTCGGGCTCGACACGGTCGAGCTCCGCGGGGCCGGCTTCACCGTGCTCGTCGCGGAGGGCGCCGCGGTCGCGGCCGGGGATGCCGTCGTGCGGTGGACGCCGTCCGACGTCGCGGCGGGCGGCCGGTCGCCCGCGTGCCCCGTGGTGGCGCTGGGCGCCGAGCCGCGCTCGCTCACTCCGGGGGCGCCTGGCGGCACGCAGGTCCGCGTCGGGGACGCACTCTTCACCTGGGCCTGACCCGGTCCGACGACGCCGCCCGAGTTTCCACGGCTCTCGCCGGTTGCCCTCGCGCGTCCGCCCTGCCTAGCGTCGAGCGCATCCGGCCGCGACGCCGCGCGGCATCGACGTGAGTGAGGAGAGGCCGTGCCCGGAGCACCGGACAGCACCCCGGACCAGGGCTGGGACCCGGCTTTGGGGAAGGGCCTGGGGCAGGGCCTGGAGAAGGTCCCCGAGCAGGCGCACGACTGGGACCCGCGCAGCCCCGAGGTCCTCGCCGACCAGGTCCGCGCCTACGACCGGATGCGCGCCCGGTGCCCCGTCGCACGCGACGACTTCCTCGGGTGGACGGTCTTCTCGCACGCCGACGTCCGCCGCGTCGTCACCGACCACGAGACGTTCTCGAACGTCGTGTCCGCGCGCGTCTCCGTGCCCAACGGCATGGACCCGCCCGAGCACACCCCGCACCGCCGGGTCAATGAGCGCTACTTCACGCCCGAGCGGATGGCCGCGCTCGAGCCGACGTGCCGGCGCATCGCCGCGGAGCTCGTCGCAGCCCTGCCCGACGGCCCGGTCGAGGTCATGGCCGCCCTGGCGCAGCCGTACGCACTGCGCATGCAGACGGCGTTCATGGGCTGGCCCGAGAGCCTTCACGAGCCGCTGCGGGCCTGGACCGCGCGCAACCACGCCGCGACCCTCGCGCGGGACCCCGAGGCGCTCGCCGCCGTCGCGGTCGAGTTCGACGGGTACATCCGCGCCCAGCTCGACGAGCGGCGTCAGGCCGGCGCGGACGCGCCCGACGACGTCACGACCGCCCTGCTCCGCGAGCGCGTCGACGGCCGCCCGCTGACGGACGAGGAGATCGTCAGCGTCGTGCGGAACTGGACCGTCGGCGAGCTCGGCACGATCGCCGCGAGCGTCGGCATCCTCGTGCACGCCCTCGCCGCGGACGCCGGCCTGCAGGACCGCCTGCGCCGCGAGCCGGCCCTCCTACCCGCCGCGGCCGACGAGGTGCTGCGCGTGCACCCGCCCCTGATCGCGAACCGGCGCGTGACGACGCGGCCCGTGACGCTCGGCGCCCGCGACATCGGTGCCGGCGAGCGCGTCACCGTGCTCTGGGCGTCGGCGAACCGCGACGAGGCCGTGTTCGGCGACCCGGACGAGGTGCGCCTCGACCGCGACCCGGCCGACAACCTGCTCTACGGCGCCGGGATCCACGTGTGCCCGGGGGCACCCCTGGCCCGGCTGGAGATGCGCGTGCTGCTGGAGGAGCTCCTCGCCGGCGTCGCGGCCGTGCGCCCCGGCACCGGCGACGCGCCCGCGTTCGCGGCCTACCCGGCGGGCGGCTTCACGTCGGTCCCGGTCGAGGTCGTCCGCGTGTAGGGACCGGACGTCCACCGTCCCGGGCCGTCCGCCGTGGGATCGTGGCGTCATGGCGTCGGACCCCGCGCAGCTCTTCCCGGGCAAGTTCTTCATCAGCACCGCGCTCGAGGCGCTCGAGACCAAGACGGCGATGTCCGGCGAGCTCGCCCGGCGCTACCTCCAGCGCGCCGCGATGGCGGGCATCCTCATCGGCGTCTTCTACGCGGCGAACTTCGCCGTCATCGCGGCGTTCGACGCCGTCGACGTGGGCGGTTCGAGCCTGCGGACGATCGGCCGGATCGCCGGGGCACTGACGTTCGGCTGGGCGCTGGTCTTCATCTACTACACGAAGTCCGAGCTGCTGACCTCGAACATGATGATCGTCTCGGTCGGCGCCTACCACCGGCGCACGACGACGTCGAAGGCACTGCGCGTCCTGGGCCTGTGCTACGCCGGCAACATCCTCGGCGGCGCGCTCATCGCGGTGCTCCTGCGGTTCTCGACCCTGCTCGACGGCGCGGTCGCTCTGGACATGGCGGCGTCCGTCGACCACAAGCTCGAGTACCTGGCGACGGCGAGCGGCTGGGGTGACCTGCTGGTCCGCGCGATCCTGTGCAACTTCATGATCAACGTGGCGATGCTGCTGGTCTACAACGGACTCATCAAGGACGACCTCACGCGCAGCCTCGCGATGATCATGTCCGTCTTCGTGTTCGCGTTCCTCGGCCTCGAGCACTCCGTGGCGAACACGGTGCTCTTCGGCATCGTGGGCCTGCGCGACGGCATCGACGTCGGGCTCGCGGCCGGGAACGTCGGCATCGCCCTGGTCGGCAACTTCATCGGCGGCGGCCTGCTCATCGGGCTGTACTACGCCTACGTCAACGACGACGCCGGGTACCTCGAGCGCCGGGCCGCGCGGGACGCCGCAGCGGCCCTGGGCGCGCCCGCACCGTTCCCCGACGGCACCGACGGCACCGACGGCACCTCCCGCTGAGGGTCCCGGCCGAGCCGGCGGGCGACGCCGAACCGGCGCTCAGCCCCCGGGTCCCCCGGTCGACGGACCCGCGCCCGCCTCGGGCCCGGGCGCGGGCGCGACGGTGTGCCCGAGCACAGCCGCCGCGTGGTCCGCGAGCGCCACACCCGCGGAGCCGTAGAGGTGGAACACGGCGTCGGCGCCGTGCCGCTGGAGCTCGGCGACGTCGTCGTCGTACCGGGCGACCGCGGCGACCCGGCCCGTGAAGCCCGCTGCGTGCAGCCGGGCCAGGGCGATGAGGTTCGCACGGTGGAAGGGCATCGCGAGGACGACGACGTTGACGCGGCCGGCGCGCTTCACGCGGGCCCAGAACTCGACGTCGGTCGCGTCGGCGCGCAGCACGTCGAAGCCGAGCGCCCGCAGGTCGTTGACGCGCACCTGGTCGTGCTCGACGCCGACGACGCTCAGCCCGTACTCGTCGCGCAGTCGCACGTACGTCGCCGCGCCGATCCGCCCCAGGCCGAGCACCATCGCATCGGCCTCGCCGACGTCGACGAGCCGGTCGTCCGGGTGGAGCTGGTAGGTGCTGTGGTGCGGGAGGAGCCGGACCATCCAGGTGGCGAGCTCGACACCGCGGCGGTTCACCGTGGCGGCGATGACGAAGCTGATCGCGACGGCCATCGAGATGACGACCAGCCAGCGCTCGTCGAGCACCCCGGAGGTCGCCCCGACGGAGGCGACGATGATGCCGAACTCGGAGAAGTTCGCGAGCACCAGGCTCGCGAGGAACGCGGTGCGGCGCCGCAGCCGCATGAGCCACAGGAGCACCGCGTAGATCGCGACCTGGAACGGCAGCAGGAGGAGCACCGCGAGCGCGAGGAGCACCTCCTGCAGGCCGGGCGTCCCGTGCAACCCGATCTGCAGGAAGAACCCCACGAGCATGAGGTCCTTGAAGGTCATCAGGGACCGGGACAGCTCGGGCGCCTTCGGGTGCCGCGCGAGCAGGATACCCATGACGACCGCGCCGAGCTGCCCGTGCAGCCCGCACGCCTCGAACAGCCCCCAGCCGAGCGCGACGGCGACGGTCACGCCGAAGAGCGCCTGGAGCTCACCGTGCCCGACGTCGTCCCAGATGCGGTGCAGCACCCACGAGCCCGGGATGAGGAGCAGGAGGGTCAGCGCCCACGGGCTCGGCGGCTCGCCCGCGACGAACGTCATGAACCCGACCGCCAGGACGTCCTGCATGACCAGGACACCGACGGCGATCCGACCGTAGAGCGAGGTGGTGTCCGAGCGGTCCTCGAGGACCTTCACGACGAACACCGTGGAGGAGAACGAGAGCGCGAACCCGATGAGGGTGAGGCCGCCGATGCCCTGGTCGGCCACGAGCGCCGGCCCGACGATCGCGAGCAGCCCGAGGAAGCCCATGGCCAGCGCCGTCGAGAGCACGACGTGCACGCTCGTCGTCACCCAGATCTCGCGGCGCAGCAGCGTGCGCGCGTCGAACTTCAGGCCGATCGCGAAGAGCAGCAGGACGACGCCGAGCTCGGCGATCGCCTCGAGACCCGCGGGCTCGCCCACGCCGAACGCGCCGAGCGCGAACCCGGCCGCCAGGTAGCCGACGAGAGGTGGGAGGCGTGCGGCGACCGCGAGGAGCCCGGCGACGACGGCGGCCACCAGGTACACCCCTACCGCCACGCGTCCTCCTCCGGCCGGTGCGGTGATTGTCCCGCCCCGAGCCCGTGCTCGACCAGGACGGCGGTCCGGGCTTCAGCGACGGGCGCGGCGCCGCTCCAGTGCGGGCCGCAGCAGCGTCCGGCCGACGTCGCCCGCCGCGAGCGCCCAGGCCACGAGCACCGGCTGGAAGAGCAGGCGCACGGCGCGCTTGGTGTCGGTGTCGAGCCCGAACCCGTCCTTCCCCTCCGCCCACTGTGCGATGTTGCCCGGGAAGATCGCGACGAAGAACGCGCCGGCGGCGAGCCCGACCCAGGCGCGGGCGGGCTGGCGCCAGGTCACGACGAGTGCCGCGCCGAGCGCGAGCTCGGCGACCCCCGACGCCACGACGACGTCGTCGGCGTCGGCGGGGAACCACGACGGGACCTGGGCGCGGAACTCCTCGCGAGCGACGGTCAGGTGGGAGGTCCCGGCGCCCAGCAACGCGCCGCCGAGCGCAACCTGGGCAGCCGCCCGGACGAGGGTCGAGGGTGTCATCGTCGACCTCCAGGTCGTCGGTGTCGGAGTCATCATCACCCCGGCTCGGCCACGAGCGCCTCCTCGCCCGCACGCTCCGGGTCGACGGGCGGCGCGCCGACGACGGGCGCGGCACCCGGCTGCAGGCGCATCCAGGCCATGGTCACCAGCACGAGCGTCGCACCCAGGGCGCCGGCGAGGACGATGACGAAGCGCGCCGGCCCGATCAGGCCGGGGGTGCCGACGAAGTTGCCGATCGCGCCCGCGCCGGAGAACGCGGCGCCGACGACGGCCCACACCTGGGCCTGCTGAGCGTGGGGCACCTCGGCGTAGACGAGCTGGCGGACGCCGACGTTGTGCACGGCATTGCCCAGGCCGCCCGCGAGGAACGCCACGGCGATCACCGGCGCGGCGGGCACGAGGCCCTCGACGAGGATCGCGAGCGAGAGCGCGAGGCCGCCGAGCTGGATGCAGGCCACGGGCCGGAGGGTGAACCAGGGGCGCCCGGTCAGCACCGCCCCGCCGAACGACCCCGCGGCCCACGCGGACAGGAGCAGGGCGTACCCGAGGGCGCTGCCCGCGACGTCCTGCAGGTAGAACACGCCGGCCACGCCTTCCATCGACGCCGCGACGACGACGCCCAGGGTCACCGGGACGAACACGCGCAGGACCGCCATGGTCCGGACCGTGCGGGTGCCGAGCCAGACCTCGTGCCACGCGGTCCGCTCGACCGACGCCTGCACCTCGCGCGGACACGCGAGGTAGACGACGCACGCGGCGGCCGTCAGCAGGCCGCCGCAGATCCAGAACGCCACGTCGATGCCGGCACCGGCGGCGAGCGCCGCGAGCGGCGGGGCGCCCACGGCCGCCACGGACCCGATGCCGACGGCGAACGAGCTCGCGGACCGCTCGTCCAGCCCGCGGGCCTGCGGCAGCACCTTGAAGACGGCCGCCGACACCACGACCGAGCACACGGACTGCACGACGGCGAGCGCCACCAGCGCGGGCGCGGAGTCGACGAAGGCGATGCCCGACGCGCACACGGCGGACAGGGCGAGCGCGAGGGTCCACGCCCGCCGCCCGGACACCCGGTCGACGACCCAGCCGAGGACGGACGCGAGCGCGAGGGGCGGCAGGAGGTTGGCGAGCACGACCGCCGTGACCCACCAGGACTCCGGCTGCCGCGAGCTCGACAGCAGCAGCAGGAGGTAGATCGCGGAGTCCACGAAGTACCCGACGCAGATCGCGGCCATGAGCGCGAGCGTCACCGGCGGGAGGGTGCGCAGGCGCAGCGTGCGGTCGCCCCTCACCTCTGCCCCCACATCACCCGCCGCATTATGGGGGCTCACGCGGTGCGCGCGGGAGCGGTTCGGTAGGAAGAATCCCCTGATGCAGGCCGGCCCCGCGGGTTACCGTCCGGTCCATGCGAACCACCACACCGGACGACGTCGGCGGAGTCCGCACGCTGCTGGCCCACGGCTTCGTCGACGACCCGATGTTCGCCTGGTACTTCCCCGACGCCGCGACCCGGCTCGAGGCCGTCGCGGCGTGGCTCACCGCGCACGCCGAGCGGTACGTCACCGGCTTCGGGGAACGCTCGGGCGCCCGGGTCGTCGAGCACGACGGCGCACTCGTGGGCGCGGCCCTGTGGCGCTGGCCGGGCGACGACCTCGCGGCTCCCGACGTCCTGCCGACGCCGGGTGGCCTCCTGACCGCGCTCGTCGGTCCCGAGCACGTCGCCCGGATCGTCGAGGGCTTCGCCGCCGAGCGCGCCGTGCGCCCCACCGAACCGCACGTGTACCTGCACTACCTCGCCGTCGACGCCGCGCACCGCGGGCACGGGCACGGCCGGGCGCTCGTGGACGACGGCGTCGCGCGGGCGCGCGCGGCGGGCCTGCCCGTCCTCGTGGAGACCACGAACCCCGTGAACGTGCCGATCTACACCCGGCTCGGCTTCGGCGTCGCGCACGAGGTGCGCCTCGGCGAGGGGCCGGTCGTCTGGATCCTCACCGCGCCGGCCTGAGCGGCCCGGCGTCTCACGCGTGCGGCGCGCGCACCCGCTCCGACGCCGGCGCCTCGACCGCCGCGCCGAGGCCCAGCCCGCGCGCGGACTCCCGGACCACGAGCCTGGTCGGCAGCGGAGTGTCCGTCGTCTCGTCCTGGCCCTCCTCGAGCGCGACGAGCACCTTCTGCAGCATGAGCTCGCCGAGCGCGGCGAAGTCCTGCCGGACGGTCGTGAGCGGCGGGTACAGGAACGCCGCCTCGGGGATGTCGTCGAACCCGACGATGCTCACGTCGTCGGGCACGCTGAGCGAGCGCTCGCGCAGCGCCGACATCAGACCGAGGGCCATGAGGTCGTTGGAGGTGAAGATCGCCATGCCGGGCTCGATGTCCATCTCCCGGCCGATCGCGTACCCGCCGCCGGCGGTCCAGTCGCCGTAGATCAGGTCGACGACGGGCAGACCGCGCTCGGCGAGCTCGTCACGCCAGCCGCGCACGCGCTCGACGGCGTCGGCCGCGCGCGCCGGCCCGGCGAGGTGTGCGATGCGGGTGTGGCCGAGCTCGGCGAGGTGGCGCACCGCGGAGCGCGCCCCCCGGTACTGGTCGATCTGCACGAGGAGCGGGCTGCGCCGGGCCGACGACGCCGCGGCCACCACCGGGATCGCCAGGTCGAGGGTGCGCACCATCTCGACGACGCCGATGTCCATGACGATGAGGACGACGGCGTCCACGCGCTGGCGCAGGAGCCCCTCGATCGCGGCGCGGACCGCGCCCGGGTCGTCGTCCACCGTGGTGACGGTGTCCACGCTGTAGCGGGCCGCCCGCGCCGCCATCGAGAAGTGCATGCCGATCCGGGCCGGACCGTGGTCGGTGACCGCGGGGGCGATGAGGCCGATGGTGCGCGTGCGCCGCGACACGAGCGAACGCGCGGCCGGCGACGGGCTGTACCGGAGCTGGGCGATGGCGTGCTCGACGCGCTCCCGCGTGGCGGGGCGGACGTTCGGCATCCCGTTGAGTACGCGCGAGACCGTCTGGTGCGACACGCCCGCGAGCCGGGCGACATCGAAGATGTTCGCGGCTCGGGTGGACTTGTCGTCGCTCATGCTCAGCTCTGCTGCTCGTCGGGCCGGGCGACGAGCGCCAGGAGGGAGGCGGCGGTGACGTCCGCCGCGGCCAGCGTGTCGACGATGTGGCCGTCCCGGAGGATCACCACCCGGTCGCCGACCCGCAGCACCTCCTCGAGCTCGGCCGAGATGAAGACTACCGACAGGCCGTTGTCCGCGAGCTCGCCGACGAGGTTCTGGATCTCGACCTTCGCGCCGACGTCGATGCCGCGCGTCGGCTCGTCGAGCACGAGGACGCGCGGGGCGAGCGCAAGGAGGCGGGCGAGGAGGACCTTCTGCTGGTTGCCGCCCGACAGGGTGCCCGCGGGGCGGTCCAGGTCCAACGGCCGGACGCGCAGCGCCTCCGCCCAGCTCTGTGCCAGCTCGCGCTGCCGCGCGGGCGGGATGCGCCGGAAGACCCCGCGGTTGGCCTGCACGGCGAGGGTGATGTTCTCGAGGACGGACAGCTCACCGACGATGCCCTCGGTCCGCCGGTTCTCCGAGGAGTAGACGACCCCGAGCGTGATCGCGCGCCGCGGCGAGTCCAGCGTCACCTCCTCGCCCTCGATGCGGATCGTGCCCTCGCTCAACCGGGAGACGCCGGTGAGCGCGCGGGCCAGCTCGGTGCGCCCGGACCCCAGCAGCCCGGCGACCCCGACGACCTCCCCCTCGGCGAGGTCGACGTCGGCGCCTGCGATACCCCGCTCGGAGGTGACCCCGCGCGCGGAGAGGAAGACCGCGGCGTCCTCCTCGGGCGCAGGGTCGCGGTGGCGCGCCTTGTAGTCGGAGATCTCGTGGCCGAGCATCTTCGTGACGAGGTCGATGCGCAGCAGCTCGTGCATGAGGTACTCGCCGACGAGCTTGCCGTCGCGCAGCACGGTCACGCGGTCGCAGACCTCGTACACCTGGTCGAGGAAGTGCGAGACGAACAGGACGGCGACGCCGCGCGCCTTGAGCTCGCGGATGATGCGGAACAGCTCGGCGACCTCGTCGAGGTCGAGGCTCGACGTCGGCTCGTCGAGCACGAGCACCTTGACGTCCGCGGAGATGGCGCGCGCGATCGCGACGAGCTGCTGCACGGCCACGGAGTGCGTGCCGAGGGTCGACTCCGGGTCGATGTCCAGACCCAGCTCGGCGAGGATCTCCCCGGCCCGCCGGCGCATGCGTCGGTAGCTGATGACGCCGGCCCGGCGGGGCTCGCGGCCCAGCAGGATGTTCTCGGCGACGGAGACGTTCGGCAGGAGCTCGATCTCCTGGTACACGGTGCTGATGCCGGCCTGCTGGGCGTCGTGCGGTGTCGGGAACGAGACCTTGCGGCCTTCGAGGACGAGCACGCCCTCGTCGAGCGGCAGGGCACCGGTGATCGCCTTGATGAGCGTCGACTTGCCGGCGCCGTTCTCGCCCATGAGCGAGTGGACCTCGCCGGGGAACATCCGGAAGGCGACGTCGTCGAGCGCGGCGTCGGCGCCGAAGCGCACAGTGGCACCGGTCAGCTCGAGAAGCGGCCGCGCCCCGTCCATGCGCCCATTATCAGGGGCGGGCCGGGGCGCGACCGTCAGGATCGGCTGCGTGGCTATCGTTGTCGCTCCGAGTTCGCGACGATGGCGCGCTGCACCACGATGAAGAGCAGCAGCAGGGTCCCGATGATGATCTGCATCCAGGACTGCTCGGCGCCCATGAACGTGATGATCGTCTTGATCGTGCCGAACACGAACACGCCGACCAGCGAACCGAGCACGTAGCCGCGCCCGCCCGTGAGGAGCGTGCCGCCGATGACGACCGCGGCGATCGCGTCGAGCTCGGTGCCGATGCCGTTGCGCGGGTAGCCCGCACCGGAGTACGCGGTGAGGATCAGCCCCGCGAGGCCCGAGCACGTGCCGCTGATGACATAGGCCATGACCTTGGTTCGGGCGACGTTCAGACCCATGAGGCGTGCGGACTGCTCGTTGCCGCCGATGGCGTAGATCGTGCGGCCGAAGCGCGTCAGGTGCAGGACGAACGCCGCGGCGGCGACGGTGAGCAGCGCGATGATGCCCGTCGGGGTGATGTACCAGCCGCCCTCGAGCCGGAAGCGCGTCTGCTGCAGCCACAGCACCCCGGTGTCCTCGACCCGGATCGAGGACAGCGACACGACGAACGCGAGCCCACGGGCGAGGAACAGGCCCGCGAGCGAGGCGATGAAGGGCTGGACGTCGAAGTACTGGACGAGGACACCGACGAGCAGCCCGACGGCCGCACCCGCGAGGAGGATCGCCGGGATGGCCACCACCGCGGGGAGGCCGCTGCCGAGGAGCTGGGCCCCGAGGATCCCGGTGAACGCCATCACCGAGCCGACGGACAGGTCGATGCCGGCGGTCAGGATGACGAACGTCATGCCGACCGCGAGGACCAGCAGGTAGGCGTTGTCGAGCAGGAGCGCGGACAGGTTGCCGGGTGCGATGAAGTTGCCTCGCAGGAAGATCTCCGCACCCACGAGGAGGAGGACGAGGATCACGACGGCCGCGAACGTCGGCGTCGTCGCTGCGTGGCGGCTCATGAAGGCCTGGTAGCCGCTGGGTGCGCGCTCCACGCGCACGGGCTCCGTCATGGTCGCGGTCACGACGCCACCTCCGCGGGGGTGCCGCCCTGCGTCGGGGCGCCCCGTCGGCGCATCGACCCTGTCGCCTGTCTCATGAAGCTCCTGACCCGCGACGACTGGACGACCACCACGAGCACGACGACGACCGCGAAGAACACGGGGCTCTGCGCGGACGGGACGCCGAGGAAGAGGATGGTCGAGTCGAGCGTCTGGATGATGAGGACGCCGATCACGGTGCCGGCGATGGAGAACTTGCCGCCGTTGAGCGACGTGCCGCCGAGGACGACGGCGAGGATCGCGTACAGCTCGATGAACAGGCCCGCCGCGTTCGCGTCCGCGGCCTTGATGTTCGAGGCGTAGATGATGCCCGCGATGCCGGAGAGCGCGCCGCTGACCATGTAGGCGCCCCAGATGATGCCCCGGGACCGCACGCCCGCGAGTCGGCTCGCCTCGGGGTTGATGCCGACGGCCTCGGTGAGCACGCCGAGCGCGGTGCGCCGCTCCACCAGGGCGAGGACCGCGACCGCGGCGACGCCGATGAAGAACGCGAACGGCAGCAGGGTGAGGTACCCGCTGGCGATGAACGCGAACGGCGTCGAGTTGACCGTCGTGATGAACCCGCCGGTGATGAGGAGGGCGACGCCGCGGCCCGCGAGCATGAGGACGAGCGTCGCGATGATCGGTTGGATGCCGAGCACCGCCACGAGGAACCCGTTCCACGTGCCGAGCACCAGGGCGACCAGCACGGCCACGAGGACCGCGACGAGCACGGTGCCGAGGTTGTCCGGGTCGGACGAGCCGTCGATGATCGTGAGCGCCACGGCGCCGGAGACCGCCATGATCGCGCCGACCGAGAGGTCGATGCCGCGCGTCGCGATGACGATCGTCATGCCGAGCGCGACGAGCATGAGCGGGGCGCTGTTGCGCAGGATGTCGACGAGCGCGCCGTACAGCTCGCCGTCGCGCATCGTGATCTTGAGGAACCGTGGGCGCGCGATCGAGTTGATCACGACGAGCGCCAGCAGCGCTGCCGCGGGCCAGAACAACCTGTGCCGGACGATGCGCGTCACGCCGCACTCCCCTTGCCCTCGTTGGCGAGGTAGTCGATGAGGCCGTCGAGGTCGACGTCACCCGAGTCGAGCTCGCCGATCTTCTTGCGGTCGCGCAGCACCGCGATCCGCTGCGCCAATCGAAGCACCTCCTCGAGCTCGGACGAGATGAAGATGACGGCGAGTCCCTGGGCGGAGAGCTCGGAGACCTTGTGCTGGATGTCGGCCTTCGCGCCGACGTCGATGCCGCGCGTCGGCTCGTCGAGGACGAGCAGCTCGGGGGCCGTGGCGAGCCAGCGCGCCAGCAGGACCTTCTGCTGGTTGCCGCCGGAGAGGTTCCCGACGATGGCGTCCGGGTTCGCCGGGCGCACACCGAGCGCCTCGATGTACTCGGCGACGACGGCGTCCTGCTCGCTCTTGCGGATCTTGCGGGACCACCCGCGCCGGGCCTGGATGCCCAGGACGATGTTCTCGGCGACGGTCAGGTCGGAGACGATGCCCTCGCCGCGGCGGTCCTCCGAGGAGAAGGAGATGTGCCGGTCGATGGCGTGCCTCGGCGAGGACATCCTGGCGGGCGCGCCGTTCACGGTGACGTGACCGCTGTCCGCCCGGTCGGCGCCGTAGAGGAGGCGTACCAGCTCGGTCCGACCTGAACCCAGCAGACCGGCGAGGCCGACGACCTCGCCGGGGTAGACCTCGAGGTCGGCGGGTTCGAGGACGCCGCGACGCCCGATGCCCTCGGCCCGCAGCACGGGCTCGCCGGCGCGGTCGATGCTCCGGTGGGCCGTGCGGGAGAGGGCCTCGAGGTCGTCGAGCTCGCGGCCGATCATCTTGGTCACGAGCGCGTCCCGGGGCAGCTCGTCGATCGCGTACTCGCCCACGAGCGCGCCGTTGCGCAGGACCGTGATCCGGTCGGAGATCTCGTAGACCTGGTCGAGGAAGTGCGAGATGAAGCAGATGGCGACGCCCTTGGCGCGGAGCTCGCGGATGACCCGGAAGAGCTGGTCGACCTCGCCCCGGTCGAGGCTCGAGGTGGGCTCGTCGAGGATGAGGACCTTGGCGCTCAGGACCATCGCGCGGCTGATCGCGACGAGCTGCTGGATCGCGAGCGAGTGCGCGGACAGCAGGCTGCGGGGGTCGACCGAGAGGTCGAGGCTGCGCAGGTACTCCGCCGCGGCCGCGTGCGTCGCGTTCCAGTCGATCGCCCCGGCCCGACGCAGCTCGTGGCCGAGCATGACGTTCTCACCGACGGAGAGGTTCGGGCAGAGGTTGACCTCCTGGTACACCGTGGCGATGCCGGCCGCCTGGGCGTCCGCGGTGCTGGCGAAGGTGCGTGCCTCACCGGCGACCTCGATGCGACCGGAGTCGATCTGGTAGACGCCGGTGAGCGCCTTGATGAGGGTGGACTTGCCGGCTCCGTTCTCGCCCATGAGCGAGTGGACCTCGCCGGGCCGCAGGACGAAGTCGACGCCGTCGAGGGCCAGCACCCCGGGGAACCGGATGGTGATGCCGCGCATCTCGACGATCGGGGTGGGCGTGTCCGCAGGCATGTGGAGCTGCTTTCTGGTCGGCGCCGGCACGGGGGCGTCGCCGGGGGGCCGCGGCGCAGCGGCCCCCCGGCGGCGTCATCTCAGCCGAGGTCAGGGATCAGTACGTACGGGTCGGCAGCGCCGCCTCGGCCGCCTCCTGGTCGAACGCCTGGTCCTCGACGATGGTGCGCTTCTCGACCGTCTCGCCCGCGAGGACGGCCTTCACGAGATCGGCCGCCGCGTCACCGAGGAGCGGGTTGCACTCGACGATGTAGTTGATCTTGCCGTCGACGAGGGCCTGCATGCCGTCGTGCACCGCGTCGATGGAGACGATCTTGATGTCCTCGCCAGGCACGCCACCCGCGGCCTCGATGGCCTCGATGGCTCCGAGCGCCATGTCGTCGTTGTGCGCGTAGACGAGGTCGATCCCGTCCAGGCCGTACTTCTGGATGAAGCCCTCCATGACGGACTTGCCGCCGTCGCGCGTGAAGTCACCGGACTGCGAGTCGATCTTCTCGATCTCGGTGCCCTCGATCGCGCTGTCGAAGCCCTCCGCGCGGTCGTTCGCGGGGGCGGAGCCCGTCGTGCCCTCGAGCACGACCATGTTCGTCGGCCCGGTGAAGGTCTCGGCCGCCCACTCGCCGGCCTTCTGGCCCTCGAGCTTGAAGTCGAGACCGATCCACGTGGCGTACAGGTCCTCCGACGCGGTGACGGTGCGGTCCTCGAGGATCACCGGGATGCCGGCGTCCTTGGCCTCCTGCAGGACGTCGTCCCACCCGTCCTCGACGATCGGCGCGATGACGATCGCGTCGACGCCCTGGTTGATGAAGGACCGGACCGCCGAGATCTGCGCGGCCGGGTCGTTGTCCGCGGCGTTGAAGATCAGGTTGAAGCCGTTCTCCTCCGAGAACGCGGCCTTCATGGACTCGGTGTTCGCGCTGCGCCAGCCGCTCTCCGAACCCGTCTGGGCGAAGCCGACCGTGATGAGGTCGCCGTCGCCGCCGTTGTCTGTCGTGGTGCCCGAGTTCTCGCTCCCGGTGTCGCCCTCGGAGTCCGTCGAACAGCCCGTCACGGCGAGGGCCAGGGCCCCCACGAGTGCGAGCCCAGTGAGCATCCGCTTCCGCATCTGACACGACCTCCTCGTCGTGGCCGGCTCCCTCGCCGGCCTGGGAATGCTTCGGACAACCCGCCCCGCGGGTCGTTGTGAAGGAATGTTAGCGCTCACTGTTCCGTCACAACAGGGGTGGTTCACGTCACATTTACGTAACGCTGTGGGGGATGCTTGCGGTGGTTTGGTGGCCTCGACCACCGGTTGTGAACCCTCTCATCACGCTCACATCGGTGCGCGCGCCCGGTGACGGGCAGCGACCAGCCGCGCGGCGCGGGGTCGCGGCGGTCGTCCCCTGCGCGATCACCGCTCCTGACGCGGACGTCGGCCCGGATCCTGCCGGACGCCCACGACACACCCGCCGACGACGCCGGCTCCACGCGATCGTTGCGCACCGACTTACACGTTTCACACGCAGCGCCGGCCGACCCTCGACCGGTTGCATGACCTGCGGCGTGGGCGCTCGCCCACGC
>JAEYXM010000147.1 GCA_023428465.1 Actinomycetes bacterium
CCGGCGTTCCGCTTCGCTGACCTGTTCGCCGGGATCGGCGGGTTCGCAGCGGCGCTGAGCGCGTTCGGGGGCAAGGGCGTGTACTCCGTCGAGATCGATCCCGCGGCGGCGAAGGTCTACGAGCTCAACTGGGGTCACAGTCCGCTGGGCGACGTCACCAAGGACGCCACGGACACGGTCATGAACGTCCCGCCGCACGACGTGCTCGCAGCGGGCTTCCCCTGCCAGCCCTTCTCCAAGTCAGGCGCGCAACGAGGCATGGACGAGACCCGCGGCACCCTGTACTGGAACATCCTCAACATCGTCCGGGCCCATCACCCGTCCGTCCTCTTGCTGGAGAACGTGCGCAACCTCGCCGGGCCCCGCCACCGCCATGAGTGGCAGGTCATCGTCGAGACCTTGCGCGATGAGGGCTACCGGGTCTCGGAGACGCCGGCCGTGTTCTCGCCTCACCAGCTCCCGCCGGCCCGCGGAGGCCGCCCGCAGGTCCGCGAGCGGGTGTTCATCACCGCGACCTACAACCCCGACGGCATAGGCGCGGACATCGAGGCCGAACCCGTGTTCGCGCCCCGGGCAGGAGTCGACGGCTTCGATCCTGCCTCCGAGTGGTCGCTCGACGACTTCCTCGACCCTGACCACCACGTCTCCGGGTGCGACCTTTCGACCCAGGAGAGACTGTGGATCGACGCGTGGAATGAGTTCGTCGAGCTGATGTGGGAGGAGCGCGAGGGGCGCCGCCTGCCCGGCTTCCCGCTGTGGGCCGATTCCTGGCCGACCACTGCGGCCAGAGCCGCAGATCTGGCCGAGAAGATCCGCTCGCACGAGACCCCCGCATGGAAGCGGGACTTCCTGGTCAAGAACGCCGACTTCTACGACGGCCACCGACGGGTGATCGACCGCTGGGCCTCGAAGTGGGGGGTCTTCACCGAGGCGTTCCCACCGTCGCGTCGCAAGCTCGAGTGGCAGGCGCAGGACACGCCGCGCCTGTGGGACACCGTCATGCACTTCCGTCCCTCGGGGATTCGTGCCAAGCGGGCGACCTACCTGCCAGCGCTGGTCGCGATCACCCAGACCTCGATCATCGGGCCCCGTGGTCGACGGCTGAGCCCGCGTGAGGCCGCACGGCTTCAGGGTCTGCCCGACGAGTTCACGTTCGGAACGCAACCCGCGTCTGCCACGTACCGCCAGCTCGGCAACGGTGTGAACGTTGGTGCCGTCTGGAACGTCCTGAAGGCTCACGTTGCACGTGATGAAGACATCCTCAAGCGCACGCCCGCCGGCCAGCGGATCGTCTCCGCCGTCCTGGACGCGCCAAGTTCGCCCGACGACCGCCTCCGGGAGATGCTCGGCGGCCGCTAGCCTCGCGGCTGATGGTCCCGACCGAGAACTTCCTGCCCGCTGCCTCGAAGGCCGAGGCGGTCGCGCGGCTCTACGCGCTCGCGGGCGCGCCACCTGAGCCCCTCGGCCCGGGGAGTACCGAGAAGAAGTCCGTCCTCCTCGCACTGGCACGCCGCCTGAACCTGGCGGTCGACGGCCAAGCGGCCAAGCCCGTACTCGGCGCCCAAGTCGCGCGCGCGCTCGACGCTGCGTGGACGCCTGCCGCATGGTCCCGCGGCTCCACGATCACCCTCCACGGCCTGAACACGCTGCTTGAGGCCGCGACCTTCGAGCTCCACCAGCGGGCCGTCCGCTCCGCGCTCGAGGAGGCGCTTGCCGAGGAGCTGGGGATCGGCGGCTTCCGCCCCGCTCGCAGCAAGCTAGAGGCCGTCAACCGGATCTCTGCCCTGACCCGAAGCGGACCTCAAGACCTCGGCCCCGGCAGCAAGGAACGCAAGTCAGTCTTGGCGGACCTGGCCACCGGCCTCAGCCTTGACGTCGACACGACGCTCAACAAAGTCGACCTGGGCGCCGCCATCGCGGCACGGCTCGGGGCACCCTGGAGCCCGCGGTACTGGTCCACCGGCCAGACCATCACGCTGGATGGGCTCAACGCGCTCCTCGCCGCCGGCGAGCGGCGCCTCGGCCTCCTTGGCCAAGGCCCTGCCGACGCCTTCGCGACTCCCGGTGAGGAGGCGCACGCGCTCCTCGCGGCGCTCGCTGGCGCGATCGACGCGACCTGGGACGGTCGGCGCTGCGTGGAGGCGATGCGCGACGCCGAGTTCCGCCACTGGCGCCAGACGGAGTGGATCGGCTGGCACTTCGAGTACGTCGGCATCGCCGCACTCGTCAACACGTTTGGCGGCGGGCCCAAGCGCGTCCTCAACACCTCATTCGACTACTCCCTGCGCACCACCTGGGACCTTAAAGCCCACAGCACTGGCAGAGAGAACGCAGCGATCCTGAACGACCTCGACGCGATCGAGGCCGGCCTGACCGAGCCCGGTGGGCTCGGCTTCATCGTGCTGACGGGCGACCCCGACTACTCCGACAGCGTTGCGTTCGACGCCTGGCACCGCGCACAGCGAGGCGCCGGGCCCTCACACGAGCGCTCGCGTGTACTCAAGTCGGCCTTCACCCCTCTGCGCCTCGACGCGTACCACCTGCAGGGCTTCCCCGACCTGGAGGCGGCGATGCGCCGCGGAGAGTTCGCCGTGATGGCCCAGGGCCAACAGCCTGACGGAAGTGCGCGGAAGCCCAAGCTCAAGATCCGCTTCGACGCCGCGAACGGGCCCGGCGGCTCCAGGGTGGCGTCACGCTCCTTGACGATGGAGTAGCCGACGCTCCGGCCTTGTCAGGCCCGCCCAGCCGTCGCGACACTCGCGGGATGGACGACTTCGAGCAGATCTGGCGACGAATTCAGGCTCACGCCGGCGAGACCTTCCGCACGATCACGGGTCTGCCCTTCACATACGCCGTGCCCGGTGACTACCTCCGGGTGACCCGCGACGGCGAGGAGATCAACCGCTCCCTCTCCAAGACCAACTTCCGCAAGGCCGCTGAACTGATGCCGACGGACGGACCGGGCGGCCTGAGAGGCCGTCAGGGAGCCTCATACACCTGGGCGATCCTCGCCGACCCGCGAGTTCGGCCCTGACGCCACCCTCGAGCGCCGTCGCACCTGTGGAGATCGCGCTCGGGCGGTAGCAGTTCCGGTAGCAGTTTGTCTCCAGACCGACCCTGCCGCGCCCTACCGCCGCCATCCGCGCACGCCGCTGACCGCCCGAACGCATCCGCCCGCACCCGCGCGAGACCCCTCCAGGCCGCTTGGAAAGCGTGTTGGGGTAACACCCTCGGGGGTTCGAATCCCCCATCCTCCGCTCTCGGAAGCACAGCGAAGGGCCCGTGACCTGCGGTGACGTGGGTGGCGGGCCCTTCGTCGTCGGCGGGTGCGGGTGGCGGGCCCTTCGTCGTCGATGGCGGCGGCCCGCCTCCCCGCGCTACTCGTCGAGGTCGAGGTGCGCCGTACCGTCGTCGTCGATCACGACGCCACCGTGGTACGTGAGCGTGGTGTCCTGGAACTCCGTCCCGTCCTGCCAGGTCACCGGGATGCTGGCGACGAAGCGCCAACCCTCGCCGGAATCCTCGATGGTGGCCGGCCCCTCCCCGAGCTCGATGCCGGTGGGCGGCGCCGTGATGCGGCTCGCGACCCCGGGCGCGCAGGACGGGCCGGTGAGGCCCTCGGCGACGCACGCCTCGACGAGCGCCCGGACGGCGTCGTCCACGGCGGCCAGCGCCTCGGCGGAGACCACGGGGGCGAGCTCGACGCGGTTGTCCCGCGGTTCGCCCGAGGGCTGCATCTGACGCAACGTGCCCAGGACGACGACGGTCGCGGGCTCGGCCGCGGCAACCCCGGCCGGGTCGGTGTACTCGACCGTCCAGGCGCCCGGGTAGACGCCGGTGTAGGCCAGGCCGACGTCCGCGGCGTCCCGGAGGGCAAACGCGCACCTGCCCTGGACGGTGACCTCGCCGGGGTCGAAGGAGCCGACGACGACGACGCCGTCGGTCTCGAAACCGGACTCGTCGTTGGGGTTGTCGATCAGCCAGGTATCGCCCTTGGGGACGAGCCGGAACGTGACCTCCACGTCGTCGCGGTCGCCGAGGTCGATGGTCGCCTCGACCCGCGCGTCGTTCGTGTTGACCGTCACGCCCGTGATGCGCAGGTCCGTCGGCCGGTCCGGCACGGTGCCGTAGACCTCGTCGGTGAACAGCTCGGGGCACCGCGTGGCCGACGGGTCGTAGGTGTCCAGGGCGTCGGCGGCCTCGGCCTTCCCGTCCTCGAGGAGGGCCAGGTACTCCTCGACGACGTCGCGCACGGCGTCGTCGCCGCCAGGCTGCGTGCACCCGGCCAGCACCGACGCGAGCGCCGCCGCGAGGCCGGCGCCGAGTACGAACCGGGGACCCGGCCGCCTCATGCGAACGTGGTCGTCGGCCAGTGGCCGGCCATGCTTCCGGTCTGGTCGGCGGTCTCGCGGTGCAGCGTCGTGATCTCGTTGACGATGCTGGTCGCGTACTTCGCGAGGGTCGTCGCGACATCGATCACGAACCGCAGGATGTCGGTCACGACCGCGACGATCTTCGGCACGATGTCGAGCCACTCCAGGGGGTCGGCCGTGATGAACGCCGCCGCGTCGTCGATCAGGGTGAGCACGAGGTGCCCGAACTGCGACGCGAGATCCACCCACGTGTCGATGAGGCTCGTGGCGTGGCCGCTCATCAGGGCCGAGAGCGAGGCGAGATGGCCCGCGATGCCGCCGATGGCCGCCGCCTGCTGACCGGGCAGGCCGGCGTACCGGTGGCCGGCGATGCCCGTCCAGTCCGACGTCGCGTCGAACTGCGAGTTGTCCAGGAAGGCGATCTGCCCCGTGAGCTTGGACACCACGGTGTCCCAGGTGCCGGCGATGGCGAGCATCCGGATCGGGTTGCCGGGGCTGGCGAGCTCCTGGATGGCGAGGATGACCTCGTTGACCCCGTCGACGACCTGCTGCATCGCGGCGTGAAGGTCATCCGACCGGAAGGTCACCCACACGAGGAAGTCGGCGAAGGACTTGCCGCGGTTGTTGTAGGCGTCCACCATCGCGCTGACCTTGGCGATAATCTCGTCGAGGTCCTCGCTGATGCCGTCGACCGCCTCGAAGAACGCGTACTCCGTGGTCATGTCCTGTTCCTCGTCCTGGTGCGTGGGGCGGGTGGGAGGCGAGCGACCGTCAGGGGCGCTGGGCGGCCTGGGCGATCTGCCAGGTCGCGTACTCGTCGGACAGCAGGTAGGCGTCACGCATCTCACGCAGGGTCTGCCCGATCGTCGCGATGTACTGCTTGCCCTCGAGGAGGTAAGCCACGGCGGCGTCCTGCTCGGTGTCGTAGGCGTCCTTCAGGCCCGCGGCGACGGACAGGCCGTCCATCGTGAACCGTTCCACCTCCGTGTCGGCGACGGCGATGTCGACCGCCGCGGTGATGACCGCGGAGATGTCGTCCCACTTGTTGGCGTCGGCCGTGAGGTGCGCCGGGTCGACGGTGAACTCGGTGTTGACGGACATGTGTGGGTCCCTTCGCGCGGTGCTGGTGGATCTCTAGGTGGGGGGCCGACCGGCCTGCCAGCGACCCCGCAGGGTCAGGAGGTGCCGAGGAGCGCGCGGAGCGCTGCGACCCCGGGGAACGCGGCTCGCTGCTGGGCGAGGGCCGCCTCCCGCTCGGCCCGGCCCGCCTCGAGGGCGGCCCGGATCCCGCCGCCGAGAGCTGACGTGGAGGCGAAGGTGAGCCACTCGCTGTCGATCTCGATGCGGATCGGCAGGCCGCCGGAGAACACCGCCCGGACCTTGCCGTCGGGGTTCGAGCCGACGACCTCGGCCGCGCGAGCGGCGGTCGCGGCAGCCGCGTAGGCCTCGCGCTCCGCCCGGGCCGCGGCGAGTGCGGACAGGAGCTCGTCGGTCTCGGCAGACGAGCGCCGGGGTGCACCGGCAGGGGCCGCCGCGACGGCGACGCCTGCCTCGATGCGCTCGTGCGCCTCCTCGGCGGCCGTCGACCACGCGTCCACGCGAGCCTGCGACGCCGCGGCCCGCGCGGTGAGCACGGCCGGGCCGAGCCCGTCGGCACCGACGCGTGCGCGCCAGTCGTCGGCCACGCGCACAGCCTGGACGACGCCGCGACGGTCGACCTCGACGGTCACTGCACCCTCGGGGTCCGCACCGGCGTAGGTCGCAGTCGGATCCTCGTCGATCTCCGCGAACGTGCGGCTCACGCCGTCGAGCCGCGCCGCCGTCACCTCGAGGCGTTCCAGCGCGTTGGCGAGCTGCTCGGTGGTCATCGGTTCCCCCTGTGGCCGTCCCCGGCGCGGTGTGAAGTGCCGTGTCTTTTCGCGAAGCCTGTAGCGCACCGGACGAAACGGGCGCCGTTCGGAGGTTAGTCGACCGATCCCGGCACCGGGGCCAGAACGGGCCAGATTCTCCCCAACGGGTGATCGCGCCCGCCCGTCGCGGGGCACACCTCAGGGCAGTGTGAGGTGCG
>JAEYXM010000225.1 GCA_023428465.1 Actinomycetes bacterium
CGCCCGAGGTCCGAGCGCCGCGGTGGATCGACCCGCGCCGACTGTGGCAGCGGGTGGTCCCAGGTGTGGCCGCCGGCCGTCACGGGTCGACGTAGCGCGCCCACCCGCGGATGCCGCGGCGCCCACCAGCGCGCCCACCCGCGGATGCCGCGGCGCGCACCCGCGGATGCCGCGGCGCCCACCCGCGGCGCTCCCGCGCGGGGCCGAGAACCTCGCCGCACAACACGGCTAGGGTGACGCGCGTGACGATGACGGCGCGGCAGGTGGCGGAGCAGATCGGCGCGCACATCGGTGCGCCGGAGCGGTCGACGACGGTCGACGGCTTCCTCGCGGGCGACCCGGACCTCCCGGTCCGCGGCGTCGCGGTGACGGTCATGGCGACCCTCGAGGTGCTGCGCGAGGCCGCCCGGCGCGGGCTCGACCTGGTCATCACGCACGAGGCGCTGTACTTCGACCACCACGGCACATCCGAGGCGACGCTGGCGGCCGAGGGCGACCCGGTGCTGGCCGCCAAGCAGGCGTTCGTCGCCGAGCACGGGCTGTGCGTGCTGCGCGCGCACGACGCGTGGCACGACCGCGAGCCGGACGGCGTACTGACCGGTGCCGCGCGGGCGCTCGGGTGGCTCGACGCCGCGCGCCCGGCCGACATCGAGGTGTTCGACGTCCCGCCGACGACGCTTGGTGACCTCGCCGTCCACGTCGCACGGTCGCTCGGCGCACGGGCAGCGAGGTACGTGGGCGACCCCGCTGCCGCGGTGCGCACGGTGGCGGTGCAGCCCGGGTTCCAGGGGTTCGAGTGGAACCGGCGCATGCTCGCCCGCCCCGATGTCGACGCCCTCGTGATCGGCGAGGGCCACGAGTGGGAGACCGGCGAGCACGCCGCCGACGCGGCAGCGGCGGGCCTGTGCGCGGGCGTCGTGGTCGTCGGTCATGCGCCGTCGGAGGAGGCCGGCATGGCCGAGTACGCGCGATGGCTCGCCGACCTGCTGCCCGACGTCCCGGTGGAGCACATCGTCGCGGAGGACCACTACCGGCCCGTCGTCGTGCCGTGACGGACGCCGCGGTGCCGCGCCCCGAGCAGCGGCCGGAGCCCGATCCGGGCACCGTACGGGCGAGGGGTCGCTCGTTCGGGTGAACGACGCACCGTCCCGGCCCCGGCCCACCTCCGGTTCCTAGGATCGGCGCAGCAGCGCCGGGGTCGACGGGCGCCATGGAACGGGGGAGCTCATGCAGTCCGTACGCCGCCGCACCCGATCGCTCGCGGCGGTCACCGCCGGCCTCGTCCTCGCACTCGCGTCCACCGGCCCCTCCGCGGCAGGAGGCCCGCAGGGTCTGCAGGGCCCGCCCCCCGTGGTGCAGGACCAGACCCCGGCGCGGCCGCTCACGGATGCGGCCGCCGGGTTCAGCGACGTCGGCGTCGACCACCCGTTCTACGACGACATCACGTGGATGCGAACGGCGGGCATCACGACGGGCTACGCCGACGGGACGTTCCGCGGCTCGTGGTCGGTGAACCGCGACGCCATGGCGGCGTTCCTGCACCGGGTGGCGACGGGACAGACCGACGCACCGGGCTGCACTGCCGCGCCCTTCTCCGACGTGCCCGTCACCCACCCGTTCTGCGGTGAGATCGCATGGCTGGCCGAGTCCGGTGTGACGACGGGCTACCCCGACGGCTCGTTCCGGCCCGGCCTGTCCGTCTCGCGCGAGGCCATGGCGGCGTTCCTGTACCGCCTGCACACGGGCGAGGACGCTGCGGCGCCGTGCAGCGTCACGCCGTTCGCCGACGTGTCGATCGGGCACCCGTTCTGCGGTGAGATCGCGTGGCTCGCCGACACCGAGATCTCGGGCGGCTGGCCCGACGGCACCTTCCGGCCCGGCATCGGCATCGAACGGCAGGCGATGGCGAGATTCCTGCACCGCCTGGACGGTCTCCCGAGCCCGGAGCCTCCGGGGCTCCGCGTGGAGGTCGTCGACCTGCCCGACGGCGTCGCTGCCGACGTCGTGCTGACCGCGCCGGACGGCACCGAGACGCCGCTGGCTGCGTCGACGGAGCTGCCCGACCCCGCCGCCGGCACCTGGACCGTCAGCGCGCGGGACGTGGTCGCCGAGGCCCCCGGCCTCGGGACCGCGACGTTCGCCCCGACCGTGACCCCGGCCTCGGTCACGGTGGGCCCGGACTCGGGCGGCACCGTGACCGTGAGCTACTTCACCGTCGTCGCGGAGGAGACCGTCGTCCTCCCGGAGGGCACGGTGCTCGCCGTCGACCGTGAGGTCTCGCCGACGTCGGTGCTCCTTGCGGCGGGGACGGACGCCGAGGTCGGGGACATCCTCGTCTCCGACGTCACCGCCGCGGCGCCGTACGGGATGATCGTGCGGGTCACCGCCCTGACCGGCGCCGACCCGATCGTCGCGATGGTGGAGCCCGCCACGATCACCGACGCCGTCCCGCGCGGCCGCCTCGTCGCGAACGCGGCATTCACGGCCGACACCCTCGTGACCCCGGTCGAGCCGACCACTCGCGCGGGCGCGGTCGGTGCGGACCTCCAGGCGGCCGGCGGGGGCAACCCGATCCGCGACGCGATCTCGGACAACTTCGAGTGCGAGTTCGAGGGCGACGACATCGAGTTCGACAGCGAGCTCGAGTTCCAGGGCGGCCTCGACCTGGACGTCGAGTGGGGCAGGTTCTTCTGGTCGGGTCTGGACAGCGCCGAGCTCAGCGGGTACGTCGAGCAGTACGCGGAGCTCGTGTTCGAGGCCGAGCTGGAGTTCGGCTGCGCGCTCGAGGAGATCGACCTGCTGCCGCGCCCCTGGCGCATGGGGACGTTCACCGTCTTCATCGGCTTCGTCCCCATCGTGATCGTCCCCGAGGTCCAGCTGTACCTCGACGGCTCGTTCGAGGTGTCCGGTCGCATCGTCACCGGTGTGACGGAGTCGTTCGAGGCGAGCGCCGGCATCCGGTACGACGACGGCGGGTTCTCTGCGGTCGGCGAGGAGCCGGAGCTCGAGACGACCTTCCTGGCTCCGCAGCCCCAGCTCGCAGCCGAGGCGGAGGCCGGGGTGCGCGCCGAGCTGCGGATGCAGCTCTACGGCGCCGCGGGCCCGTACGTGAGTGCCCGGCCCGGCCTGTCGTTCGAGGCCGACGTCCTCGACGACCCCTGGTGGGAGCTGTACGCGACGCTCGGAGTGAGCGCGGGCCTGCTCGCCGAAGCGCTCGACTGGGAGTACGAGACCGGCGAGTTCATCGAGCTCCGGATGCTCCTCGCCGAGGCGGCCGAGGAGCCGGAGTACGTCGACTACGGCGAGGTCCCGTACCAGATGCTCGGTGGCGGGATCGGCGGTGACGACGGCGAGGCCCCCGCGGGCCAGGTGACCATGCACCTGGAGCCGGGTCAGATCGGCCGCATGACCTGCACGACCGGCGGCCGGGACAACGGGAACGGCCAGTGGGGCAACCCGTGGTTCACGCGGGAAGCCGCTGCCGGGAACGACGCCGTGACCATCCTCGTGAGTACGCCGAGCGGGGAGTCGCGGACGGCCCTGCGATCAGGATCGGATGGTCCGGAGGGCGTGATGCTCGGCTGGGAGGACGCGACGGTCCTGGTCATGCCGAACGGGGAGACGACCGACGTCGTCGCGCACTGCGGGGTCTGGTACGTCCTCTGACGTCGGTTCGGCCGGGTCCGCCAGCCTGGTAGGTGACGTGCTCACGCCTCGGGCGAGGGCTCCGCCGCTGCCCGCCGCACGGCCGCGAGGACGCCTGCGCCGTCGAGCCGTCCCACCACCCGGCCTCCGGCGTCGGCCACCTGCACGTGTGTCGACCCGCCCGCGACGAGGGTCGCGAGGACCTCGTCGAGGCGCGTGCCGAGTGCAACCGTAGGTGCGTCCGCTGTCCCGTTGCCCGAGGGCTCGATGTCGGCGCTCGCCCCGACGCCCGACGCGTCGACGTCGCCGGCCTGCACCTGCGTGATCCCGAGGAGCCGCGACGCCGCCCCCGCGCCGACGAAGTCCGCGACCATCGGCGTCGCGGGCCGCGCGAGCAGCGACACGGCGTCGGCCACCTGCTCGAGGTGCCCGCCGGTCGAGAGCACGGCGATGCGGTCGCCGAGCCGCACCGCCTCGTCGAGGTCGTGCGTGACGAGGACGACCGTCGTGCCCAGGCGACGCTGGATCCGCCAGAACTCCTGCTGGAGGCTGCGTCGCCGTACCGGGTCGACCGCCCCGAACGGCTCGTCCATGAGGAGGACCGGCGGGTCTGCCGCCAGCGCGCGCGCCACGCCGACGCGCTGCTGCTCGCCGCCCGACAGCTGATGGGGGTACCGCGACCGGTACCGCGCCGGGTCGAGCCCCACGAGGTCGAGGAGCTCGTCCGTCCGCGCCGCGGCCCGCCGCCGCTCCCAGCCCAGCAGGGCGGGCACGGTGGCGACGTTCTGCGCGATGGTGCGGTGCGGGAAGAGCCCGACGTTCTGGATGACGTAGCCGATGCGCCGGCGCAGGGCGACCGGGTCGACCGACGCGACGTCGCGACCCTCGACCAGGATGCGGCCTCCGGTCGGCTCGACGAGGCGGTTGATCATGCGCAGCGTCGTGGACTTGCCGCAGCCGGACGGGCCGATGAGCACCATGATCTCGTGCTCGTGGACGCGCAGGTCCAGCCCGTCGACGGCGACGGTGCCGCCGGGGTACGCCTTCCGGACGCCGTCGAGCTCGATGACCACGTCGCCCGTGGGCAGGGACGACGACGGCGGGGAGGCGGAGGCCATGCCCGGGACGCTACCGCCCGACGCCGACGCGCACCCGGCCGTCGACGTCCCGGCCGTCGCGCCCCTGCGCACCCGGGCGTCGGCGCACCGGCCGCCCGCGCCCCGCCGTGTCGCCGTCCGGAGGTACGTTGCCGGGGTGAGCGCAGACGGCGTCCCGAACCCCTGGCTCTCGTGGGACTACGTCGAGGCCAACCAGCGCGACATCGTCACGGCCCTGGGCCAGCACGTCTCGCTCACGCTGCAGGCGATCGCCATCGCCACGCTCGTCGCGGTGCCGCTGGCTCTCCTGGTCCACGGACGGCGGCGCCTGACGGCCGCGGTGCTGGGCTCGGCCGGCGTTCTCTACACGATCCCGTCGCTCGCCCTGTTCGCGGCGCTGTACCCGTGGCTGCGGGACCGGCGGGTGACCGTGCTGGTCGGCCTCGTCGCGTACGCGCTCCTCGTGCTCCTGCGCAACGTCGTCGTCGGGCTGGACCAGGTGGACCCGGCGACGACGGACGCGGCCCGCGGTCTCGGTTACGGCCGCGCGCGCGTGCTCCTGGCCGTGCGGCTGCCGAGCGCCCTGCCCGCGATCGTCACGGGCCTGCGCCTCGCCACGGTGACGACGGTCGCCCTGGTGACCATCGGCGTCGTCGTCGGGTACGGCGGCCTGGGCCAGCTGATGTACCGCGGCTTCAACTCCCAGTACCGCGCCGAGATCGCGACGGCCACGCTCCTCACCCTCGCGTTGGCGCTCGTCGCCGACGTCGCGCTGTGGGCGCTCGGCCGCGCGGTGACGCCGTGGGCGCGCGCGGGAGGCCGCTCGTGACCGACGACGGGGTGCTCGCCCAGGCGGTCCGCTGGCTCAACGACCCGCTGAACTGGTCCGGTCCGCGGGGCATCGTCGCTCTCACCGGCGAGCACCTCGCGATGTCCGCGGTCGCGGTCCTGGTCGCCGCGGCGGTCGCGCTGCCGCTCGGCGTCTGGTTGGGGCACCGACGGCGCGGGGCGGGCCCGGTCGTCGTCGTCGCGAACACGACGCGTGCGCTGCCGACGCTCGCGCTCCTGTTCATCTTCGCCTCGAGCGGCCTGGGCTTCGGCAACGGGCCGACGGTCGCGGCGGCCGCGGTCTTCGCCTTCCCGCCGATCCTCGCGAACGCCGTGACCGGCGTCGCCGGCGTGGACGCCGCGGTGCGCGACGCCGCGCGCGGCATGGGCATGTCCGGGCTCCGCTCGCTGCTCCAGGTCGAGCTGCCGCTCGCGGTCCCGCTGGTCGCCGCAGGGCTCCGGACGGCGGCGGTGCAGGTGGTCGCGACCATCCCGCTCGCGGCCCTCGTGGGTGGTGGGGGCCTGGGCACGATCATCGTGACGGGCTTCGCCACGCGCCGGTTCGGCGAGGTCCTCGCGGGTGCGCTGCTCGTCGCCGTGCTGTCCCTCGCGGTCGAGGGCGTCACGGGCCTCGGGCAGCGCACGCTCACGCCGCGCGGGGTGCGCCTCGCGCGCGCCTGACGGGCGAGCCGGGCGCGCGCCCGCACAGCGGACCGGGCGAGCGTCCGCAGAGCGGACCGGGCGAGCGTCCGAGGCGAACCGGGACGCAACCGTGCGCTCGGGGAGAAAGTGTCGGAGGGCGCGACTAGCGTCATGATCACCACCGCCCACGGCGGACCGTCACACGGGGGAGTCGATCGATGCGTGCACGCCCAGCCCTGCTGCCAGCCGCTCTGGCGGCCGCCGTCCTGCTGGTCGGCGCCTGCGGCGAACCCGGCTCGTCCGGCGCTTCCTCACAGGAGCCGGCGTCGACGGGCACCACGACGACGACGGCGGGCCTCGCCGCGTGCGAGCCGGTGCCCGGCCCGGACCTGGTGGTCCTCGAGGACGACCTGCGCCTGCAGACGGTGGACAACATCATCCCCGCGGTCAACGCGGCCGCGGCCGAGGCGTCGCCCGGACTGGTGGACGTGCTCGACGCGGTGTCCGCGACCCTCGACACGGACGTCCTCATCGGACTCAACAGGGCCGTCGACGTCGAGCGACGGACCTCCAGCGAGGTGGCCGCGGAGTTCGTGACCGAGCAGGGGCTCGACCAGCAGGAGCAGGTCGGCGGCGGTGCGTCGGTGACGGTCGGCGCCGCGAACTTCTCCGAGAGCGCCACCCTCGCCGAGGTCTACGCGGGCGCCCTGCGGGCCGCGGGCTTCGACGCCCAGGTGCAGACCATCGGCAATCGCGAGACGTACGAGCCGGCGCTCGAGAGCGGGGACCTCACCGTGGTCCCCGAGTACGTGGGCACGCTCACCGAGTTCCTGAACTCGACGATCAACGGCCCGGACCCGGAGCCCCTGGCCTCGCCGGACCTCGAGGCGACGACGGCCGCGCTGACCGACCTGGGCGCGCAGCGCGGGCTCGTCTTCGGCACGCCGTCGGCCGCGCAGGACCAGAACGCGTTCGCGGTCACGACCGGTTTCGCCGAGGAGTACGGCGTCACCACCCTCAGCGAGCTGGCGGAGGCGTGTGGCGGCATCACGCTCGGCGGCCCGCCGGAGTGCCCGGAGCGTGCGTTCTGCCAGCCGGGTCTCGAGGAGGTCTACGCGCTGGAGATCGCCGACTTCATGTCCCTCGACGCGGGCGGCCCGCTGACCAAGGCCGCTCTGCAGCAGGGCCAGGTCGTGCTCGGCCTGGTCTTCTCCTCGGACGGCAGCCTGGCCGGCTGAGCGCGCTCGCGCCCGAGCGGGCCCCACCGCCTCAGCGCACCTCGCGCAGCAGGTCGGCGACCTCGGCCCGCAGGGCCGCGCGGAACCCGTCGTGCCCGGCGACGGCCGCGGGGAAGACCTCGGTCACACCGAGCATGCGGTCCGCGAGCGTGGCGTCCGGTCCGGCGGCGGCGTCGCGCAGCCGGCCGGCCAGGGGATCGTCGAGGGGGAGCGTCCGGCCGGTGCGGTCGCGCCCCCGGCCGACGAAGACGACCCAGGCGGCCAGCGCCCGCGCGGCGGCTGTGGGCACGACGCCGCGGTCCAGCAGCTCGGTGACCGGGCCCAGGATCCGCTGCGGCAGCTTCTGCGACCCGTCGGCGGCGACCTGGAGCGTCAGGTGCCCGATGGCGGGGTTGGCGAACCGGGCCAGGACGGTCGCCCGGTAGTCGTCGAGGTCCAGCCCGTCCGCCGCGTGGAGCGTCCTCACCACGTCGGACTGCAGGTGCCGCGCCGTGGCAGCCACGTCCGGGTCCGCCATGGCTGCGGCGATCGTGCGGTGACCCCGGAGCGCGCCCAGGTACGCCACGGCGGAGTGGGTGCCGTTGAGCAGCCGCAGCTTCGCCTGCTCGTACGGGGTGACGTCGTCGGTCAGCGTCGCACCCGCACGCTCCCAGGCGGGGCGGGGGCCGGCGAAGCGGTCCTCGACGACCCACTGCCGGAACGGCTCGGCGGCCACGAGCGCCTCGTCCCGCAGGCCCAGCAGCTGCTCCGCCTCGGCGTGGTGCCGGGCCGTGGTCGCGGGCGTGATGCGGTCGACCATGGTGGATGGGAAGCGGACGTCGCGCGCGACCCAGTCCCGCAGCGGCCCGGCGCCGGGCACGACCGCCAGGACGGCGTCGACGAGGCCCTGCAGGACGAGGCCGTTCCCGACGAGGTTGTCGCACGAGGCGACCGTGAGGGGCGCGCCGCCCGTGGTGGCGAACCTGCGCGCCAGGCCGCGCACGAGAAGGCCCACGGGGCTCGCGCCGGGCGCGTCGTCCGGGCGTCCGGCGACCTCCCGGCGGAGGGCCGCGAGGTCCGCGGCGAGGTCGGGGTCCGCGAGGTCCGGGGCGCCGTCGGCCGTGCGCCGGTAGCCCTTCTCCGAGACGGTGAGCGTGACCACGTGCGTGGCCGGGGCGGCGAGGGCGTCGAGGACGCGGGCCGCCTCGGTCCGCGGGAACACGGCGTCGCGGATGCACCCGACCAGGCGCAGGGACGACGTCGCCGCGTCCGTGGTGAGGATTCCGTAGAGCCCGTCCTGCGGGCGGAGCTGGTCGACGACGCGTGCGCTGCGCTGCGTGACGCCGAGCACGCCCCAGCGCTCGTCACCTGCCGCCGCCGCGGCGTCCTCGGTGTAGAGGGCCTGGTGGGCGCGGTGGAAGGCGCCGAGCCCGAGGTGCACGACGCCGATGCGCAGCGCCCGGGGGTCCGTGGCGGGCCCGACGACGCGCGGCCCGTGTGAGGCCCTGTGCGCCGTGTCGAGTGCGGTCAGGCTCAGCCGCGGAACCGTCACGGAGCGACCGGGCCGGCCACGGCCGGCGCAAGGTCGGGCGCCCGGTGACCGTCGGCCACGGGCGCGGTCGACCCGCGGACGACGAGCGACACCGGCATGGTGACGTCGCCGCCGTCCGCGTCGTCGTCGTCCAGGAGGAGCTCGACGGCTGCGCGGCCCAGCCGCTGGAGCGGGACCGCGACGGTCGTGAGCGCGGGCGTGACCTGGGTCGCGCCGGGGACGTCGTCGAACCCCACCACCGACACACGGCCCGGCACGAGACCACCGCGCTGCCGCAGCCGGTCGACGATGCCGAGCGCCATGAGGTCGTTGTGGGCGACGACGGCGGTGGCACCGCTCGGCGGGACGAGGTCGGCTGCCGCGACGCCGCCGTCGAACACCGTGGGGAAGTGGCCGAGCTGGATCAGCTCGACGTCGCCCAGGGCCGCCGCGGCCACCTCGAGACCGTTCCGCCGCTCGCGGTCGGACCACGAGCCGGGCTGGCCACCGGCGTACGCCACCCGACGGTGGCCGAGCGCATGGAGGTGCGCGAGGGCCTGCCGGGTGCCGTCCAGGTTGTCGACGGTGACGGCGCGCAGGTGCGCGGACTGCCGGTTGACGAGGACGGCGGGCACGTCGACCGGCAGGGCGGCGAGGGCCTGGTCGGGCATCCGGGGGGAGCACAGGACGAGCCCGGCGACCTGCTGGTCCATGCGTGCCATGACTTCCGCCTCGACCCGGGGGTCCTCGTCGGTGTCCGCGATGACCACGGACAGCCCGGCGGTGCGTGCCTGGAGCTGGACGCCCTTGGCGACGCCGGCGAAGAACGGGTTCTGCAGGTCCGGCAGGAGGAGGCCGATGGATCGGCCGGGGCCGGCGGGGCCGCTCGGCTGCAGGGCCCGGCGCGCAGGCCGGTAGCCCAGCTGGGCTGCCGCGCGCTCGACGCGGGCGCGGCGTTCGGGAGTGACGCGGTCAGGCTGGGCGAACGCGCGGGAGGCGGTCGCGAGGGAGACGTCGGCGACCCGGGCGACGTCGCGCAGTGAGGCCATCGAGGTCCTTCCGGTCCACGTGGAGGGCTCCACGTGTGAGACTCTCCGTGAAACACTTCACTGGTCGTGTCTCAGGATGATTCATCAAGCGTACCTGTTACGACGTGTGGGCGGGCCCCCGGGCACGCCACTGGCAGTTGCATCCGTGTTTCACCGGCCGCCGCTCCGGCGGCGGTTCGACGAGGAGGTCCCGTGTCGGAGCCCGAAGTGACGACCCTGCGTGCCGGCGACTGGTCGCTGCACCCCGACCGCGCCCTGCCGGCTGAGCCCGGCGTCCGCCGGCTCGCCCGCACCATCTACGCCCGCACCGCCGGTCTCCCGCTCCTGTCGATGCACGGCCACGTCGACGCGGCGCTCCTCGCGGCCGACCGGCCCTTCGACGACCCGGCGCACCTCCTCGTGACGCCCGACCACTATGTGGTGCGCATGCTCCTGTCCCAGGGCGTGCCCCACGACGCGCTCGGCGTCCCCCGCCGGGACGGCCGGCCGGTCGAGTCGGACCCCCGCGCGATCTGGCGGACCTTCTGCACGCACTGGTCCGCGTTCCGCGGCACGCCGTCGCGGTACTGGCTCGAGCACGTCCTCGTCGAGGTGCTCGGTGTCCGGACGCGCCCGTCGGCGGCGAGCGCCGACACCCTGTACGACGAGATCAGCGCGCGCCTCGCCGACCCCGCCTTCCGTCCCCTGGCTCTCGTCGAGCGGTTCGGGCTCGAGGTCCTCGCCACGACGGATGCCGCCGCCTCCGCGCTCGGCGACCATGCCGCGCTCGCCGCCCGAGGCTGGGGTGGCCGCATCGTCCCGACGTTCCGGCCCGACCCCCTGCTCGAGGTGACCCGGCGGGGGTGGGCCGACGACGTCGCGCTGCTCGCCGCCCGGGCGGATGTCGCCGTCGACTCCTACGCGGGCTTCATCGCCGCGCTCGAGGCCCGCCGCGCCGCGTTCGTCGCAGCCGGCGCCGTCGCCACCGACCACGGCCACCTGGCCGCCGACACGACACCGCTGACCACGCCCGAGGCCACCCGCATCTTCGACGCGGCTCTGCGCCGCACCGTGACCCCAGCGGAGGCTGCGGCCTTCACCGCCCACATGCTCCATGAGATGGCCCGCATGTCGACCGAGGACGGCCTCGTCATGCAGCTGCACACGGGCGTGCTGCGTGGCCACGACCGCCGCGTCCAGGCCGAGCGGGGCCCCGACGTCGGCTACGACATCCCGGTGCCGGGGGAGTTCACGCGCGCCCTGCGTGGCGTGCTCGAGTCGTTCGGCCACCACCCGCGCCTGCGCCTCGTGGTCTTCACCGTCGACGAGTCGACGTTCTCCCGCGAGCTCGCCCCGCTGGCCGGGGTCTACCCGGCGATGCTGCTCGGCGCGCCCTGGTGGTTCCTCGACACGGCCGACGGCATGCGCCGGTTCCGCGAGGCGGTCACCGACACGGCCGGGTTCTACAACACCAGCGGGTTCGTGGACGACACGCGCGCGTTCCTGTCCATCCCGGCCCGCCACGACCTCGCCCGGCGGGTCGACGCGGGGCACCTGGCGCGCCTCGTCGCCGAGCACCGCCTCGACCTCGACGAGGCCCTCGAGACGGCCGTGGACCTCGCCTACCACGTGCCGCGACGGGTGTACCTGCCGTCGTCCTGACGGCGCTCGCGCCCGCTCAGGCCTGCTCGGACCCCCGCTCGGACCGCTGCTCGGATCCCCGCTCGGATCCCCGCTCGGACCCCTGCTCAGACCCCCGCGGAGAAGCCGAGCTGGCGCCACGCCTCGTACGCCGCGACGGCCGCCGCGTTCGACAGGTTGAGCGAGCGCCGACCCGGCAGCATCGGGATGCGGACCTGCATCGTCACCCGCGGGTGCGCGAGGACCGCGGGGTCCAGCCCGGTCGGCTCGGGCCCGAACATCAGCACGTCGTCGCCCGCGTACGCGACGTCCGTGAAGCGGGTCGCCGCGCTCGTCGTGAAGGCGAGGACCCGCGCGTCGGGCAGCGCCGCGAACGCCGCCTCGAGGTCGGCGTGCACGACAACGTGCGCGAGGTCGTGGTAGTCGAGGCCGGCCCGGCGCAGGCGCGGCTCGTCGAGCTCGAACAGGGGGTCGACGAGGTGCAGCTCGGCGCCCGTGGCAGCGCACATGCGGATCGCGTTCCCGGTGTTCCCGGCGATCCGCGGCTCGTGGAACAGGACGCGCAGCACGCAGGGAGTCTGCCACTGCGCCGGTCCCGGGTCGCTACCGTGGCGCGCATGACCCAGCACCTGCCCGACGCCGCCCGCTACGACACGATGACGTACCGCCGGTGCGGGCGCAGCGGGCTCGACCTGCCGGCCCTGTCGCTGGGCCTGTGGCACAACTTCGGCCATGCCCACCGCTACGGCGACCAGCGCGCGATCCTCCTGCGGGCGTTCGACCTCGGGATCACGCACGTCGACCTGGCGAACAACTACGGCCCGCCGCCCGGCGCCGCCGAGGAGTGCTTCGGCCGGGTCCTCGCCGCCGACCTCGCGCCCTACCGCGACGAGCTCGTCATCTCCACGAAGGCCGGCTACGACATGTGGCCCGGCCCGTACGGCGACGGCGGCTCACGCAAGTACCTGCTGGCCTCGCTCGACCAGTCGCTGCGCCGGATGGGTGTGGACCACGTCGACGTCTTCTACCACCACCGCCCGGACCCGACGGTGCCGCTCGAGGAGTCCATGGGCGCCCTGCACGCGGCCGTGACCAGCGGGAAGGCCACCTACGTCGGCGTCTCGAACTACTCGCCGTCCGCCACGCGCGAGGCCGCGCGCATCCTCGCCGACCTCGGCACGCCCCTGCTGATCCACCAGCCCAGCTACTCGATGCTGAACCGCCACGTCGAGCGCGTGGGCGACGGCGAGACCCAGACGCTCCTCGACGCGGTGGGGGACCTCGGCGTCGGGCTCATCGTGTTCAGCCCGCTCGCCCAGGGCTTGCTCACGGACCGCTACCTCACCGGGCAGGTTCCGGCGGGCTCGCGCATGACGCACGGCGCCTGGCTGCACGCGGAGCAGATCACGCCCGAGTACCTGACGCTCGCCCGCGGGCTCGACGCGGTGGCGCGCGAGCGCGGGCAGACACTCGCGCAGCTCGCGCTCGCGTGGGTGCTGCGCGACCGGCGGGTGACCTCCGCGCTCGTCGGTGCGAGCAGCGTCGCCCAGCTCGAGGCGAACGTCGCTGCGCTCACGGCCGCGCCGCTGACGGACGACGAGCTGGCCCGCATCGAGGAGCTGCTCGCCGCCGCCTGACGGCTGCGTGTCGCTCGGCGCAGCCCACCGCCCGACGGCGCAGGTGTCCGCTGGTGCGGGCCGGCGCCTGGTCAGCTGGTGCGCGGCGGCGCCGTGCTCTCCCGGATGACCAGCTCGGTCGCGAGGTCGATCCGCAGGTTGCGGGGCTCCTCGCCGCGCGCGAGGTCGAGCACCATGCGCGCCGCGGTCGCCGCCATCTCCTGCAGCGGCTGGCGCACCGTGGTCAGCGGCGGGCCGATCCACGCGGCGACCGGCAGGTCGTCGTAGCCGACGACCGACAGGTCCGCCGGCACGTGCAAGCCGCGCTCGCGCGCCGCCCGCAGCACCCCGAGGGCCTGCAGGTCGCTGCCCGCGAAGATCGCCGTCGGCGGGTCGTCGAGGCCCAGCAGGTCCGAGCCGTGCGTGAACCCACCGCCGACGAAGAAGTCGCCGTGCCGCACGAGGGCCGGGTCCATCGGGATGTCGGCCTCCTCGAGTGCCGTCCGGTACCCGTCGATCCGCGCCCGCGAGCACATGACGTCCGCGGGTCCGGCGATGACCGCGATGCGGCGGTGGCCGAGCGAGATGAGGTGCCGCGTCGCGGCGAGCCCGCCGTTCCAGTTCGCCGAGCCCACAGTCGGGACGTCTGTCGGCGGCTCGCCCGCGGTGTCCACGACGACGACGGGGATGGACCGTGCCGCGAGCTGGCGGCGCTGCGACACGTCCAGGCCGGAGAGCACGAGGATCACGCCGAGCGGCGGCCGGGCCAGCAGGTCGTCGAGCCACTCCTGGGGCGGGCGGTGCGCACCGCCGAGCTCCGAGAGCACGACGCCGGCCCGCGCCGGGCCCGCGACCTGCTCGACGCCTTTGATGAGCTCGACCGCCCACGCGAAGTCGAGCTCGTGGATGACGAGGTCGATGAGGCGCGCGGCCGTCGCGGTGCGGGTCCGACGGCGTCGGTACTGGTGCCGGTCGATCACGGCCTCGACCCGTGCGCGCGTCGCGGCGGACACGTCGGGGCGGCCGTTGAGCACCTTCGAGACGGTGGGCACGGACACGCCTGCTTCCGCCGCGATCTCCGCGATCGTGATGGTGGTCTCCCCGGCCAACTGTCCCGCCTTCGTGCGCCGTCGCAACTTTCGTCGGTCAACGTAGCACCAGGGGGCGGCCGCGCCCAGCCTCCGTCGGCACCATTCCGGGGGCGTGCGGCGCCGTCTCCGGCCCGTACGGGGCACGAGTCACCAGCGGCCGGAACACCGTGGAGAAACATGTTTCGCGCCTTGCCTTGACCGTTTCATCCGTTCAGCCTAGGTTGCCGGGGCAGCGCAGGGTATCGACTTATCCGTCGATACTTTCGCATCACATCGACGTGAGCGGAGGTGAACATGACGACCGTGCAGGAACCTGCGGCGGCCCCCGGAAGCGGGTCCCCGAACGGCCCCTCGCCCGCCGTGCCCCGGGTCGCCGCGGCCTCGACAGTGCCCCCGAGGCGCCGTCGGCGCGGGTGGCGGCGCTCGTTGCGCCGGGACTGGCAGCTCTACTCGCTCGCCGTGCTCCCGCTCATCTTCTTCGTCGTGTTCCGCTACCTGCCGATGGCCGGCAACGTCATCGCGTTCCGCAGGTTCCGCCCCGGCAGCAACATCTTCGGTGACGAGTGGGTCGGCCTGCACTACGTCGAGATGTTCTGGAAGGACCAGCAGTTCTGGAACGTGTTCCAGAACACGCTCGTCCTCGGCGGCCTCACGCTGCTCATCGTGTTCCCGCTGCCGGTCGTCCTCGCGCTCATGCTCAACGAGCTGCGGTCCCGGCGGTTCAAGCGGGTGGTGCAGACCATCTCCTACCTGCCGCACTTCATGTCGATCGTCATCGTCGCCGGCCTCGTCTTCCAGCTCACGAGCAGCGTGTTCAACCTCCTGGTGATGAAGTCGTTCTTCGAAAGCTTCCCCGAGGAGCTCGAGGAGGCCGCCGCGATCGACGGGCTGAGTACCTACGGGACCTTCTTCCGGATCGTCCTGCCGCTGAGCAAGGCGGTCGTCGCGACGTGGCACCCAGGAGACCCGATGACGCTCCCGCGTGCTGCCCTGGCTGCGCGAGAGGTACACGAGCCTCGACCGCCTCAACGACGCCTGGTGCACCACGTTCTGGTCGCACCGCTTCACGGACTGGGCGCAGGTCGTGGTGCCGTCGGCGCTGTCGGAGCACTGGCGCGGGCCCGACCACACGGCGTTCCAGGGCATCACGCTGGACTACCTCCGGTTCACGTCCGACAACCTCCTGCGCACCTTCCGGGAGGAGAAGGCGGCGATCCGGCGGCACTCCGACCTGCCGGTGACGACGAACTTCATGGGCATGTACCGACCCGTCGACTACCACCGCTGGGCGGACGACCTGGACTTCGCGTCGTGGGACAACTACCCGCCCGACGACCGCTCGGCGGCCCGCATGGCCCTGGCGCACGACCTGATGCGCGGCCTCAAGGGCGGCCAGCCGTTCTGGCTCATGGAGCAGACGCCGTCCGTCACGGCCAGCCGCGACGTGAACCCGGTGAAGCGGCCCGGCGTCCTGCGCCTGTGGTCGTGGCAGGCCGTCGCGCACGGCGCCGACGCCGTCCTGTACTTCCAGATGCGTCAGTCACGCGGTGCGTGCGAGAAGTACCACGGGGCTGTGGTGGGTCACGCCGGCCGGACGGACACCCGGGTGTTCCGCGAGGTCGCCGCCCTGGGGGCGGAGCTCGAGCAGGTGGGCGGCGAGCTGCTCGGTGGCCGGACGCCGTCCCGTGTCGCGCTGCTGTTCGACTGGGACTCCTGGTGGGCGGTGGAGATCTCCGACGGGCCGAACCGCCACGTGAAGTACCCGCACGTCGTGACGGCCTACTACGCCGCCCTGTGGGAGTGCGGCGCGCAGGTCGACGTCGTGCCGGTCACGGCCGACCTGGCGGGGTACGACGTCGTCGTGGCGCCCCTGCTGCACATGGTCGCCGGCGACGTCGCGGCGCGGCTCGAGGCCGTCGCGGCGCGCGGCGGAACGGTGCTGACCACCGTGCTCTCCGGCCGGGTCGACGTCGACGACGTCGCTTTCGCGGCGGACGTGCCGGGGCCGCTCGCGGGCCTGGTGGGCGTCCGTGTGGACGAGACGGACGCCCGTGCGCCGGGCGTGACGAACGCGGTGACGCTCGCCCTGCCTGGGCGCGACGTCGTCGTGAGCGACGCCTCGCTCGTCTTCGACCTCGTGCAGCCGACGGCCGCGGAGGTCCTGGGCACCTACGGCACCGACTTCTACGCCGGCACTGCCGCGGTGACGCGCAACCGTCACGGCGACGGCGAGGCCTGGTACGTCGGGACGCTGCTCGACGCCGCCGGCGTGGGTGCCGTCGTCCGGGCCGTGCTCGACCGGCACGGGCTCGTCGGGCCCTACGCGGACGTGCCTGGCCTGGAGCTCGCCACCCGCCGGACGGCCCGTGCCGATGTCGATCTGCTCCTGCACCATGGGGACCAGGTGGTCGAGGTGCCGGCGCACGCCGATGCCACGGACCTGATCAGCGGTCGGCGGATCACGGCCGGTGAGGTGCTGCGCCTCGCGCCCACGGACGTGCTGGTGCTGCGACGGGAGACGGGGACGGGATGAGCGTGGGATCGGCGTCGGGTCGGGGTTCGGGCACGGAGCCGACGGCGGGTCCGCTGTCCCGCGCGTCGACGGTCGCGTACTGGTTCCTCGTGATCGAGGGGCTGCTCGTGGTCACCATGGCGCCCGGCCTCGTGCCGCTGCTGTTCCTCGAGCGCGACGCGAGCAACGTCCTGCTCGCCGCGCTCCTCATGCTGCCCGTCGGTCCTGCGGCGTCCGCGGCGTTCTTCGCGTGGAAGCGGTTCGGCGAGGAGCGCGACCAGGCGCCCGCCCGGCACTTCTGGCGCGGGTACCGCCTGAACCTGCTCGACTCGGTCCGCGTGTGGGTGCCGGGCCTCGTCGTCCTGGGGCTGCTCGCCACCAACCTCACCCACCTGGGCGCGGTGCACCTGCCGGTGCTCGTCGGGACGCTCAGCGGCGTGGTGGCCGTGCTCGTCCTCGTCTGGCTCACGCACGCGCTGGTCGTGGCGAGCGTGTTCAGCTTCCGGTTCCGGGACACGGTGCGGATCGCTGCGTACGTCACGTTCGACCAGCCGAGGGCGTCGCTCGGGGTGGTGTCCTTCGCCGTGCTCGCCGCCGGGGTGGTCCTGGTGACGTCGGACTGGGTGCTCGTCCTCCTGGCCTCGGTCTTCACGTACCTCGTGTGGCGGGGCGAGCGTCCGGTCGTCGACGAGGTGACCCGGCGGTTCGTCGTCGGCGCCCCGGAGGCGGTGCAGGGCAAGCCGTGGCCGGGTCTGGAGGACGTGTCGCCGGAGGACTGAGCGGTCCGCACCCGGGCACCAGCAGGGCGGCGGCGGCTCCTCGACGGCACGATCGCACCGAGCACGGCATCCGCCCGAGGCTAGTATCGCGACGTCGCCGAGCGATCCCGGGTCACTCCCTGCTGTAGACGAGGAACCATGACGCGCGCACTGATCACCGGAATCACGGGCCAGGACGGCCTGTACCTGTCCGAGCACCTGCTGGCCAAGGGCTACGAGGTCTACGGGCTCATCCGCGGCCAGAACAACCCGAAGCTCGAGCTGGTCCGGCAGCTGGTCCCCGACGTCCACCTGCTGACCGGCGACCTGCTCGACCTCTCGAGCCTCCTGCGCGCGATGGAGCAGTCGCGGGCGGACGAGGTGTACAACCTGGCCGCGATCTCGTTCGTCGCCTACTCGTGGCAGAACGCGATGCTGACGACGGACGTCACCGGTAAGGGCGTGCTGAACATGCTCGAGGCCGTACGCCTCTACGCGCACGACGACCCGTCGCGGGTCCGCTTCTACCAGGCGTCGAGCTCGGAGATGTTCGGCAAGGCGCAGGAGGTCCCGCAGCGCGAGTCGACCCTGCTGTGGCCGCGGTCGCCGTACGGCGTGGCCAAGGTCCTCGGGCACTACATGACGATCAACTACCGGGAGTCGTACGGCATGCACGCGTCGTCGGGCATCCTGTTCAACCACGAGTCCCCGCGCCGGGGCCCGGAGTTCGTCACGCGGAAGGTCTCCCAGGCGGTCGCCCGGATCCACCTCGGTGTCCAGGACGAGCTCGTGCTCGGGAACCTCGACGCCAAGCGCGACTGGGGCTTCGCGGGCGACTACGTGGACGCCATGTGGCGCATGCTGCAGCAGGACGTGGCGGACGACTACGTCGTCGCGACGGGGGAGACCCACTCGATCCGCGACCTCCTCGACGCAGCCTTCGCGGTCATCGGCGTCGACGACTGGTCGCCGTACGTGCGGCAGGACCCGAGCTTCATGCGCCCCGCTGAGGTGGACCTCCTCACCGGCGACGCGAGCAAGGCTCGCGACACACTCGGGTGGGCACCCACGGTCGCGTTCCCCGAGCTCGTGGCGATGATGGTGGAGAACGACCTGGCGGAGCAACGCGTCCTGATCGGTCGGTAGTCATGACCAGGGTGCTCGTCACCGGCATCACCGGGCAGGACGGCGGATACCTCACCGAACGGCTCCTTGCCGAGGGTGCCGAGGTGCACGGCCTCGTGCGCGGCGGCGAGCACCCCGGGTCGGCGGCTCTCGCACAGGCCTACCCCGAGGTCACGCTCCACCCGGGCGACCTGGCCGACCACGAGGGCCTCGCCCGGCTGGTCGCCGAGGTGGCACCGGACGAGGTGTACAACCTCGCCGGCGTCAGCTCGGTCGCCCAGTCCTGGGCGGAGCCGGTGCGCACCGCGGAGCTGTCGGGGGTGGCCGCCGCCGTCATCTTCCGCGCCGCGGCCCAGCTGCGCGACTCCGCCCAGCACGACGTCGTCTGCGTGCAGGCGAGCAGCGCGGAGATCTTCGGGCAGGCGACTGCCGCACCCCAGGACGAGAGGACACCCGTGCGGCCGGTGTCCCCGTACGGCGCCGCGAAGGCGTACGCCCACCACATGGCCGGCGTGTACCGCGGGCGCGGCCTGCGCGTCGCCACGTGCATCCTCTTCAACCACGAGTCCCCCCGGCGACCCGAGACGTTCGTGACCAGGAAGATCACCGCCGCTGCGGCCCGGATCGCCCGGGACGGGCGGGGGACGCTCCGGCTCGGCAACCTGGGCGCCCGCCGCGACTGGGGGTGGGCGCCGGACTACGTGGACGCCATGCTCCGTGTGGCGCGGCACTCCGTCGCCGACGACTTCGTCGTGGCGACCGGCAGGACGCACACGGTCGCCGACTTCGTCCGCGTCGCGTTCGGCCACGTGGGGATCGAGGACTGGGAGCGTCACGTCGAGGTGGATCCCGAGCTCGTGCGGCCGGTCGACGCAGCGCTCCAGGTGGGTGACGCGGGCAAGGCTCGCCGCGAGCTCGGGTGGGCGCCCACGGTCCCGTTCGAGGAGATCGTCGCCCGGATGGTCGATGCCGACCTCGCGTCGCTCGGGGTGGCCTGAGCCTCGGCAGTGCCCGCCGGTTGTCCACGCCGCGTCCCCCTCTGAAGGCGCAATGGCGACCAACGTGACGGCCAGGTTAAATCTTCGCGGATTTGGACAAAGGCTTTACACGGGCACAACTCGGCATGGCAACATGATCGTCTGTCACAGGGGGGCGTGACGTCGGAAACGGCGGCACGCGTGGCAGTTCACCATCGAACGTCCCCGGAGCAGCCGTCTCTGAGGGGGGACGATGGCGAACCAAACCGTCGTGGCCGGGCAGCCCGATGAGGCTCGACTGCGCGCCGCCGGGTCCGAGAGCTGGCTCCTGGGCTTCCACGGGGCACTCCTGACAGCGCACCTCGACGCCGACGGCCCTCCGCCGTCGCTGCGCTCCATCGCGCTGGCCCACCGCTCGCTCGGCACGCAGCGACTCTCGGTGCTCACCGAGCTCGAGCGGCGAGGTGCCGACCGGTCGGTGCCGCGCGGACGGCTCGGCGCACGGCCGGTCGGCACTCCCGCGGACGTGGACGCGCCCGCGGCCGGTACTGCTGATCCCGCGCTCGACCCCGGTCGCGACCCCAGACTCGACCCCACGCTCGACCCCGGGCTCGGTGTGGCGCCCGCGACGCCGATCAAGGTGCGGTTCCCCGCGGGCGAGGAGTACGTCGAGGGACGGGCCACCGTCGAGGAGCGTGGCGGCCCGGACTCGGACCACGCGGCCGACGACCCGTGGGACGAGGTCGAGCCGCTCGACGACTACCTCGACCGTCGTCTGCTGCACGCCCGGGTCCTGTACCTGCCGAACCGGAGCCGGGCGTACCGCGTGGGCAAGCGGCTGCTCGACATCCTCGGCGCGTCGGTCCTGCTCCTCCTCAGCCTGCCGGTGCTGCTCGTGCTCGCCGTGGTGATCCGGCTGGACTCGCCCGGACCTGCCCTGTTCCGTCATCACCGGGTCACGCTGGGGGGTCGCCTCTTCGTCTTCTACAAGTTCCGCACCATGTGGGTGGACGCCCGCGACCGGTTCCCCGAGCTCTACGACTACCACCGGACCGCAGGTGACGGCGACGTCTACTACAAGCTCGAGGACGACCCGCGCAACACCCGGGTCGGTCGGTGGTTGCGGCGCACGACCCTCGACGAGCTCCCGAACCTGATCAACGTGCTCAAGGGCGACATGAGCCTCGTCGGTCCGCGTCCGGAGCTGCCGCAGCTGCTCTCCCACTACCGGCCCGAGGACCTCGCGCTCTTCTTCACCAAGGCCGGGGTGACGGGCCTGGCGCAAGTGGCGGGGCGCAGCCTCCTCACGGTGCGGGAGCGGATCCGGCTCGACCTGCGGTACGTCGCCCAGCAGACGCTTCTCCTCGACGTGCGCATCCTCCTCCGGACGGTCGCTGTGGTCCTCGTCGGACGGGGCGCGTTCTGATGCCGGTCCCGTCCCCGGTGCGCGCGACCCCCGACCCGGCGGGGCCGGTGTCCGACCGCGCGGACGTCGACGTCGTCGTCGTCGGCTACCACAGCCGGGACCTGGTGCTCGCCTGCCTGGACAGCCTCGCCGAGGCCGCGCCGGGCCTGCGGGTCACGGTCACGGTCGCCGACAACGGGTCTGCCGACGGCACGGTCGAAGCGGTGCGGGCACGATCGGACGGGGCGCGGGCGCTCGACCTCGGCGAGAACCTCGGCTTCGCCCGCGCGAACAACGCCGCGATCGCAGCCGGCGAGGGTCGTCACGTGTTCGTGCTGAACCCGGACACCGTGGTCGCGCGCGGGGCGCTGGCGACCCTGGTGCGGTTCGCCGACGCCCACCCCGGGGCGGGCGTGGTCGCCCCGCGGCTCCTCAACGCCGACGGCACCGCACAGCTCACCGCGCGGCGCTTCCCGACGCCGGCCGCGGCGGTCTTCGGACGCCGGTCGCCCCTGTCCCGGTGGTTCCCACGCAACCGGTGGTCGAGGGCGTTCCTCGTCGAGGCCGATCGCCTGGGCGACGAGCCCTTCACCGTCGACTGGGTCTCCGGGGCCGCGATGCTCGTGCCGCGCGCCGTGGTCGAGGAGGTCGGCGGCTTCGACGAGGACTTCTTCCTCTTCTGGGAGGACGCCGACTGGTGCCGGCGCATCACCCGTGCCGGCCGCGAGGTGTGGTGCGTGCCGGCGGCGACGGTGACCCACGACGAGGGTGGCACCCGCGGCCACGGCTGGCATCCGCGCTCCGTCGTGCGCTTCCACCGTGGCGCCTACCTCTACTGGCGCAAGCACCACGCATCGCATCCCCTCAACCCCGCCCGGTGGGCGGGGGCCGTGCTGCTCAGCGTCCGGGCGGCCGTGCTCATCACCGTGCACGCGTCCGCGCGAGCGATCCGACCCCGGAGGACCCCCCGATGACGTCCACGTTCGTCAGGCGCTACTGGCGCATCCTCGTCGTCGGCACGCTGGGTGCAGTGCTCGCCTTCGCCGGCTCGTTCATGGTCGACGCGACGTACGAGTCCAGCACCCTGGTCCTCATCCGCGGCCGCGACGCGACGTTCCTGTCGAGCACCGGCGAGGACCTGTCCGCGCAGCCGGGCGTCGTCGACTCCAGCCTGGCCCAGTCCCTCGCCGCCACGTACGCCGGCACGGCGTCCAGCCGGGCCGTGGCCACGTCGGTCGTCGAAGAGCTCGCGCTCGACGAGCGTCCCCGCAAGTCGGGGCCGATCGCGGCGGTCGCCTCGGGCCTGGCCTGGGTGTACCGGTGCGGCCGGGCGTTCGTCACCTCGGGCTTCTGCGCCGACGTCGACCCCTACGAGGAGGCCGTCCGGCAGGTGCAGGAGGGCACGGCCGTCGCGCCCCTCGGCGCCAACGCCGGAGGGACGGCCGGCACGACGGGCTCCTACGTGCTGCAGGTGACCGCGACGGGCCGGACGCCGGAGGAGGCGCGGCAGGTGACGAACGCCGTCGCCGACGAGCTCGTGCGCGTGAGCCAGGAGCGCTTCGCCACGGAGTCGGCGAGCAACATCGAGCGGCTCGAGGGCCTGGTCGCGGAGTCGGAGGAGGAGGTCGCGGACCGCCGCGCGGAGCTGGCGCAGTTCCAGACGGACAACGGCCTCCTCGCAGCCGACGGCGGCCAGCTGCTCTCGGCGACCACGTACGAGAGCCTGCGCACCGACCTGCTGACGGCGCAGGCGCAGGCGGCCGACCTCGAGGGGCAGCTCGCCGCGGTCACCGCCGAGCTCCGGGCCACGCCGCGGACGACCAGCTCGATCCAGAGCATCGTGACCGGGCGGTCGACCACCCAGATGAGCACCGACGCGGCGAGCGCGGTGTACGCGCAGCTGGAGGTCACCCAGGCGACGACCCAGGCCCAGCTCACCGGGGTCCGGGCGCGGGTCACGGAGCTCCAGTCGATCATCGACGGGGCGAGCGTCCTCGCGGACAACGCCGTTCTCGCGGACCTGTCGGCCCTCGAGAACAGCCTGATGCTCGCCCAGACGAACCTGACGTCGTCGACCCAGATGCTGCAGGCCGCGCGGGTGACGGCGGCGCAGAACCCCACCGACCTCACCCGTCTGGACGAGGCGGCCGCGCCCGCGTACCCGACGTCGCCCAAGCGGTACATCTACCTGGCGCTCGGCCTGCTCATCGGCGGGCTCGCCGGGGCGGTCCTGACCGCTCGCGCGCGCCGGCAGGAGGTCCTCGACCCGAGCGAGGCCGCCGTCCCCGACGCCGACAGCTGGGAGGACGTCGAGGCCGACGAGCCTGCGGAGCTGGACCTGTTCGACGAGAGCCCCGTGGAGGCGGGCGTCGCCTCGGCCCCCGTGGCCGGACGCGTCCCGGCGGGAGCACACGGCAACGGTGCCGGCACGGCGTCGCCGAGCCGCCCCGTCGCGGGGAACGGCACCGCGGCGCGCCGTCCGGGGGACGCCGCGCGATGACCGTCCAAGCCCCGGATCGCGTACGTGCCGCGACCGTGAGCGTGACCTCGCAGCTCGCTGCGAAGGTCCTGCACCTCGTCCTGAACCTGGTGTCCTCGCTCGCGATCGTGCGCTACCTGGCCCCGGACTCCTACGGCACGTACGTGCTGGTCCTCACCGTGGTCACGTTCGCGGGGGTGGTCGCCGACTTCGGCCTGCCCAAGCTGGCGGTGCGGGAGATGGTCCGCGCCGGAGCGGACGAGAGCGGTGTCGCGGGCACCATCATCGCGCTCCGGCTGGGCCTGGCCGTCGTGGCCATCGCAGGCTGCCAGGGCGTCGTCGCGTTGCTCGGCGGATCGCCGGTCGCGCACGTCGCCGCCGCGATCGCGTCGCTGACCATCCTCACCGAGGCGGTGCTCGGGGTCCTGGTCGTCCCGTTCCAGACCCGGGTCGCCCAGCAGAACGAGGCGGTGCTCCGGGTCGTCGCCGAGGCCCTGGAGACCGGGCTCATCCTCCTGCTCATCGCCCGTGGTGCGAGCCTGCCGTGGCTGTTCGTGCCGCCGGCCGTCGGGCTCGCGGTCGCGCTGGTCCTCGCGGCCGCCCTCACCCGACGCCGGTACGGGCTGCGGCCGCGGGTGGTGCGGGCCAGCATCCGGCCGTACCTGACTGAGGCGGTCCTGCTCGGCCCGGCCCTGCTCGTCGGCGTCCTCTACCTCAAGCTCGACTCGCTCGTCGTGGCAGCTCTGCGCCCGCCGCGTGACCTCGGTGTGTACGGCGCCGCCTACCAGCCGATCGAGTACCTCTTCCTGGCCACCGCGGTGATCATCAACGTGCTCTTCCCGCTGCTCGCACACGCGTGGGGCGCGGGGGAGTCCGACCGGTTCCTGCAGATCTACCGGCGTGGCACCGAGCTGCTGGTCATCATGACCGGCTTCGTCGCGGTGGTCACGGTCGTCCTCGCGCCTGCGCTCGTCGCCACGGCCTTCGGGCCGGCGTACGACGACGCGGCCACCCCGTTGGCGGTCCTCGCCCTCGCGCTCGTCGTGATGACCGTCAATGCCTGGCAGTCGCTGGTGCTCCTCGCGGGCGGCCACCAGCGGGTGGTGCTGCGCTACAACCTCGTGGCGCTCGGGGTCGCGGTCGTCCTCTGCGTGGTCCTGGTGCTGGCCGTCGGGCCCGTCGGTGCCGCGATGTCGGCCCTGGCCGTGGGCCTGTTCGTGCTCGGTGCCTCCACGCGTGCCGTGCGCGACCACATGGCAGCCCGGCTCGACTGGCGTCGCCTCGCCCACATCGGGGTGGCCGGGGTGCCGACGTTCGCCCTTGTCGCAGGGCTGACGGCAGCGGGGGTGCCGTGGGTGCCCGTCGCCGGCCTGGCCCTCGTGGGCTACCTCGTGGTGGTCACCCGGCTAGGGTTCGCCGGCTCGATCAGGGCGGCGATCGCGTGAGCGCCACCCCAGCCGTCTCGGTGATCCTCCCCACGTACAACAGGTGCGACGTCGTGCGCACCACCCTCGAGCACTTCATCGCGCAGGACTACCCCCGGGACCGCCTCGAGATCCTCGTCGCCGACAACTCCACCGACGCGACACCGGAGATGGTCCGCGAGCTGGACCGGGCGGCGGACATCCCGGTCCGCCTCCTGTGGAGCACCGAGCGCCTCCCGGCAGTCAAGCGCAACCAGGCGCTGCGGTCCGCGACCGGGGACCTGGTCCTGTTCATGAACGACGACGTCTGGGTGCGCCCGGACTTCGTGGCCACGCACGTCGCCGCGCACGCCCGGCACGGGGACCCGGTGGCGGTCGTCGGCCTCGTCGAGCAGTCCGCGCAGATGCCGCAGACCCCGTTCATCGAGTGGTACCAGCCGTTCGCGTACGGGGAGATCGCCGACCGCGCGGATCGCGAGGTGTCCTACCGCTACCACTGGTCGATGAACCTGAGCCTGCCGCGTGCGGTGATGCTGGAGCGCAACCTCGTGTTCCACGAGGACTGGGCGGAGATCGGCCACGAGGACGTCGAGCTGGGCTACCGGTGGACGCGCGCCGGGTACCCGGTGGTGTTCGAACCGCGTGCGTGGGGCGAGCACTACCACCCGCACGACCTCGCGAGCGCGTGCCGCCTGCAGGCGTCGATCGGCCGGGGCCTGCGCGACCTGGAGGTGCTCATCCCGGAGCCGGACCTGCTCGAGCGGTACGGGGTGCTCAGTCGCACCGGCTCGCTGCGCGGGCGCATCCGGATGGCCGCCCGTACGGCCCTGTTCAACTCGGTGACGGTTCCGCCGCTGCAGCGTCGGCTCGAGCGGCTCGATCGGCGCAGCCGCCTCGCCGAGTGGACCTACTGGAAGGTGATGCTGCACCACACCCAGCGCGCGTACCGCAGCACGCCGCCGCGCCGTCCGACGCCGACGCCGTTGCACCCGCGCGAGGAGGTGGCCACGTGACCGCCGCCGTCGCCTGGTGCGTCGTCGCCGCTGCGCTGGCGATGGCGCTCGCCCCGCTCGGGACGACGGCGTTGTACGGGGTCGCCGCCGTGACCGTCGTCGCCGTCGTCGGGTACGTGCTCCGTGACGAGCTGCGCGGACCCCTCGCAGCGACGTCCGACAGAGTCGTGCGCGTCATCGGCGGCGGCGCCCCGCCGACGCCCGCCGGACCCACCGCGGGCCCGCGGTCGGGCCCCCGGGCGGCGCTGCTCGCCGTCGCGTGCGGGCTCGGTGCGGCCGGCCTGGCGTGGCTGCTGGCCCGGCAGGGGACGCTCGGGCTGGTCGCCGTCGTCGCCGTCGTGCTCGCCGGACTCGCCGTGGCTGCGTTCTGGCCGCTGCTCGCCAACCTCATGACGGGATCGGCGACCGGCACGTTCCGGCGCGCGCCCACCGGGGACGCGTCCCGCCCGGGCCGTCCGGCCGGACCGCGGCGGTCACGGCGGTCGGAGGCGGCCGCCGTCGTCGTCGTCGGTGCCGCCGGAGCGGCGCTGGCCTGGCTGGCGGCGTCCATGGGCACCAAGGGGGTCCTCGTGGTGGTCGCGGCCGTGGGCGCGACGGCGCTGCTGACCGCGGTCCGTGACCGCACCGTGTTCTTCACCTTCGCGACGGTCGCCTCGCTGAGCTTCCTGCTGCACAAGTCGATCGGTCCGCAGGACCTCGAGGTCTCCGGCGGCGCGATCTCGGTCTACGTGACGACCTTCGACGTCATGCTCGTGCTGCTCTACGCGCTGTGGGCGCGCGAGGGGACCCTCGTCGCGGACCTCCGCGCGGCGGTCCGGGAACCGGTGCTCTGGCTCCCTCCGGCGGCGGTCCTGCTGATGCTGCCCAGTCTGCTGGTCGCGCCGACGCCGGTCCTCTCCGCTGCGGAGCTCGTCCGGATGGCCTGGATGTACCTGCTGTTCGTCTACGTCGCCGTCCGGGTCCGCACCCGCCGTCAGGTCTGGGCCATCCTCGCCGGGCTCGCGGTGTTCGTCGCCGTCCAGCTCGTGGTGGTCGTGCTGCAGTGGCGCACCGGCGGCGTCCTCGGCCTGTCGTTCCTCGGCGTCCCGACGGAGCTCGGTGAGCGGGTGACCGACACCGGAGCCCTCGGACGGCCGTTCGGCACGGTCATCCACCCCGTCTTCCTCGGCGCCTCGCTCGGGATCATCACGATGGTCGCACTCGCCCTCGCGGTCGAGCTGCGGCACGTCCTCGCGCGGCTCACCGCCCTGGGTGTCGTCGGGGCGTCCGTCGTGTGCCTCTGGCTGGCGAACACCCGGGCGTCGCTCGTCGCGCTCGGTGCGGCGGGCCTCGTCGTCGTCGCGGTCGGGGTGCGGCGCGGCTGGGTCACCTGGCCGGTGCTGGGGCGCATCGGTCTGGGGCTCGGTGCCTTCGTCCTCGTCTTCTTCGATCAGATCAGCCGGAAGTTCGCGGAGAGCTTCCGCACGGGTCACTACCTCAAGGAGGTGGAGTCCCGGCTCGAGCTCAACGACATCGCCCTGGTGATGTTCGACGACCACCCCGTGGTCGGGGTCGGGCTGAACAACTTCGAGGTGGTGCTGCCGCGGTACGAGGCGAATCCGGTGATCTTCTTCGGCCACCCCGTGCACAACCTCTACCTGCTGGTGCTCGCCGAGACCGGTGTGATCGGCCTCGTCGGGTTCCTCGGGCTCGCCGTCGGGCTCGGCGTCGTCGCGTTCCGGCTCGCCCGCAGCGCCGACGTCCTCTTCCGCCCACTCGGTGTCGGCATCGCGGGCGCGATGGGTTTCCTCGCTCTCGAGGAGCTCCTCGGGTTCTCGCTGCGCCAGGACATCCCTCTCGCCCTGTTCTGGCTCCTCGCGGGCCTGGCCGTCGCCGGCGCACGCATGACCGGGATGTCGCCGTGGCCGGACCACTGGGCCGTGACCCGGAGGGCCGCCCCGCGCGGGGCCGAGCGGCGTCGCCGCCCTGCGCGCGCGATGAGCGCGCTCGGGGCGCTGGCGGTCGTCGCACTGGTGGCGACCACGGGGGGCGGGTCGACGGCCGAGGCGGCCGGGTCCCCGGTGGCGGACGCGCGCGCCGCCACGGCGGTGTCCGTCCCGGTGGCGGCGGGGGCCGGCGGCGCGGACATCACGTTCAGCGCGGTCGACCGGGCGACGGGTCAGCAGGGCATCTACACGGTGCGGTCCGACGGCACGGGGATCCAGCGGCTCACCCCCGCGGACGGCCGGTACTACAGCTGGCCGCGGTGGGCCTTCGGCAACACCAAGATCGTCTACACCGTGCGGACGGGTGCGCCCGGCTCGCCCGAGAGCATCGCGATGATGAACCCCGACGGGTCCGGCGTCCAGGTGCTCGCCTCGTTCGACTTCCGCGTGGCGCAGCCGGTCGTCGAACCGGGCGGACGGTGGCTGGCGTTCACCGCCACCGCCCCGTGGTTCCCCGAGGTCGCGATCTTCCGGCTCGACCTCGCCACCCTGGAGAGCACCAACCTCACCGCCCGGACGATGCCGCTCGGCGGGTTCGACTCCGACCCCGCCCTCGACCCCGCCGGCGAGGAGGTCGTCTTCGTCTGGCACGACGGCACGGGCGGCGCGGCCGTCACCCGGATGGACGCCGACGGCACGGACCGCCGTCGGATCACCGGGACCCAGTGGTTCGACACCGACCCGGCTCTCTCGGCCGACGGCACGCTCGTGGCGATCGCCTCCTACCGGGGCGAGGGCACGCCGTCGGCCGGCGGCGGACCGGGGGGTGTGAAGGTCGCCGACTGGCGGGTCGTCGTCCAGCCCGCGGCCGGCGGCCCGGAGACCGTGCTGACCGACGGGATGGACTGCACGACGCGCGCGCCGGACGATCCGTGCGGCGTCGCGGAGATGTCGGGGTTCGTGCCCGAGTTCGTCCCCGGCGGCACGGCCGTGAGCTTCGTCGGGGCGCTCGACTCGATGCACACGGCGATCTGCGCGATCGGGCTCGACGGGTCCGATCCCCGGGTGGTCCTGGCCAGCGCGGACCTCGCGATCGACTGGTACGACTGGGTGCAGGCGCCGGGCGCCTCGACCTCCACCGCACACGTCGGGTCCCAGGAGCGCTCCTCTCGCCTGCTGCTCGTCACCGCGGACCGGACCGGTCACCGATCAGTGGTGACCGCGTCGACGGACCTCATGCACCGCACCGAGGTGGCCCTGCCCGACGGCGTCGAGCCGCTCGAGGCGCGGTGGGCGCCCGACGGGGAGACGATCCTGCTCACGGCGGCCGTGGCCGTCGGGGACTCCCGCGCCCCGCACCCGGCGCCCCCGGCCGGCCGCGAGCGGCGCGCCCATGTGACGCTGGAGGACCTCGACCTGCTCGCCGTCGCCCAGCGGGAGGAGCGGCTCGCCGGTCTCGCGCCCGACACGGCGCAGCGGCAGGTCTTCCTGGTCGCGCCGGGGGGCGCGCTCACACAGGTCACGGACCCGTGGATCGAGGACTGGCGCGACGGCCTCGCGCCCGGGGACGCGCGCGGCAACGAGGACCCCGTGATGACACCCGACGGGCGCTTCCTCGTCGTGACGAACACCTCGACGCTCACCGGGGAGTCCGTGCTCCTGCGGATCGACCTGCGCACCGGCGACGTGCTCAACCTCACCAACGGCAGTGCGGGCGCCCTACCGACCGACGACTCCGAGCCTGCCGTGTCGCCCGACGGTACGCAGATCGCCTTCTCCTGGACCCAGGGCAGCCTGCGCGGCGTCTACCGTACCGACACGGCCGACGGCGTGCACGTGTCGCCGATCACCACGGGGAACCTCGCGACCGGCGGCGCCGCATGGACCCCCGACGGCGCCTCGATCGTCTACGTGGAAGACCGGGACGGCGTTCCCACGGTCGTCCTCGCCCCGCTGCGTCCCGACGGAACAGCCGGTGCCGCGACCGTGCTCAGCCCGCAGGGCACGCCCGCGTGGCGCCCCGTGGCCGCGCCGGAGGGTGACCGGGTCGCGTTCCTCGGACCCGCGGCGACCGGCGTCGGGCTGTTCGTCGCCGACCCGGGCGGGCGCGGCGGTCCCCGCGAGGTGCAGCCCGATCCGACGAACACCGTCCTCGACGTGGACTGGGGGCGAGGGGTGCGATGAGCGAGCTGACCACGATCGTCGTGAACTGGAACACCGTCGGCCTCCTCGACGACTGCCTCGCCAGCATCGACGCCGCGACGCCGGCCGGGACGAGCAACCACGTGATCGTGGTCGACAACGGCTCGACCGACGGATCGGTCGAGCACCTGGCGCGGCGCTGGCCGGACGTCCAGGTGATCGCCAACCGCGAGAACGTGGGGTTCTGCCGCGCGAACAACCAGGCGATCCGGGCCAGCAGCGCCAGCCTGCTCCTCCTGGTCAACACCGACGCGCGGTTGCACCCGGGCGGCATCGCCGCGCTGCAGCGGTACTTCGACACCGATCCGCGCGCTGCCGTCGTCGGGCCCCGGCTCGTGTACGGGGACGGGGCGTTCCAGCGTTGGACGGCCGGTCGCCTGCCGCGACTGGCGTCCATGGCGGTCTTCCTGCTCGGGTTCGACCGCCTGCGGCCGCTGCGGCGGCGGGGGCTCTACCTCGGTGGCGACGTCGACGAGCCGTTCCGCCCGGAGTGGGTGTCGAGCGCGGTGATGGCGTTGCGGCGTCAGGCCCTGGACGAGGTGGGCCTGCTGGACGAACGGATCTTCGTCTACATGGACGACGTCGACCTCTGCTCGCGGATGACCGACGCCGGCTGGCACGTCTGGTACGCGAGCGACGTCACGGCCACCCACTTCATGGGGTCGTCGTCCAAGCGGGCGACGGGCAGGGCGAGCCCCGAGGCACTGCGTGCGCTGAACCGCTGGTACGTGCGGCGGCACGGCGCGGCTGCGGGCGGCGTCCTGCGCGCCGTCGAGGCCGTCGGGTTCGCGGCCCGCGCCGTGCTGCACGGACTGGCTGCCCTGGTCGGGCGTCCCTCGTCCCGTGCCCAGCTCGCCGTCCACACCACCAACCTCCGCCTCGCCCTGGAGCGCATCGATGCCTGAGCACCACGAGCACGACCACGACCACGAGCACGAGCACGAGCACGGCGAGCTCCTCACGCTCGCGGACCGGCACGCCCACGAGGCGCAGACGTACGACCGGATGGCGCGTGACATCCTCGCCACCTGGTCCGGCGACGACTACCGCGTGGACCCGGAGCGCATCCCCTTCGCGAACCGCGAGCACGTGGAGTTCCTCTCCGACGCCGTCCGCCGGCTCGGCCCGCTCGCGGGGCGCCGGGTGCTCGAGGTCGGAGCGGGTGGCGGCTCCCTCGCGGTGTGGCTCGCCCTCCAGGGCGCGGAGGTCGTCGGCATCGACGTCTCGCCCGGGATCCTCGAGGTCGCCCGCCGCCGCGCCGAGGTCAACGGGGTCGCCGACCGGGTGACGTTCGTGAACGTGCCGATCGAGTACTTCGACCCGCGCGCCGCCGGACTGCCGCACGACGACTACGACGCGATCATCGGCAACAACGTCGTGCACCACTTCGACCGCGACCTGGCGATGCGCCGGATCGGGGCGCTCATGGCCCCGGGCGCCGTCGCCGTGTTCTGCGAGCCGGTGCTCTTCCTGCCCGAGTGGACCCGACGGGTGCGCAACTCCCGGCTGGTGACTCGACGCTTCCCGATGCACACGCACTCGCCCGACGAGCGCTCGCTCGGACGGGCGGACTTCGCGGTGCTCCGGCGGTGGTTCCGGACGGTCCGGTGGACCCCGTACCAGGTGCTCTGCCGGCTGCAGAACTTCGTGGAGCTGTCGGACCCGGCGTGGCGCCGCCTCGAGCGGACGGACCGCTTCCTGCTCCGCCGCATCCCGGGCACCCGCTGGATCTGCCGGATGGCGGTCATCAGTCTCACCGACCCCGTCCCTGCCGACCGCCGCACCACCGACCCCGGCCACACCGAGCCCAACCACACCGAGCCCAACCACGCCGAGCCCAGTCACACCAATCCGACGGAAGGACACCGACCATGAGAGTCCTGGTCACCGGCAGTGCGGGGATGCTGGGCAGCGCCCTGATCCCCGCCTTCGTTGCTGCAGGTCACGAGGTCGTCGCGACGGACATCAACCTCGACGACCCGACGCCCTGGGGGCCGGCAGGCCCGACCGTGGGACACCTGGACGTCCGGGACGCCGATCAGGTGCGGCACGCCTTCCACACGGTGGCGCCCGAGCTCGTGCTGCACCTGGCTGCGGAGACCTCCCTCGAGATCTCCGACGCCGACCCCGACCACGCCTACCTGACGAACGCCATCGGCACGAAGTACGTGGCGCTGAGCGCGCGCCGGGCGGACGTGCCGATGGTCTACATCAGCACGGCCGGCGTCTTCGACGGGACCAAGGAGTCGGCGTACACCGAGTTCGACGCCGCCAACCCGCTGAACACCTACGGTGCGTCCAAGTACGAAGGGGAGCTCATCGTCGCGCGCACCGTCGACCGGCACTTCATCGTGCGGGCGGGGTGGATGGTCGGCGGCGGTGTCCGCAGGGACCACAAGTTCGTGTCACGGATCGTCGACCAGGTGCGCAGCGGCGCGTCCACCGTGTACGCGGTGACCGACAAGCTCGGCACACCCACCTACGCGCCCGACTTCTCGCGATGCCTCCTCGGCCTCCTGGACTCCGGCGTCTACGGGCTCTACCACATGGCGTGCGGCGGTGACGGAAGCCGTTACGACGTCGCCGCGCGCATCCTGGAGGTGCTCGGCCGCGATGACATCGAGCTGGTCGGCGTGACGTCGGACTTCTTCGCCGAGGAGTTCCCGTCCGTCCGCCCGCGCTCGGAGATCATGCGGAACATGGTCCTCGACCTCCAGGGCATGAACACCATGCGCCCGTGGCGGGTCGCCGTCGCGGAGTACCTGCGGACCGAGTTCGCCGACCTCATGGTCGACGAGCTCGCCGACGCGAGCGTGGCCTGACCCACCTGCACCTGACCGGCACCCCACCGGTACCTCACCCGCACCCGCACCTGCCCGCGGGCACCGAGCACGACGTCGGCGAACGCCGGCTACCGACGATGGAAGGACCTTGATGACACACGTGACCGTCCCGACCCCGGCCGGCCAGGCCCCGCACGGAGACGACACCCGATCCGTGTGTGTGGTCGTGCCTATCCCGAACGACCCGCCCTGGGAGCTCTTCGACGCCATTCCCGAGGACATCCCGATCATCGTCAGCGACGACAGTGACGGGCGACTCGCCCCGCCCGGGCGCCCGAACGTGCACTACTTCGACTACGCGGCGCAGGAGGCCTACGCGGGCCAGCACTACGCGGCGATGCCGCACAAGAGCGCGGCGAGCCGCAACATCGGGCACTACATCGCGTGGAAGGAGGGCTTCGACGTCATCATCGCCCTCGACTACGACTGCCAGACCCGTCCGGGGTGGCTCGAGACGCACCTCGCGGCCCTCGGTCGGCGCACCGACGCCGTCGGCCTCCGGCCGGAGGTGACGAACGGCTGGGTCAACCCGATCACGAACACCTTCCCGACCGGTGACGCCGTGTACGCCAGGGGTTACCCGTACGAGTGGCGCACGCCCGAGCTGAGCGGCGTGCGGGAGGAGCCGGTGACCGGCGACGTCGCCCTGCACCTGGGCGTGTGGGACGGAATCCTCGACCTGAACGGGATCGACAAGCTCTACGGCGGGGAGCCGGGCGACCCCGGGGTGCCCGCCGGCGACCCGCGCATCGCGCTCGGCAACATCCCGATCTGCGGCATGAACACGAGCTTCGTGCGCGACCTGACGCCTGCGTACTTCTTCCTCCCGGACCTGTGGGTGGGCAGCTGGCAGCTTTCCCGGCACGACGACATCTGGGGCGGGTACGTCGTCAAGAGCCTGATGGACCGGCGCGGCGACCTGCTCTCGTTCGGCGGCCCGGTCGTCGGGCACACCAAGCAGACGCGGCTGGAGCGGGTCGTCGTCCTCGAGCAGTGGATGCACCTGATGTCGATGCCGTTCTACGACGTCGTCGACGAGGCGGTCGCCCGGGTGACTCCGGGCAGCTACGTGGACATGTTCGCCCACTTCGTCGAGGAGTACCGCTACCTCGTCGACAAGAGCCCCGCGCCGACGCACTACCGCGACGTGTACAGCCGGCTCGGCGACTGGATGGCGCGTTGGTCGAAGGCGTTCCAGTGACCGCTCCTGCCCCGACGCGCGTGCCGGGTCGCACCGCGGGCAACCCGCCGGTGCTCGCCGCTCTCCGGGTGGATGCCGCAGAGCTGCTCGCGGTCAAGGGCGGCGCGACCCGCGGCCCGGCAGCGGTGTTCGACGTCCTGACCCTGCCGGGGTTCTGGAGTGTCGCCCTGTGGCGCGTGGCCAACGCCCTGCACGGACGAGGCCTTCGCCCCCTCTCCAGGCTGCTGTACTTCGCCAACCTCGTCCTGTTCGGGGCCGACCTGCCTGCCGGTGCCGTCGTCGGCCCTGGTTTCGTGATGCCGCACCCCGTCGGGGTGGCCTTTGCCAGCGACGTCGTCTTCGGGAGCCGTTGCCGGGCGATGCGAGGCGTGGCCGTGGGTGGCAGTGGCAAGGCGGGCCGCGGCGGGCACCCGGTCATCGGCGATGACGTCTGGCTCCTGGACCGTTCCGCGGTCTTCGGCCCGGTGACGATCGGCGACCAGGTGGTGGTCGGCGCGTCCGCCATCGTCAGCCAGGACGTGCCACCGCGCATGCTGGTGCTCGTTCCGAAGAGCACCACCGAGCTGCGCATGAAGCCCCGGACCGACCTCGGCGACGACGTGGAGGGCTCCGGATGATCGTCGGCATCGATGCGACCGCGATCGGGTCCCGGCTCGGCGGCGACGAGACGCTGGTGGCCGGCCTGCTGCGCGGCCTGGCGTGCGCGGTCGCCCCCGAGGATCGCGTGCTCGTCCTCGCCGCCGAGGGGGCCGACCTGCCGCCGGAGATCGGGGCACACCCCGGGTTCCGGGTGGACCGGGTGGTACGGCGGTCGGGTCCGGTGCACTTCGGTGTGGTGCTGCCGCGGTGGCTGCGGTCGCTCGTCGGCACGGGCGCCCGGCCTGACGTCGTCGTGACGAACACCCACGCACCGCTGCGCTCGCCCGCTCCGGTGGCGCTGATGGTGCCCGACCTGTCCTTCCTGCACGTGGCGGACGCCTACCCGTGGACGACGAGGGCGCGGCTGCGGGTCCTCGTGCGGCGACAGGTGCGCACCTGCGCGGCCGTGCTGACGATCAGCGAGTTCAGCCGGGACGATCTGCTGCGGAGCTACCGGTTGCCCGAGGGGCTGGTGACGGTCGTGCCCCTGACCATCGACCCGCCCACGGACGCACCCCCGTCAACCCGGGACGCCCTGGCCGCCCGCGGCGTCCGCGCGCCGTACCTGCTCTACCTGGGCAACCTGCACCCCCGCAAGAACGTGCCGCGGGCGATCCGGGTCTTCCTGCGGCTGCGGGCGACGGTGCCCGACCTCGCCGACCACCAGCTGGTGATCGCCGGCCGGAGGTGGTTCGGCGGGACGGCGGAGGTGGACGCGGCCGCCGGCGCGCCGGAGGGTGCCGTGGTCTTCCTGGACCGTGTCGACGACGACGAGCGTGAGGCCCTGCTGCAGGACGCGACGGCGCTGGTCTACCTGTCGACCTTCGAGGGCTTCGGGCTCCCACCGCTCGAGGCGATGGCGCGCGACACCCCCGTCCTCGCGTCGTCGGCGACGGCGGTCCCCGAGGTCTGCGGCGCGGCCGCGGTGCTCGTCGACGCCACGGACGACGACGCCGTCGCGACCGGGATGGTGGGCGTGCTGACGGACACGGCGCTGCGGGGCGCCTTGGTCACCGCCGGGCGGGAGCGCGTGCGCCGGTACGACGTCGGCGCGACCGGCGCTGCGTTGTACGGCGCCCTGACGGGGGTGGTCGCTCGTGCGCGCGCGACGGCGGCCGCGCGATGACCGTCGCGACCCCGTCACGTCCGCTCAGCAAGCGCCGCCTCGTCATCGGGCTGCTGGTCGCGGCCGTGTTCCTGGCGGCCGTCGTCGTCGGCGTGAAGGTGCTGTCGGTGCTGCTGGAGCGGGCCCCTGCGGTTCCCGCGTCGTGGCGTCCCCCGAGGAGCCTGCCGGTCTCGACACCGCTGTCCACCCAACGGATCGCCTTCGACTCCGACCGCACGGGCAACTTCGAGGTCTTCACGACGGGCATCGACGGGTCGAACCCCGTCCAGCTCACCAACGATCGGCGGTACGACTCGTGGTCGCCGCGGCTGTCGCCGGACCGCCGCACGATCGTGTTCTACCGGTCGCCGGCCGGCACGCACGACCTGGACCACAGCAAGGTGAGCCTGTGGGCGATGAGTGCGACCGGCAGGCGGGCGGTCGAGCTGCGCCCGGTCGGCCTGGACGGCTGGATATTCCAGGGCCACGCGGAGTGGTCGCCTGACGGTGCGTCCCTCGTGATGTTCGGCGGGAGCCGGATCAACCCGCAGATCCACGTGACCGATGCCCTCGGCCAGAACCCGCGCCAGGTCACCGACCGGCCGGGGACGAACCTGGACCCGGTGTTCTCCCCCGACGGGACCCGGATCGCGTTCGTCGGCTGCCCGGAGGCGGTGTGCCACCTCGCGGACTACGAGATCTACACCATCGGGGTGGACGGCGGTGACGTCGAGCGGGTCACGGACGACGACCTGCGCGACCATGACCCGATGTGGTCTCCCGACGGCTCCGAGCTCTCCTGGCTCACGTCGTTCGGCGGCTCGGGTGTCGGGGTCTGGGACGTGCAGATCGACGATGGCGGCGTGGACTCGCCACGGCGGCTCTTCGACGACGACGGGATCACGAGCAGGCCGCAGTACTCCCCCGACGGGGCGTACATCTACGTGCACCGGATACCACCCGGGGGGTCGACCTTCCAGGTGTACCGCGTCGCCGTCGACGGGTCGAGCGTGACGCAGGTGACCCGAGGCCAGCCGGGCAACAACGAGTACCCGTCGCCCTGACGCCCGCCCTGGCCCCGGCTGCGGGCGTCAGTCGGCGCTGAGGATCTCGAGCACCTGGGCGCCGTAGCGCTCCTTCTTCGCCGCGCCGATGCCGGTGATCCCGCCGAGTGCGTCGAGCGTGGCGGGTCGGTGGATCGCGAGCGCGCGCAGGGTCGCGTCGGGGAAGACGACGTAGGCGGGCACGCCCTGCTCCTTCGCGGTCGCGGCACGCCAGGTGCGCAGCCGCTCGAACAGCGCGGCGTCGTCGGTGCCCAGGTCCACCGCGGCGGCCGGCCTCTTGCTCTGCCGGGGGGTCGACGCCGCCCGCGTGCGCACGGGTGCGTGCCGCAGCGGCACCGTGCGCGCCCCGCTCAGGACGTCGGCGCTGGCCGGCGTCGTGCGCAGGGTGCCGTAGCCGCCCGTGTCGACCCCCACGAGGCCCTGCGCGAGGAGCTGGCGGACGACGCCGCGCCACTCGCCCTCCGACAGGTCCGCGCCGACGCCGAACACGCTGAGGCCGGTGTGGCCCAGCTGGGTCACGCGCGGCGTCTCCTTGCCGAGCAGGATGTCGATGAGGTGGCCCGCGCCGTACCGCTGGCCGCGCTCGCGGTCGAGCCGCACGATCGCCGAGAGCAGCTTCTGCGCTGCCACCGTGCCGTCCCAGGTGCTCGGGGGTTCCAGGCACGTGTCGCAGTTGCCGCACGGGCCCGCGGACTCCTGGCCGAAGTACGCGAGCATCCGGCTGCGGCGACACTCGACGGTCTCGCAGAGCGCGAGCATCGCGTCGAGGTGGGCGCTCAGCTGGCGGCGGTGCGCGGCGTCGCCGTCGGAGGAGTCGATGAGCCGGCGCTGCTGGACCACGTCCTGCAGGCCGTAGGCGAGCCAGGCCGTGGACGGCAGCCCGTCGCGGCCCGCGCGGCCCGTCTCCTGGTAGTAGCCCTCGACGGACTTGGGCAGGTCGAGGTGCGCGACGAAGCGCACGTCGGGCTTGTCGATGCCCATGCCGAACGCGATGGTCGCGACCATGACCAGGCCGTCCTCGCGCAGGAAGCGGGACTGGTTGGCCGCACGCACCTGGCGGTCGAGGCCCGCGTGGTACGGCAGCGCCGGGACGCCGTTCCGGGTCAGGAACTCCGCGGTCTCCTCGACCGAGGCGCGCGAGAGGCAGTAGACGATGCCCGCGTCACCGGGGTGCTCGGTCCGGATGAGGTCGAGGACCTGGGCGCGCGGGTTGTCCTTGCCGACGATGCGGTAGGAGATGTTGGGCCGGTCGAAGCTCGCGACGACGTGCCGTGCGTCGGCCAGGCCGAGGCGCTCGGTGATCTCCGCGTGCGTCGCACGCGTGGCTGTCGCGGTCAGCGCGACCCGCGGCACGGCGGGCCACCGCTCGCGCAGGAGGGACAGCCGCAGGTAGTCCGGCCGGAAGTCGTGGCCCCACTGGGACACGCAGTGGGCCTCGTCGATCGCGAAGAGCGCGATGGTGCCGCGGTCCAGCAGGTCGAGCGTGCTGGCGACCGTCAGACGCTCCGGTGCGAGGTACAGCAGGTCCAGCTCGCCCGCGAGGAACGCGCGCTCGACCGCCGCGCGCTCGTGGGCGAGCTGCGTCGAGTTGAGGAACCCGGCCCGCACCCCGAGCGCGGAGAGGGCGTCCACCTGGTCCTGCATCAGGGCGATGAGGGGGGAGATGACGACTCCGGTGCCCGGCCGCACGAGCGAGGGGACCTGGTAGCAGAGGGACTTGCCGCCGCCGGTCGGCATGAGGACCAGCGCGTCCCCACCGGCCACGAGCGTCTCGATGACCTCCGCCTGGTGCCCGCGGAACGCCTCGTACCCGAAGACGCGGTGCAGCACCTCGAGCGGGTCCGGCGACGGGCCCAGGCCGAGGTGTGCCGCGGTCGCCGCCGGCGCGGGCGAGCTCCGCGCCCTGCGGGCGGGCACGGCGCCTGCCACGTCCGGCGGCGGCGCGTCGTCGTGCAGGTCGGGTGGGGGAGCGTCGTCGTACGCCGGGTCGTAGGGCGGCTCGTCCGGCCCGTCGTACGGCGGCTCTTCGAGGTCGTCGACGAGCCCGTCCGCCGGTGCGCCGGTGGGGCTGGTCACGGCAGTCCTCTCCATCACCCGGACACCCTACGTGCCACCCCCGACGCCGCCGCCCCCGTCCACACGCTCCCTCACCGGGCCCCTGCGGAGGGCGGGGCCGGGCAGCGGACCGGGGTTGCTCAGTAGATCGCCCGTCCCCGCGCGTCGGGCACGCCGGACTTGCGCCAGAAGTACGTGCGCACCTGGTCGCGCCACTCGCGCGCGCACCGCTCCTGCTCCGCCAGCAGGTCGGTGACGCGTGCGTGCACGTCGTCCGGCACGGCGCCGGCCAGGGCGCGCCACTCCTCGACCATCTCCACGGTGCGCGCGTGGCCCTCCCACCGGGAGTCGTAGATGTGCTGGACGACCGTGGCCCCCGAGCGCAGCACGTGGTCGTACGGCACGTGGTGGAAGAACAGCAGGATCTCGTCGGGGCAGGTCAGGCGGGACTCGTACACGTCCCGCCAGGGCGCCGGGTACTGGCCCGTGTAGCCCGTCCCGGTCGCCCGCGTCCGGTCGACGCCCACACCGTCGCGGTCCGCGAAGTGGTACGTGCCCCACGGGGTGTACTCGTAGCCGTCGACGTCGGGCCCGTAGTGCGTGGCCGGCCGCACCATGAAGCCGACCCCGAGCGGCGCCGCGTAGCTCTCGTAGACCACGCCGGAGTCGTCCATGAGGCGGTGCAGCGCCGCCCGGAGCGCGGGGTCGCGCCCGAACGTCAGCCCGATCCACTCGTCCAGCACGCGCGCCGGGTCGAGCGTCGGGTCCCACGCGAGCCTGCCGAACGCGTAGAGGTTCGCCTGTGCGAGCGGGTGGCCCGTCCAGAACTCGTCGGTCCCGGCGTTCGACACGCCCGCGACGCCCCCGGCGAGCCCGCCCGGTCCACGTCCGCCGACGACGTCGGCCACCGTCGCGGCCCCCTCGCCCCACGGGGCGAAACCCAGCACGCCCGACCACTGCGGTCCGAGGTAGCACACGTGCCGCTGCTGACCGGTGTACTCCTGTGTGACCTGCAGCTCCACGGCCAGCCGGGTGCGCGGCATCGCGGCGAGCACGGGCGAGACGGGCTCGCGCGGCTGGAAGTCCACGGGGCCGTACTTGACCTGCAGCAGGACGTTGTCGTCGAAGCGCCCGTCCAGGGGGGCGAAGTGGTCGTACGCGGCGCGGGCGCGGTCGGTCGAGCGGTCGCGCCAGTCCTGGGTGTGGTTGTACACGAACGCGCGCCAGCAGACCGTGCCGCCGTACGGCGCCACGGCCCTGGCCAGCATGTTCGCGCCGTCGGCGTGGTCGCGCCCGTACGCGAACGGGCCGGGCTGGCCCTCGCTGTCCGCCTTGACCACGAAGCCCCCGAAGTCGGGTACGACGTCGTGGACCCGGCCCGCGGCGTCGGCCCACCACCGCTGCACCTCGGGGTCCAGGGGGTCGGCGGTGGGCAGGCCCCCGACCGTCATCGGGGCGGCGAAGCTCACGGACAGGTGCACGCGGATGCCGTAGGGCCGGAAGCACGCGGCGAGCCGCGCGACGTCGGGCAGGTGGTCGGTGACCAGGCGCGCCTCCGTGGGACCCACGTTGACGTTGTTCAGCCCGACGGCACCCACGCCGGTCGCCGACAGCAGGCGCGCGTAGGCGCGCACGCGCCCCAGGTCCTCCCGCACGCGGCCGTCGGAGTAGAACAGCGACCCGCCGGCGTAGCCGCGCTCGACCTGGCCCATGACCGGGTGGACCGTCATGTTGTCCCAGTGGTCGAGCATGCGCAGCGGCGCCGCGGGCTCGTGCCGGCCGACGACGCCGGGCGCAGGCTCCGCCGCGAACGCCGACTCCCCGTGGCGGACCACGTGCCAGAAGCCGTGGAGCAGACCGCGGCCCGTGGCGGCGCGTACGACGAGCCGGCCGGGGCGCGCGTCGTCGGCGGCGACCTCGAACCCCTCGGGCCCGACGCCGGCGCCGGGGTCCACCGTGAGCACCAGGTCCGCGCCCGCGGGGTCGTCGACGAGGGCCCCGCCGTGGTGCGCGGCGGCCTCGGCGACCTCGATGCGGATCGTCGCGACGACGTCGTCGGCTGCGCCCGCGACCAACGGGCACGCGACCGCTGTGCGGCGCCGTCCGACCGGACCCGTGGCCGCATCGGGCAGCCAGGCGGCGTGCCAGGCGGGGGGCGCGTCAGGGGCGGGCGCGAGGTCACCAGTCATGGACCGTGCCGTCCTTGAGCCGGTTGAACGGCAGGTACGCCGCCTGGTACGGGTGCGCGGCCGCCGCGTCGTCGTCGTACGTGACGCCCAGGCCGGGCTCCTCCCCGGGGTGCAGGTAGCCGTCCGCCCAGCGGAACGACTGCCGGAAGACCTCGTCCGTCAGCCGGGAGTGGACCATGTACTCCTGGATCCCGAAGTTGTGGATCGCCAGGTCCAGGTGCAGGGCCGCCGCCATGCCGACCGGGGAGACGTCCGTCGGGCCGTGGAAGCCCGACTTGATCTGGTACGCCGCGGCGAGGTCCACGATGCGCCGCAGGCCCGTCACACCGCCGGCGTGCGTCGCGGACGAGCGCACGTAGTCGATGAGCTGCTCGCGGATCAGGGTCTGGTAGTCCCACACGGTGTTGAACACCTCGCCGATGGCGAGCGGCGTCGTCGTGTGCCGGCGGACCAGGCGCAGGGCGTCCTGGTTCTCGGCCGGTGTGCAGTCCTCGAGCCAGAACAGGTCGAACGGCTCGAGGTCCTTGCCGAGCCGGGCCGCCTGGATGGGCGTCAACCGGTGGTGCGCGTCGTGCAGCAGGGGCAGCTCGGGACCGAACTCGGCGCGCACCGCCTCGATGACGCGCGGGATGTGGCGCAGGTACGCCCGGGAGTCCCAGTCCTCCTCCGCCGGCAGCGGGGCGCGCTGGGCGGGCTCGTAGTCGTAGCGGCCCGACGTGCTGGGCTGCGCGGCGACCCCGTACACCTTGTCGATGCCGGGGACGGACGTCTGCACGCGGATCGACCGGAAGCCGTCGGCGAGCTGGGCGCGGATCGAGTCGAAGAGCTCCGGGAGGTCACGTCCCGACGCGTGGCCGTACGCCATGACCCCCGTGCGCGACGCACCCCCGAGCAGCTGGTACAGCGGCATGCCGGCCGTGCGGGCCTTGATGTCCCACAGCGCCATGTCGACCGCCGCGATCGCCGCCATGGTCACGGGGCCGCGCCGCCAGTAGGCGCTGCGGTAGAGGAACTGCCACGTGTCCTCGATGCGGTGCGCGTCCCGTCCGGCCAGCAGCGGCACGACGTGGTCCGTGAGGTAGGACGCCACCGCGAGCTCACGCCCGTTGAGCGTCGCGTCGCCCAGCCCGACGACGCCGTCCTGGGTCACCACCCGGAGTGTGACGAAGTTGCGGCCGGGGCTGGTCACGAGGACCTCGGCGGAGCGGATGGTCGAACCGGCAGGCATGGGTCTCCTCGATCGCAGGTGGGTCCGGGTCAGACGGCGCGCAGGGCGGGGGCACGGGACCGGCTGTGATCGTCGGTGGTCGCGGTGGGGGCGGGCCCCGTCGACGATCGCACGACGAGCGAGACCGGCAGCCGGTACGTGCCGCGCACGGCGTCGGTCACCGTCTCCGGCGCGAGGAGCAGGTCCACGGCGACGCGGCCGAGGAGGGGGAGCGAGACCTGCACCGTGGTCAGCGCGGGGGAGACGTACGTCGACGCGGGGACGTCGTCGAACCCGACGACCGACACCTCCTCGGGGACGCGTGCCCCGCGCTGCCGCAGCCGGTCGAGGACGCCGACGGCCAGGAGGTCGTTGTGCGTCACGACCGCGGTGGCGCCGCTCGCGGCGACGAGGTCGCCCGCCGCGACACCGCCGGCGGGCGTCGTCGGGAAGTGCCCGAGGTGGGTGAGCCCGATGCCCGCGCGTGCGGTGGCGGCGCCGAGGCCGCGGCTCCGTTCGTGCTCGGACCAGCTGCCGGGCTTTCCGCCCGCGTAGGCGACGTGCCGGTGCCCGAGGGCATGCAGGTGCCGCACCACCTGGGAGATCCCGGACGTGTTGTCGACGACGACGGACCGGACGCCGGGCGCCTCGCGGTTGACCAGCACGACCGGCGGGGCGAGCGCCAGGCGGGTGAGCACGTGGTCGGGCATCCGCGGGGAGCACAGGACGACGGCGTCGACCTGCGACGCCATCTGGTGCACGAGGTCGACCTCGAGGTGCGGGTCCTCGTCGGAGTCGGCGACGAGGAGCGAGAGTCCGGCCATCTGGACCCGGTGCTGGATGCCCTTGGCGACCCCCGAGAAGTAGGGGTTGTCCAGGTCGGGGACGACGAGCCCGAGGCGCCGGGGCGGCGGGGCGAGCTCCGCGCGCTTGTAGCCGAGCTCGGCAGCGGCGCGTTCGACACGCGCGCGCCGCGCGGGGGTGACGATGCCCGGCTGTGAGAGCGCGCGGGAGGCCGTGGCGGCGGAGACGCCGGCCGCCTGCGCGACGTCGCGGAGCGTGACCATCGGATCCTTCCCGGCCGTGAAACCCTGCGTGCACGCATTTCACCATGTTTCATCCGTCGTCACAACGGGCGCGCGGCACCGGGGTGCGGCGGGGCGCGGAGCCGCGGCTCACGTGAGCGCTCACGTGGATTTGTGCGTGTCACCTCCGCTCTTGCCCCGCCGGACGAACCGCGCAACGATGAACGCTGTCCCGCCGACCGTGTAACGAGTGTTTCACCGGAGCGTCGATGAACCCCCTGGAGTCCCTGACCCGCATGCGCCTGGTGCCCGTGGTCGTCCTCGACGACGCCGCCGACGCCGACGCGCTCGCCACCGCCCTCGTGGCGGGCGGGCTGCCCGTCGCCGAGGTCACGTTCCGCACGGCCGCCGCGGCCGACGCCATCCGGGTCGTCGCAGACCGGGGCGACGTGCTCGTCGGCGCCGGCACCGTCCTCACCGCCGCCCAGGTCGACGAGGCCGTCGCCGCCGGGGCGGAGTTCGTCGTCTCGCCCGGGCTGAGCCGCGCCGTCGTCGACCGGTGCCGGGAGCACGGCGTGCCCGTCGTGCCCGGGGCGGTCACCGCGACCGAGGTCATGGGCGCGCTCGAGCTCGGTCTGACCACCGTGAAGTTCTTCCCCGCCGGCGCGTCGGGCGGGCCCGGTGCCGTCACCGCCCTGGCCGCCCCGTTCCCGGGGGTGACATGGGTGCCGACAGGCGGCATCGGGCCCGCGAACCTGCGCGCGTACCTCGACCTGCCCACGGTCGTCGCGGTCGGCGGCTCCTGGATGGCGCCGCGCGACGCCGTCGCCGCCCGCGACGTCGACCGGATGACGCGGCTCACCGCGCAGGCCGTCGCCCTGGCCCAGGGGGCTGCCGCGTGACCGGCCTCGTGATCCGGCCCGCGGCGCAGTGCCGGTACGACGCCGTCGCGCTCGGCGAGGTGATGCTCCGGCTCGACCCGGGCGAGGGTCGCATCCGGACGACGCGCACCTTCCGCGTGTGGGAGGGCGGCGGCGAGTACAACGTGGTGCGCGGCCTGCGGCGGGCGTTCGGCCGGCGGACCGCCGTCGTCACGGCGCTCGCGGACAACGAGGTCGGCCGGCTCGTCGAGGACTGCATCCTCACCGGCGGCGTCGACACGGAGCACATCCGCTGGGTCCCCTACGACGGCGTCGGGCGCGACGTGCGCAACGGGCTCAACTTCACCGAGCGGGGCTTCGGGGTGCGCGGCGCGGTCGGCGTGTCCGACCGGGGGCACACGGCCATGGCGGCGCTCGCCCCCGGTGACGTCGACTGGGACGCCGTCTTCGCGCCCGGCGTGCGGTGGCTGCACACCGGCGGGATCGCCGCAGCCCTCAGCGACACGATGGCCCAGGTGGTCGTCGAGGCGGTCACGGCGGCACGGCGGCACGGCGTCGTCGTCTCCTACGACCTCAACTACCGGCCGAGCCTGTGGCGGGCGATCGGCGGGCAGGCGCGGGCCCAGGAGGTCAACCGGGCCGTCGCGCCGCACGTCGACGTCATGATCGGCAACGAGGAGGACTTCACCGCCGCCCTCGGCTTCGAGGTGCCGGGCGCGCGGGCGGACCTCGCCGAGCTCGACGCCGACGCGTTCGCGTCCATGGTCACGGCCGTCGCAGCCGAGTACCCGAACCTGCACGTCGTCGCGACGACCCTGCGGACCGTCCGGTCGGCGACCGTGAACGACTGGGGCGCGATCGCCTGGTCCCGCGAGACCGGCGTGGTGCGCGCGACGCAGCGCGACAGCCTGGAGATCCTCGACCGGGTGGGCGGCGGCGACTCCTTCGCGTCCGGCCTCATCGACGGCCTGCTCGACGGGGCGGACCTGGCCACGGCCGTCGAGTACGGCGCCGCGCACGGCGCGCTCGCGATGACCACCCCCGGGGACACCTCGATGGCCACGGCCGCCGAGGTCCGCAAGCTCGCCGCGGGCGGCGGGGCGCGCGTCGACCGCTGACCGCGGCCCGCCTCCGGCCGCGCGGGCTGGCATCCTGGGCCGCATGGACCCGGTGACCTTGCACGGCAGGCTCGACCACATCGCGTGGGAGGCGCGCGGCGGCGGGCGCCGGCTGCCCGTCCTCGCGCTGCACGGCCTCACGGACGCGGCGGTGGGCTGGTGGCCCACGCTGGGCGGCATCGCGCAGACACGACGCGTCGTCGCCGTCGACGCCCGTGGCCACGGGGACACCGCCCTCACGGACGAGCCCTTCTCGATCGCGGCACTCGCCGCGGACGCCGCCCGCGTGGTGCGTGAGGTCGTGGGCGAGCCGGTGGTCGTCGTCGGGCACTCGATGGGTGGGCTCGTCGCGGAGGAGCTCGCGCTCACCGAACCGGACCTCGTCCGCGCCGTCGTGCTGGAGGACCCGGCCTGGGTCGCCGCCCACGACCCCCACGACGACCGCGGCGTGCCCGTGTGGCTGCCCGAGATCATCGCCGCCTCCGCCGGTCGCACCCGCGACGAGCTCGTCGCCGCGAGTCGCGCGGCGTGCCCGGGCTGGCCCGACGACGAGCACGAGGCCTCGGGGAGTGCGCGCGAGCGCCTCAGCGCGCACCTGCTCGACCGTGAGCACGCCTGGGCCGAACGCGACTGGGTCGAGGCCATGGCCGGTGTGCGCGCCCCCGTGACCCTCATCACCGGCGACACGAGCTGCGGAGCGCTCGTCGACGCCGCGCAGACCGCCCGCGTGGCCAAGGCCCTCGGCGACCGGTTCACGAACGTCCCCGTCCCCGGCGTCGGGCACTGCATCCGGCGCGAGAACCGCGCGGCGTTCGTCGCTGCGCTCGAGGCCGCGCTCGATGCCGCCGACGCCGCCGCTGCGGTCCCGGCCGGCGGTGCGCTCGCGGGGCCGACGCCGTGACGCCGGGCGCTGCGACGTCGGGCAGTACGGTGGCCGGGTGAGCTTCGAGGCAGCCACCGGACCGACCCCGCACGTCACCATCCGCCGGGCCGTGCCGGCGGACGCGATGGCGATCCGCGACCTCGTCCAGCTGTACGCGGAGAACCGCATCCTGCTCGCGAAGGAGCTGGTCGGCTACTTCGAGGCCATCCCGGAGTTCCTCGTCGCGGTCGACGACACCTCCGGGCGCGTGATCGGCTGCGGCGCGCTGCACGTGATGTGGTCGGACCTGGCCGAGGTCCGCACGCTCGCCGTGCACCCGGACCTGCGCCGCCGCGGCGTCGGGCACCTGCTGCTCGCGGCGCTCCTGGAGCGTGCGCGCGAGTACGGGCTGCGGCGCGTCTTCTGCCTGACGTTCGAGGTGGACTTCTTCAGCAGGCACGGGTTCGAGCCGATCCAGGGCACACCCATCGACCCGGAGGTCTTCAGCGAGCTCCTGCGCTCGCACGACGACGGCGTCGCGGAGTTCCTCGACCTCGCGCACGTGAAGCCCAACACGCTCGGCAACACGCGGATGCTCGTCACGCTCTGACGGGTGCCGGCTGGCCGGCCCGCGGGCCGACGGCCTCAGTCCTGCACGGCCTTGGCGATCGTCACGCACCTGGTGAGCTCCGCGGCGTCGGGCGGTGCGCCGTCGGTGCGGTCCGCGGCGTCCTCGATCGCCCAGAGCGCCCCGACCATGACGCGGAACACCGCCCAGTGGCGCACGCGGTCCTCGTCGAGCCCGGCGGCGTCGCAGACGATCTCGAGCCGACGCCGCAGCGCCCACCGCACGTCGCCGGTGCCGACGGCGTCGGCCCAGCGGTTCCACAGGAGCGGCGCCGGCTCGTAGTGCGGGTCGCCCGAGAGGGGCTTGGGGTCGATGGCGAGCCACGGCCGGCGCGTCGCGGCGAGCACGTTCATGGGGTGCAGGTCGGCGTGGATGAGCGTGCCGTCCGTCGCCGGGTCGGCGGCGAACGCCCGGCCGAGCGCGACGGCCTGCTCGACGTACCGTCGCGGGACGGGCGCCGAGCGGGGCAGGGCCGCGAGCCGGTCCGTCCACCCCGCGACACAGTCCGACAGGGCGCGTACCTGCGGCGTCGCGCGCACGTGCAGCGACGCGTACAGGTCGGCGATCGCGGCGCACGCCTCGTCGTCGGGCACGGTCGTCAGGTCACGCGGCTCGAGGCGCTCGAGCAGCAGGGCGAACCGGTGCGGGTCGGCACGGAGCAGCTCGACGGCGCCGTCGCCGTGCCAGCGCTGCAGCGCGACGTGCTCGGTCGAGGCCTCCCAGTGCGGCCAGGTGAGCTTCAGGACGGCGGCCCGCCCCTCGTCCGTCACGACCGGCACGACGAGCGCGCACTCCCCGTGCGTGGCCGGCCCGTCGGCCGTGAGCGCCCAGTCGTCCAGGAGGTCCGCGGCGAGGCGCGGGAGGGCGTCGAGCCACTGCGCCCACGACGTGCCGCGGTCGGCGAACGCCTCGAACGTCGGCGGGATCGCGACGCGGGTGGGGCTCACGACGGCAGCCCGAAAGTCCGTGCGCCCGACGGGTCGGCGTCCTCCACCGCGAGCCCGTCGGCGACGAGCGAGGCGAGGACGCGCTCGCGCTGGACGTCGTCGGGCCAGAGTGCGGCGAGCGTCGTCGCACCCACGGTGGTCCCGGGCGGCGCCCCGCGCAGCGCCGCCATGACCCGACCGCGCGCCTGCCGGTCCGTGCCGGACCATGCCTGCCCGCGCCGGGGCGCGCCGTCGTGGGCAGGGCTCCCGGCGCGGCGCCACGCGCACAGGTCCGCGACGGGGCATGCGTCGCACCGCGGGCTGCGGGCCGTGCACACGAGCGCGCCGAGCTCCATGACCGCGATGGCCCAGTGCGCGGCGGCCCGGTCCTCGGCGGGGACGAGGGCGTCGGCCCGTCGAGTCTCCGCGACCGTGAGGTGGGCGGGCGGGAAGGCGCGGCCGTCGACGGTTCGCGCGAGGACCCGCCGCACGTTCGTGTCGAGCACGACCGTCCGCCGCCCGAACGCGAACGCCACCACCGCGGCCGCCGTGTACGCCCCGACGCCGGGCAGCGCGCGCAGGGCCGCCTCGTCGTCGGGCAGCGTCCCGC
>JAEYXM010000257.1 GCA_023428465.1 Actinomycetes bacterium
CGCTCCCGTTTGACGCGCGGACGCATCACGAAACCATCACTGCCGGCTCGCCGCGGCCGGGTCCGTGCCCGGGCGGCGGGGCGGGGGTCCGTACACTCGGGCCATGGCACGTCCCGTCCTCGTCCTCCAGCACGCAGCGTGGGAGCGTCCCGGACTCCTCATGACGGCGCTCGCCGACGGCGCGGCAGCCGTCCCCGTCGTGACCCGGACGGTGGTCACGGAGCCTGACCCCGACCTGCCGGACGCCGCCGCGCTCGCCGGCCTGGTGGTCATGGGCGGTCCGATGACCGCCGACGACGACGCCCGGTTCCCCGGGCTCGCGGCGGAGCGGGCCCTCCTCGCCGCGGCCGTCGACGCGGACGTCCCCGTCCTCGGCGTGTGCCTGGGGATGCAGCTCCTCGCCCGGGCTCTCGGCGCCGCTGTGCACGCCGGGCACGGCACGGAGGTCGGGTTCGCGCCCGTCACGGTCGTGGCGCCCGATCCCGTCCTCGCGCCCTTGGGGGCGCGCCCCACGGTGCTGCACTGGCACTCCGACGCCGCCGAGCTCCCCGTCGGCGCGACGCTCCTGGCACGGTCCGAGGTGACTCCCGTCCAGGCGTTCCGCGCTGGAAGCGCCCTCGGGCTGCAGTTCCACCTCGAGATGACGACGGACCTCCTGGCCGAGTGGCTCGCCGCCCCCGGCGTGGCCGCAGAGCTGGGCGGGGCGGCCGGTGCCGCAGGCCTCGTCCAGGACGCCGAGCGCGCGATCCCCGGGACCGCACCGGCGGCGCTGGTCGGGCTGGCGACCTTCGCGGCAGTGGTGCGGGACCGGGCGTGAACGGGCCCGCTGCCCCGGCCGACGACCGCCCGCCGGCCGATGTCGTCCTGCGCGAGGCGCAGGTCCGCGCGCTCCTGGCCGAGCAGCACCCGGACCTGGCCGGCCTCCGGCTGCACCACGAGGCTGGCGGCTGGGACAACGAGATGTGGCGCCTCGGCGACGACCTCGCGGTCCGGCTGCCCCGCCGCGACCTCGCCGTCGACCTCGCCGCCAACGAGGCGCGCTGGCTTCCGACCCTGGCCGGTCTGGTCGACGTCGTCGTGCCCGCTCCGGTACGGATCGGACGGCCGACCCGCGACTACCCGTACCCGTGGAGCGTGGTGCGGTGGATCGACGGCACCCCGGCCTGGCGGACACCCGCCGCGGACCGCGCCGCGTGGGCACCGCGCCTGGCCGACGTCCTGACGGACCTGCACGTGCCCGCACCGGCCGACGCGCCCGTCAACCCGGTCCGCGGCTGTCCCCTGGCCGAGCGCGCCACGGTCGTCGAGGATCGGCTGGCCGCGTTGCCCGATGCGCGGCAGCCGTTGGCCGTCCTGTGGGCCGACGCCCTCGCGGCTCCGACGTGGGACGGGCCGCCGGTGTGGCTGCACGGCGACCCCCACCCCGCGAACATCGTGGTGCGCGACGGCACCCTCGCGGCGCTCGTGGACTTCGGGGACCTCACCTGCGGGGACCCTGCCTCGGATCTGGCGACGGCGTGGCTCTCGTTCGACGCGGCGGGCCGGGCCGCCTTCCGCGCACGCCTGGCGGAGCGCGGCGCGGTCGACGATGCCCTGTGGCGCCGTGCGCGTGGGTGGGCCGTGGCCCTCGGCGCGATGATGGCGCTGCGGACGGCCGACGCGGCGATCGGCGCCATCGGCCGTCACGCCGTCGGTCAGCTCGTCGCGGAGGCCTGAGGTCGCCTCGCCGAGGCGCGGGATCAGGCGTCCGGCGCGCCTGGCCCCGGACCGCCGCCCGTCACCTGGGCGTAGGACGCCCGCAGGATCTCCTCGAGCACGCCGGCGTCGACGTCCGCGACGCGCTTGAGGTACAGGCACCCGACCCCGACGCGGTGCGGGCCGAGCGCCGCGAGCCGCTCCGCGTGGGCGTCGACCCCGTCCACGAGGTACACCGTCGTCGCGGACGCCCGGGGCGCGAAGGACACCGCCGGCGTGACCCCCTGGTGGCCCGACGCGTACCGGTAGTGGAACCGGCCGAAGCCGACGATCGACGTGCCCCACATGCGGGCGGGCTGTCCGGTGACGCGCTCCAGGAGTGCGCGCATCGTCAGTGCGTCCTCGCGTCGTGCCGCCGGGGTCACCCGCGCCAGGAACGCGTCGACGTCGCCGTCGTGCTCGACCGTCTTCACGTCGGCCATGGGCCCTCCCTGTGCGGTGTCAGTAGACCGGCACGAGCGCGCGCAGGTGCTGGACGATCTGCTCGACGTTCTTGCGGTTCTTGCCCCAGTCCACCAGCTGGGTGGGCAGGGCGCACCGGCTCTCCACGGTCACGAGGGCCCCGGCAGGGCCGAAGCCCACGACCGCGGTGACGTTCTCCCCCCAGCTCGTCCAGCTGAGCGGGACCGAGCCGTACATCACGCCGCCACCGCCGTGCACGCTGGTCAGACCGGCCGCGACGAGCGCGTGGTAGACGGCCTGCTCGACCACCTGCGGGTGTCCTGCGACCTGGAACGTCGCCTGGTGGCTCGATGCCATCGCGGGTCAGACCAGCGACCGCAGGACGTATTGCAGGATGCCGCCGTTGCGGTAGTAGTCCGCCTCGCCAGGGGTGTCGATGCGCAGGACGGCGTCGAACTCCACGACGCCCACCTCGCCCGCCGCCCGCACGCGCACGGTGCGCGGGGTCCGGCCCTCGTTGAGCTCCGTCACACCGGTGATGTCGAACGTCTCCGTGCCGGTCAGGCCCAGGCTGTCCGCCGACTCCCCCGCGGGGAACTCGAGGGGCAGCACACCCATCCCGATGAGGTTCGACCGGTGGATCCGCTCGAAGCTCTGGGCGATGACCGCCCGCACGCCCAGCAGCGCGGTGCCCTTGGCGGCCCAGTCGCGCGAGGACCCCGAGCCGTACTCCTTGCCACCGAGGACGACGAGCGGCACACCGGCCTGGTCGTACGCGACGGCCGCGTCGTAGATCGACGTCTGCTCGCCCGTGAGGAGGTTCGTCGTGAAGCCCCCCTCGACGCCCGGCACGAGCTGGTTGCGCAGCCGGATGTTCGCGAACGTGCCGCGGATCATGACCTCGTGGTTGCCGCG
>JAEYXM010000025.1 GCA_023428465.1 Actinomycetes bacterium
ATGCGCACGCTCGTCATGGTGTCGACGGCCGCGCACTGCCTGCACGACCTGCTGTTCCGGCAGCGCTCCGAGGGCCTGCCGGTGGACATCGTCGCCGTCGTCGGCAATCACACGGACCTCGCGGGCCTCGCCGAGTTCTACGGCGTCCCGTTCCACCACGTGCCCGTCACGCGGGATACGAAGGCGGCGGCCGAGGCGCGCCTGCTCGAGCTGGTCCGCGAGCTCGACGTCGAGCTGGTGGTCCTGGCGCGCTACATGCAGATCCTGTCCGACGACCTGTGCCGCGCCCTCGAGGGCCGGGTCATCAACATCCACCACTCGTTCCTGCCGAGCTTCAAGGGCGCCCGCCCCTACGCGCAGGCCCACGACCGGGGCGTCAAGCTCATCGGCGCACCGCGCACTACGTCACGGGCGACCTCGACGAAGGTCCGATCATCGAGCAGGACGTCGAGCGCGTCGACCACACCAAAGAGGTCGCCGACATGGTGCGCCTCGGCCAGGACGTCGAACGGCGCGCGCTCGCCCGGGCGGTCCGCTGGCACGCCGAGCGCCGCATCCTGCTCAACGGCCACCGGACGATCGTCTTCCGCTGACCGACCCGGACGGGCTCGGCCGAGGCGGCCCGGGGTCCCCTGGCGGCCCGGGCGTCAGCGCCGGCCGCCCACCGCCCGGCTGCGCCGGGACACCGCGTCCACGGTCACCGCGAGCGCGAGCACGACCCCCGTCACCATGAACCGCAGCGACCCGTCCGCGTTGACGAGCGTCAGCCCGTTCGCGATCACGTGGATGACCCCGACGCCGAGCACGGCCGACCAGGCGCTCCCCCGGCCACCGAAGATGCTCGCACCGCCGATGACCGCCGCGGCGATCGCCGTCAGCGCGATCTCCGCACCGCCCGCCGTCTGGTTCGCCGCCGCCAGACGCCCCGCCGACAGGACGCCCGCGAGGGCCGCCAGCGCGGCGCACGCCACGAACGCCGACAGGTACACCGAGCGCACCGAGAAGCCCGCGCGCCGTGCCGACTCCACGTTGGAGCCGATCGCCCGCACCGAGCGGCCCCACCGGGTGCGACGCAGCACGATGTCCGCCACCAGCACGAGACCCGCGAAGAGCGCCACCATCGCGCCCACGCCCCGGCTCAGGTACAGGTACCAGACCGGCACACCGAGCCCGACGGCGAGCGCGGCCGTCCGCACCGCGATCGCCCCGAGGGCCTGCGCCGGGAGCTCCGCCTCCACGCGCCGACGACGCTCCAGGAGCCGGCTCGCCAGGTACCCCAGCACGACGGCGACGACGATCACCGCCGCCGCGACCGGGTGCAGGAAGCTCTGCTGCGCGAACTGCACGAGCCACGACTCGTACGGCAGGTTGACCGACGCCGTCGCGCCCAGCACCTCGGCCTGCAGGCCGACGCCCACCATGAGGCCCGCGAGCGTCACGACGAAGCTCGGTACCCCCAGGCGCGTGAACAGCCACCCGTACCCGGCACCGAGCGCCGCCCCGATCAGCACGGCCGCCGCGGCCGCCGCGAGCAGCGGCCAGCCCTGCCGCACGAACCCGACCGTCACCACGGCCGAGGCGAGCCCGCTGACCGCCCCGACCGACAGGTCGATCTGGCCCACCATGAGCACCAGGACGACGCCGAGCGTCAGGATCCCCGTCGTCGCGGCCTGCAGCGTCAGGTTCACCAGGTTGTCCGCGGACAGGTACGCGCCGTTCATCGCCTGGAAGACGAGCGCGAGAACGATCGTCGACCCGATCACGGGCATCGAGCCCAGGTCACCGTCGCCACCCACCCGCCAGCGCCAGTCCGGACGGGCCGCGACGGGCAGCCCCCCGCGGTCGATGACGGGGACGCTCATGACGCACCTCCGGTCCGGCCGGCCGGGGACACCCCGGTGATCGCGGCGATGATGTCCTCGTAGCTGGCCGTCTCGGCGTCGAACACGCCGTTCACGCGGCCCCGCCGCAGGACGACCACGCGGTCCGCGACCGCCTGGACGTCCACCATGTTCTGGCTGACCAGCACGACGCCGTACCCCTCGTCGCGCACGCGCTCGATGACGGTGAGCACCTCGGCGGTCTGCGTGACGCCGAGCGCGGCGGTCGGCTCGTCGAGCACCAGGACGCGCGGCTCGCCGAGCAGGGCTCGCGCGATCGCCACCGCCTGGCGCTGCCCACCCGACAGGGACGACACCGGCTCGCGCATCGACGGCACCCGCGCGGCCAGCGAGGCCAGCAGCCGCCACGCCTCCTTCTCCATCCGCACCTCGTCGAGCGCGAGCCCGCGACGAAGCTCCTGCCCCAGGAAGATGTTCGCGACGACGTCGAGGTCCTCGCACAGGGCCAGCGGCTGGAACAGCGCCGCGATACCGAGCTGGCGCGCCAGGCTCGGGGAGACCAGCCGGACCTCCTGCCCGCCGATGACGACCTCACCGGCGTCGGGCACGAGCGCCCCCGCCATCACGTCGACGAGCGTCGACTTGCCGGCGCCGTTGTCGCCCACCACGGCCACGACCTCGCTCGCGTACAGGTCGAGGTCCACGTCGATCAGCGCCCGGACGGCGCCGAAGCTGTGGGTGATGCCACGCAGCGAGATCACGGGGCGTCGTGTCATGAGTCCTCCTCGAGGAGACCGAGCTCCACGCAGTGCCGACGGTAGGTCTCGGTGCAGATCTCCTCGACCGTGAAGACGCCGCCGTCGATGATCACGTCCTCGAGGTTGTCGCGCGTGACCTCCACGGGCGTGAGCAGGCGCGACGGCACGCCCTCGACCAGCAGATCCGCCGCGACCTCCTCGCCGTGCGCCAGGCGCACCGCGATGGTCGCGGCGATGCGCGCCTCCTGACCGATCCGCTTGTAGACGGTCATCAGCTGGTCGCCGGCGACGATCCGCTGGATCGCGGCGAGCTCGGCGTCCTGGCCGGTCACCGGCGGCACCGGGTCCATGCCCGCCGCCCGGAGCGCCGAGATCGCACCCGACGCCGTCCCGTCGTTCGCCGCGTACACGCCCACCACACGGTTGCCGAACACGGTGAGCTGGGACTCGACCCACTGCTGCGCGGCGTCGGGGCTCCAGTCCGGCGAGTCGTACTCGGCGAGGATCGGCACGCCGCTGCCCCAGAGCGCCTCCTGCAGGCCGACCTTGATGGTCGCGGCGTTGGGGTCCGTGGGCGCGCCGTGCACGAGGAGCACGCCCTCGCCCGGCCGGTCGAGCATCGGGGCGACCGCCTCCACGAGCGCCGCGCCCTGGATCTGGCCCACGCGCCCGGCGTCGTACGCGACGAAGTACGCCAGCGGCACCTGGGAGATGAAGCGGTCGTACGCGATGACCTGCACGCCGCGGGCGTTCGCCGCCTCGACGATGCCGCGGGCCGCGACCGAGTCCACCGCGTCGAGCACCAGCACGCTCGCGCCCTGCGACAGCGCGGACTCCGCCTGCGCCTGCTGGCGCGCGGCGTCCTGCCCGGCGTTGGCGTAGATGACCTCGCAGTCCGGGCACGTCTCCTCGACGAGCTCGACGAACTCCGGCCGGTCGATCGTCTCGTAGCGGGACGTCTTCGCCTCGGGCAGCAGCAGGGCGATGATCTCCCCCGGCGCCACGGGCGGCGGCGCACCGGGCACGCACGCGGCCGGGGCGAGCAGGCCCACGGCGACGACGACGGTCACCGACGCGCGGCGCAGCGCGGCGCGGCGCGTGCGCCTCCTGGGAGCGGTCATGCGCCCACCACCTCCGGCACGACGACGCGCGACGCCTCGACCGCCATCGCGACAGCGCCCCGCGCCTCCGCCTGCTCGCCGAGCTGCCCCGCCTCGACAGCGACCGGACCCGCCGTCCCCCGCAGGGTGTGCGTCTGGAGCGCCGCGCGGAGCGGGTCGAGCAGGACGGCGCCCGCGCGCGCGAGCTCGCCGCCCACGACCACCATCTCCGGGTCGAGGAGCGTGGTCACGGCCGCGAGCGCGCGCCCCAGGTCCTCGCCCGCCTGGGCCATGAGACCCGCCAGCACGGGGTCGTCGTCGCGCGCCCGCACGACGACGTCGCGCAGCGCGAGGTGCCCGTGCTCGGGAGGCACCGCCGAGAGCAAGGCGCCCGCCCCCACGACCGTCTCGAGGCAGCCGCGGCGCCCGCAGCGGCACGCGACGCCGTCGCGCTCGACGACGACGTGGCCGAGCTCGCCCGCCATGCCGTGCCGGCCGTGCACGACCCGGCCGTCCATCACGAGGCCCAGCCCGATGCCGTAGGAGGCGCGCAGGTAGATGACGTCGCGAAGCCCCTTGGCGGCGCCGAGGCGGATCTCGGCGAGCGCACCGAGGTTCGCGTCGTTCTCCACGCGCACGGGCACGCCCATGCGCTCGCCCAGGACGTGCGCGACCGGGACCCAGTCCCACCCGCGCAGGACGCCGGTCGCCGAGACCATGCCCGTCTCACCGTCCACGGGGGCGGGCAGCCCGACGCCGATCGCGAGGATCTCCGACCGGTCGGCGCCCACCGACTCGACCATCTCCTCGATGAGCAGGGCCGCGCGGTCGAGCCCGGTGTCGGCGCGGTGGTCCGGCGGCAGCGGCATCCGCTGCTCGGCGATGACCCGCTGCGTGACGTCGGCGAGCATCGCCCGCAGAGAGCGCTCGGCGAAGTGGATGCCCGCGACCAGGCCCAGGTTCCGCGCGAGCGTGACGAGCTGGGCCCGGCGGCCGCTGCGCGACGTCGGCGTCGTCGCCAGGACGCCCGCGACCGTGAGCTCCTTGACGATGTTCGAGATCGTCGCGGCGGACAGCCCGGTGACCGAGGCCAGCTCGACCTGCGTGATGGACCCGCGCTGCTGCACGACCGTCAGAACGCGCGACCGGTTCGCCTCTCGCAGGGATGTCTGCGAGCCAGGGGGAACCCGGTCCTTGGGCACGCCAGAGGATAGCGCGAACCACCCCGCCCACCTCAGACCCGGGGCGCGTCCGGGGTCGCGACGCGCGGGCGTCCGGTCCGCTCCGCACGCAAAGCGTCCGAATGGTGAACAAGCAGTTCAGCAGCCGATCATCGAAAACTTCGCTGCCGGAGACCGAAAGGGAGCGTGTCCACTTTCGCATGAATCGTTTAGGTATGGCGTCCCGTGCGGGAACGCTGGAGCGCTCCAGCAGTCGTCCGACGTCTCGTGCGGGACAGCGTTGCGCGAAAGTTCTCGAAAGCCACGGACCCCATTGACCCCCTACAACGTTGTGGAAACGATGACCCGCGGGCCGCAGAGCAGCGGCTCACGGCGCCCGCGGCCAGCATCGCCGGCGTCGGGACACACACCCTTGGGGGTTCTCCTTGCACTCACTCCGAACAGCCCGACCGCGCAGGCGCCAGGCCTTCCAGGCGATCGCGATCGGCACCCTGCTCGCCGTTGCCGCCGGGACGCTCCCGGCCGCCGCCGCCGGGTCGCAGCTCGACACCGCCGCCGCCGAGAGCAACCGGTACTTCGGCACGGCCATCGCCGTGAACCGGCTCAACAGCGACGGCACCTACTCGTCCATCGCCGCCCGTGAGTTCAACATGGTCACGGCCGAGAACGAGATGAAGATGGACGCCCTCGAGCCCAACCAGGGCCAGTTCAACTACAGCACCGGCGACCGGCTCGTCTCCTGGGCCCGGCAGAACGGCATGCAGGTGCGTGGGCACGCGCTCGCGTGGCACTCCCAGCAGCCCGGCTGGATGCAGAACATGTCCGGCACCCAGCTGCGCAACGCGATGCTCAACCACGTCACGCAGGTCGCGACCCATTACAAGGGCCAGATCTACGCGTGGGACGTCGTCAACGAGGCCTTCGCCGACGGCAGCTCCGGCGCGCGTCGTGACTCCAACCTGCAGCGCACGGGCAACGACTGGATCGAGGCTGCGTTCCGCGCCGCCCGCGCCGCCGACCCGAACGCGATCCTCTGCTACAACGACTACAACATCGACAACTGGTCGCACGCGAAGACGCAGGCCGTGTACAACATGGTCCGCGACTTCAAGGCGCGTGGCGTCCCGATCGACTGCGTCGGCTTCCAGGCCCACTTCAACTCGGGCAACCCGGTGCCGTCGAACTACCACACCACCCTGCAGAACTTCGCCGACCTCGGCGTCGACGTGCAGATCACCGAGCTCGACATCGAGGGCTCCGGCTCCTCGCAGGCGCAGCAGTACGCCGGCGTCGTGCAGGCCTGCATGGCCGTCGCCCGCTGCACCGGCATCACGGTGTGGGGCGTGCGTGACTCCGACTCGTGGCGCGCCAGCGGCACCCCGCTGCTGTTCGACAACTCGGGCAACAAGAAGGCCGCGTACACCTCGGTCCTCAACCAGCTGAACTCGGGCAGCGGTGTCCCGGCGACGCCGGGCAACGGGTCGAACCCCGGCACCGACCCCGGCACCGACCCGGGCACCGACCCTGGCACCGACCCCGGGAACGGGAACGGCAACAACAACGGCACCCGCTCGTGCTCGGCGACGTACTCCGAGGGCCAGAAGTGGAACGACCGCTTCAACGGCACGGTGACGATCACGAACACCGGCTCGGCGCCCATCACGAGCTGGAGCTCGAGCGTCGTCCTGCAGTACCCGCAGCGCGTCATCGCGACGTGGAGCGGCTCGTCCTCGTGGCCCAACCAGTACTGGATGGTCACCACGCCGGCCGGGAACGGCTACCTGGCCCCGGGCCAGTCGACGTCCTACGGGTTCACCGTCCAGCACGGTGGCAACTGGACGTGGCCGTCGGTGGACTGCTCGGTCGCCTGACCTGACGCAGCACCGCCTGTAACGCCGGAGGGCCGGCCCGGGGACGATGTCCCCCGGGGCCGGCCCTCTGGTCATTCCTGCATCAGCAGGGGCGCGGGCCCGGGTGACCGGGCCCGGGGTGACCCGGACCGCCGTGCCCAGGGCCGCCACCGTGACCCGGACCACCATGACCGGGACCACCATGACCCGGACCACCGTGGCCCCGGTCGTCGACCAGCACGGTGACCGTCCAAGCCGGAACGCTCACGGTGCCCGTGGCGGCGTCCCAGGTGGTGCCGCGCACGACCGGGTCGCTGCCGGTGGCGAGCACCGGTGAGAGCCGGTACCCGTCGCCGACGAGGTCCGCGACCGTCACGGACACCGGCTCGGGCGTCGCGTTGAACACGACGAGCACGCCGTCGTACCTGCGATCGACGTCGCGGCCCACCGTGTCGTCGATGAGCATCGCGATGACGCCGGGCTGGGCGTCCGGCCCGCTGCCCGGGAACGACACCTTCTGCTCGATGAGCGCGGCGTCGCCGAGGCGGAACAGATCGGTGGAGAACCTCAGCTCGAGCAGGTCCTGCGCGGCCGCCGAGGCGGCTGCCACGTCGGCGGCCGTCGGGCGGAGCGCCGGGTCGGCCAGCAACGGCTGCTGGTAAGGCCACTTGGCCTGGTTGTCCGCCGCGGGCGGCAGGCCACGGCCGAACCCGTTCTCCTCGCCCGTCCAGTCGAGGACGTTGAACCAGTCACCGGAGTTGTAGCTGTTCCGGTCGAGGGACTTGCTGCGCAGCAGGTCCGCCCCCGCGTGCCAGAACGACGGCGACTGGGACAGGGCCGTCGTCGCGAGCGACAACGTGTTCATCCGGACGCGGTCCGCCATCGGGGTGTCCGGGGGCAGCTTGAGCGTCAGGGCGTCGAACAGCGTCTCGTTGTCGTGCGCGTCGACGTAGGTGATGACCTCCTCCGGGGACGTCGCGTAGCCGGCGGGCTGGCCGTTGTAGTCGAGCTCGGCGCCCGTCTGCACGACCCCCGCGCTCGTCAGGAACGCGTAGTCCTCGAGGTTGGCGACCAGGCCCAGCCGGACCAGGTCCGCCTGGTGCTGCGCCCGCGCGAGCTGCGCCGCGGCGTCCCCGTTCACCGGTGCCCCGTTCGGGTCGACGAACGCCCCGGAGCCGAAGCCCTGGATCCGCGGGTCCTCGTCGAACGGGCCACCGCCTCGGACGGCGTCGCGCAGACGGTCGCTGAACGTCCCGATGCCCGTCCCGTCCAGCTGCCCCTGCGTCGCCTGCGTGAAGAGCCGGTTGTCGGCGACCTCGCCGAAGTTCCAGCCCTCGCCGTACAGGTACACCTTCGACCCGTCGACGCCGTCGTGGCGCCTGTCGAGCGCGTCGAGCGCCTCCCGGACCGCAAGCATCGACTCGCGCGAGTGGTGACCCATGAGGTCGAAGCGGAAGCCGTCGACCTTGTAGTCCCGCGCCCACATGACGACCGAGTCGACCATGAGCTTCTCGGCCATGGCGTGCTCGGTCGCGATGTTCTGGCAGCACGTCGACGTCTC
>JAEYXM010000089.1 GCA_023428465.1 Actinomycetes bacterium
GACCCCGGCCGCGCGCGCGGCCCTGCCCGCCGGCACGCGTCCGCTCGGCATCGTGCCCGCCGCTGCGGCGGCCCCCGGCCCGACGTCGCCCGTCCTCGCCAAGCCGCCCGTGCGCAAGCTCGCCAAGGACCTCGGCGTGGACCTCGCGACCGTCACCCCGACGGGGCCCGGCGGCATCGTGACCCGCGAGGACGTCCTCGCGCGCTCGAAGAGCAACGAGCCGCGGACGCTCGCGACGTACGCGTCGGACGACCAGCCGTGGCTGGCGTCGGGCACGGTGTCCGACGACGGCCGCTCGACGCGCGTCCCGGTGAAGTCGGTGCGCAAGCGCACCGCGGAGGCGATGGTCGCGTCGGCGTTCACGGCGCCGCACGTGTCCGTCTTCCACACGGTCGACGTGACCAAGACGATGCACCTGGTCGAGCGCCTGCGGGCGGACCGCGACTTCGCCGACGTGCGCGTGACGCCCCTGCTCATCGCCGCGAAGGCTCTGCTCCTCGCGGTGCGGCGCCACCCGGAGGTCAACGCCTCCTGGCGCGACGAGGAGCAGGAGATCGTCTACAAGCACTACGTGAACCTGGGGATCGCGGCCCAGACGCCGCGCGGCCTCATCGTCCCGAACGTCAAGGACGCGCACCGCCTCGGCCTGCACGACCTCGCGCTCGCGCTCGCCGACCTCACCGCGAAGGCGCGCGCCGGCCAGACGACACCCGCCGACATGGCCGACGGCACGATCACGATCACCAACGTCGGCGTGTTCGGCATCGACACCGGCACGCCGATCCTCAACCCCGGCGAGTCCGCGATCCTCGCGTTCGGCGCGATCCGTGAGCAGCCGTGGGTGCACAAGGGCAAGGTCAAGGTGCGCCACGTGACCCAGCTCGCCCTGTCGTTCGACCACCGCCTGGTCGACGGCGGCCTGGGCTCGCGGGTCCTCGCCGACGTCGCGCGCGTCCTCGAGGACCCGGCGTACGGCCTCATCTGGGGCTGATCCGGGGCTGATCCGGGGCTGATCCGGGGTGGGCCGGGGCTGATCCGGGCGGTCACGGCGCCACCGCCGCTACGCTCGCGCGGTGGGAACCCAGGCACGGCCGGATGAGCGCGGCCACTACTACGAGGGCCTCAACGAGCACCTCCTCGCCGTGGTGCCGGACGCCGCCCGGACGATCGTCGAGGTGGGCTGCGCCAACGGTCGCCTCGGGGAGGCGCTGAAACGGGACCGCACCGATCGCTCGGTCATCGGTGTCGAGCGGGACCCTCATGCGGCGGCCATCGCCCGGCAGCGGCTGGACGCCGTCCTGGAGGTGGACCTCGAGGTGGACCTGCCGGTGATCGACCCGGGCTCGGTGGACTGCGTGGTGTTCGGCGACGTCCTCGAGCACCTCCGCGACCCGCTGCCGCTGCTGCGTGCCGCGCGGTCGTGGCTCGCGCCCGGCGGGTCCATCGCCTGCTCCATCCCGAACATCGCCCACCACTCGGTGCTGCTGCAGCTCGTCCGGGGCGACCTGCAGTACCAGCCGGCGGGGCTCCTCGACACCACGCACGTGCGCTTCTACACGTACGCCACGATCATGAAGGTGCTGCTCGAGGCCGGGTTCGCCCCCGACATCGCGGACATCATCGAGATCCGCGGCCGCGACCACGTCGTCGCCGCCGCTCAGCCGATGCTCGACCTCCTCCGTGTCGGGCAGCCGCAGGCGGCCAAGCACCTCAACGCGTACCAGTACGTCGTCACGGCCACTGCCGTGGCGATCGCCGACGGACCGGCGCGGCCCATCACCTTCGTGGCCTGCACCAACGACCCGGAGCAGCTGCAGAGCAACCTGCTCGCCTCGCCCTGCCTCGGGCCCGGCAGCCCGCACGAGGTCCTGCTGTACGAAGGGATGGGCAGCGCGGCCGAGGGCCTGAACCGGGGTATCCGAGAAGCGAAGAACGATCTCGTGGTGCTCGTCCACCAGGACGTCTACCTCCCGTCCTGGTGGCCCGCGCAGCTCACCGCCCAGTGGGCGCGCGCCGAGGAGGCGGGGCCCGTCGCCGTCGCCGGCGCCTTCGGGGTCCGGTACCGCGAGGGCGGCCGCGTCCATGTGGGCCACGTCGTCGACCGGGACCACCTCCTGGCCCAGGACGTCCCCCTGCCGGCTCGGGTCGACGGCCTCGACGAGATGCTGCTCGTCGTCCCCCGCGACACGCCACTCCGGTTCGATCCGAGGCTCGGCTGGCACCTCTACGGCACCGACCTGGCTCTGCAGGCCCACGCGCAGGGCCTCGAGGTGGCCGTGCTGGACCTGCCGTGCCACCACAACTCGCTGCTCTCAGGGCTCGACGACAGCTACCACCGCAGCGAGTCGGTCCTGGCCCGCACGTGGCCCGACGAGCTGCCGATCGTGACGAACTCCTCGACGATCGACCAGGACCCGGCCCGGGCCGCCGTGGAGGCGGCCCATGCGGAGGTCGCGGCCGCCCGCGAGGAAGCGGCCTTGGAGGTCGAGCGTCTGCGCCGGGAGCTCGCCGAGCGCGAGGAGGGTGCCCGGGAGGCCGAGCGCGTCAGCCAGGAGCTGGCCGAGCGTGAGGCCCTCATCCAGGCGATCACCACGACCCGGACGTGGCGGCTTCGTAACTCCATCAACCGCATGCTCCGGCGGTGACGCGCCGGTTCGCCTGACGCCCCGGCCCGCCGGGAGGAGCTCCACCGGAATCCGTCAGAATCCTCGCCCTTGACGATGGGCCGCCGCGACCGCCCGCACAGCGGCCGTACGCTGGCGCCGTGACGGATGCGCCCGACGCCGCCCGCACGTCGTCCCGCTGGTCGACGGGCGTGGTCCTCGGGGCGACGGCCGTCGCCACGACGCTGGTCGCGCTCGCGCTCGCGGGCTCCGCCGAGGCGCCGCTGCTCGGCGACCCGGGCGAGCTCGTCCGCTGGGGCCTGCCGACGACGACGGCGCTCGCCGACCTCGCCGGTGCGCTCACCCTGGGCGCGTTGTTCCTGGTCGCGGCGATCCTGCCGACGCGCTC
>JAEYXM010000116.1 GCA_023428465.1 Actinomycetes bacterium
CCAAGGGCTACAAGTTCTCGACCTACGCGACGTGGTGGATCCGTCAGGCCATCACGCGTGCGATGGCCGACCAGGCGCGCACCATCCGCATCCCGGTGCACATGGTCGAGGTCATCAACAAGCTCGCGCGCGTCCAGCGGCAGATGCTCCAGGACCTGGGCCGCGAGCCCACGCCGGAGGAGCTCGCCAAGGAGCTCGACATGACCCCCGAGAAGGTCGTCGAGGTCCAGAAGTACGGCCGCGAGCCGATCTCCCTGCACACGCCGCTGGGCGAGGACGGTGACAGCGAGTTCGGGGACCTCATCGAGGACTCCGAGGCTGTCGTCCCCGCGGACGCGGTGAGCTTCACGCTCCTGCAGGAGCAGCTGCACCAGGTCCTCGACACTCTCTCGGAGCGCGAGGCCGGCGTCGTCTCGATGCGCTTCGGCCTGACCGACGGCCAGCCGAAGACGCTCGACGAGATCGGCAAGGTCTACGGCGTGACCCGTGAGCGGATCCGCCAGATCGAGTCCAAGACCATGTCGAAGCTGCGCCACCCCAGCCGTTCGCAGGTCCTGCGGGACTACCTGGACTGACGGCCGGGGCGCGGCGTCGGTCCCGGGCGGTGCGTCGGTCTCACTCGAGGCCGAGGCCCGCCTCCAGGACGGTCCACAGCGCGCCGGCCGCGGAGACCGCGTCGTCGCTCCACGGACGCTCCAGGGCCTCGATGGTCTCGGGCACGTCGCGGGCGACCGACACGTAGGCGTACCAGGAGATCTCGGCGTCCAGAGCGGCCGCGAACTTCTGCGCGGGCTCCGCCGCGTCCGACGGCCAGTCCATCGCGAGGACCGCGGTCTGCAGCTCGCGCAGGGCGTCGGCGAGCCGGCCGGAGACCTCGCGCACAGCCACCCAGTCCTCGTCGAGCCTCGCCGAGTTCCAGGCGTCGATGAGCGCGTCGGACGGCTCCATCGCGGCGTACAGCTCGTCGTAGGCCGAGCCGTACTCGTCGTACAGGGTGCGGGCCGCAGCGACCTCGGTCGCCGTGGCGGACGGCTCGATCGTCGCGATCGCCGTCTCGGGGACGTCCTGCGGCTCGACGACGTGCTCGGCGAGGGGCGTCGGGCTCGCCTGGCCACCCGCCACCAGGTCGCACCCCGCCAGCGCGAGCGCGACGGCGAGCACGGCGACCGTGCGGGTGAACATGTCGGCTCCGGTGATCGGGGGATGCACTCACCTTGCTCATCGGCCGACTGGAGTGGGTCCTTGACAACTCGGACGGGTGACTCCTGCCGCGCGCGTGGGCGGGGGAGGGTCAGCTCCCGACGCCGAGCAGGACCGCCACGAGCCAGGTCGCCGCGGCCGCGAGGCCGAGCGCGAGCTCGATGAGCAGGCCGAGTGCGGTCATCCGGATCGCGAGCCATGCGGACGCCCAGGCCGCCGTCGAGTCCTTCAGGCGGCGGTACTCCATGAGGTACAGGCCGGCGGGGAAGAAGATGAACAACCCCGCGACGGGGAGCACGAAGAACCCGACGAGGCCGCAGAGTCCGGCGACGACGAGGGTGGACCGCGGCACCCCCGATGCTGCGACGCGGCGGCCGGGGACCAGGTAGCTCGCGGACCAGCCGGCGGCCAGGAGGACGACCACCGCGGCGAGGACCGCCCACGCGGCGCCGCCCTTGTCGACCGCCCACACGAGGACGGCCGCCGCGATGACGACCGACCCGGGCAGCACGGGGACGACGATCCCGACGAGGCCGACGAGCACGGCCACACCGACGCCGACGACGACGAGGTCCACGGGCTCACTCCCTCCGCGGGGCCGGGGCCGGCGCAGGGCCGCCGGACATGACAGGGTCCGGCCGGTTCACCCGGCCGGACCCTGACGATGGTGTCACCGGACGGCGGCGCCGTGCTCCTCGTGGAGGCGCTCGGTCTCGTCCTGGATGCGCACGGCGACGTCCGTGAAGGCCTCGGCGTGGCGGCGGGCGTGGTGGGCGCAGAACAGCAGGTCACCGCTCGTGAGCACCACACGCACGTATGCCTGCGCGCCGCAGCGGTCGCAGCGGTCTGCTGCGGTCAGCGGTGTCGGGGTCGTCGTGGTCATGGCTCCATAGAACCATCGACCGCCCGCAGCGGTCGCATCGAGAGGCCCCGGTTCGCTGTCCGCGTAGCCTCGCGGAGCGCCTTCCCTGGCCTGTCGCCGGGGTCAACTACCCTCAAGGGGTGACGAGCACGTTGTCGGAGTCCAGCTACACCGCGCGCCATCTGTCGGTGCTCGAGGGTCTCGAGGCGGTCCGCAAGCGCCCCGGGATGTACATCGGGACGACGGACTCGCGCGGCCTCATGCACTGCATGTGGGAGATCATCGACAACGCGGTCGACGAGGCGCTCGCCGGTCACTGCAACCACATCGACGTCGTGCTGCACGCCGACGCCTCGGTCGAGGTCCGCGACAACGGCCGCGGGATCCCCGTCGACATCGAGCCCAAGACGGGCCTCACGGGCGTCGAGGTCGTCTTCACCAAGCTGCACGCCGGCGGCAAGTTCGGTGGTGGCTCCTACACCGCCTCGGGTGGTCTGCACGGCGTCGGCGCGAGCGTCGTGAACGCCCTGTCCGCGCGGCTCGACGTCGCGGTGGACCGCGGGGGTCGCACGCACCGCATGTCGTTCCACCGGGGCGAGCCCGGCCGCTTCGCCGACGGCGCCACGCCGAGCCCGGACACGCCGTTCACGCCGTTCGTCGACGCCTCCGAGCTCCTGACGGAGGGCAAGGTCGCCAAGGGTGTCACGGGCACCCGCGTGCGCTACTGGGCGGACCGGCAGATCTTCCCGGCGAGCGCGAACTTCTCCTACGACGAGCTCGTCTCGCGCGTTCGCCAGACGACCTTCCTCGTCCCCGGCCTGACGATCCGCGTCCGCGACGAGCGGGGCATGCCGGGCACGCCGGGCGCCGACGGCCCCCACGAGGAGACGTTCCAGCATCACGGCGGCACGGTGGACTTCGTCGAGTTCCTCGCACCCGACGCGCCGCTGACGGACGTGTGGCGGCTGCGAGGCTCGGGCACGTTCACCGAGACCGTGCCGATGCTCGACGGCCGTGGCCACCTCACGTCCCAGGAGGTGGAACGCACGTGCGAGGTGGACGTCGCGCTGCGCTGGGGGACCGGCTACGAGACCGAGATCCGCACCTTCGTCAACATCATCGCCACCCCCAAGGGCGGCACCCACCTGCAGGGCTTCGAGCAGTCGCTCGTGAAGACGCTGCGTAAGCAGGTCGAGACGAACTCCCGCCGCCTGAAGGTCTCGACCAAGGACGCGGCCGAGCGCATCGAGAAGGACGACGTCATGGCGGGCCTCACCGCCGTCCTGACGGTCCGCCTCGCCGAGCCGCAGTTCGAGGGCCAGACGAAGGAGGTGCTCGGCACCGGGCCGGTGCGCGGGATCGTCGCGCGGGTCGTCGAGTCCGAGCTGACGACGCTGCTGACGTCCACCAAGCGTGACCACAAGGCGCAGGCCGCCCTGCTGCTGGACAAGGTGGTCGCGGAGATGCGCGCCCGCCTGTCCGCGCGCAAGCAGAAGGAGATCTCGCGCCGCAAGAACGCGCTCGAGACCTCGGCGCTGCCGTCGAAGCTCGCGGACTGCCGAAGCGACGACGTCGACCGCAGCGAGCTGTTCATCGTCGAGGGCGACAGCGCGCTCGGCACCGCCAAGCTCGCCCGGCAGTCGGACTTCCAGGCCCTGCTGCCCATCCGCGGCAAGATCCTCAACGTCCAGAAGGCCTCGGTCTCCGACATGTTGCGCAACGCGGAGTGCGCGGCGATCATCCAGGTCGTCGGAGCGGGTTCCGGGCGCACGTTCGACATCGAGCAGGCGCGGTACGGCAAGGTCGTCCTGATGACCGACGCCGACGTCGACGGTGCCCACATCCGCACGCTCCTGCTCACGCTCTTCTACCGCTACATGCGACCGATGATCGACGAGGGCCGCGTGTACGCGGCGGTCCCGCCGCTGCACCGGATCGAGGTGATCGGCGGCGGCGGCAAGAAGAACGAGTACGTCTACACGTACTCCGAGGCCGAGCTGGCGACCACGCTCAAGCGCTTGCAGAAGGCGGGGAAGCGCTACAAGGACGACATCCAGCGCTACAAGGGTCTCGGCGAGATGGACGCCGACCAGCTCGCGGAGACGACGATGGACCCGCGGCACCGCACGTTGCGTCGGGTCCGGGCGACCGACGCGGCCGCCGCGGAGGCCGTCTTCGAGCTGCTCATGGGGTCCGACGTCGGGCCGCGCCGTGACTTCATCGTCGCCGGTGCCGCCGAGCTGGACCGCGCGCGCATCGACGCGTGAGGCCGGGCGGGACCCGACGGGAGCCGGGCCTGACCGCGACCGCAGCCCGGGCCGGCACCCGGCCGACGGGCCCGGGTTCGGGGACCGGCGTCGAGTTGGTTAGGTTGGTCCCGTGAGTTCGAGGGAGCCCCTGGCGGTACGTGCGGACGCCCCGGCGGCGCTCGACGTCCCACCGGCCCACCTGGAGCTCACCTGGCGGGCGCTGCAGGTGCGCGACGCGGAGGCCCTGCACGAGCTGGCGGAGGTCGTCGCGCAGCACGACGCCGCGCATGAGCGGGTCTCGCCGGACGAGGTCCTCGAGATGGTGACCGTCCCCGGGATCGACCTGACGAAGGACAGCCTCGGCGGCTTCGACGACCGTGGCCGGCTGCGCGCGTACGCGCTCGTCGAGGTGCGCCCCGGCGCGGGGACGGTGCGCGCGGTGCTCCGCGGCTCGGTGCACCCGACGTGGCGGGGACGCGGCATCGGGCGCGCGGTTCTTGCGTGGATGGAGGGGCGCGGCCGGCAGAAGCTCGCCGAGATCGAGGGTGACCTGCCCGGGCGGCTCGCGGTCATGGTCGACGAGGCTGCGCGCGACCAGCGGCGCCTGTACGCGGCGGCGGGCTTCAGCCCGATCCGCTGGTACACGACGATGCGCCGGGACCTGGCGACCCCGCTACCGGAGGCCCGTGTGCCGGACGGCCTGCGTGTCGTCGGCTGGGAGGAGGCCCGCAGCGAGGCCGTACGCCTGGCGCACAACGAGACGTTCGGCGACCACTGGGGCTCCGAGCCGCTGACGTCCGAGGCGTGGGAGCACCACGACGCTCACTTCGCCCCGGCGTGGAGCTTCGTCGCGGTCACCGACGCCGGCGAGGTCGCCGGCTACGTCGTGTCGGGCCGCTACCCGCAGGACTGGCCTGTCCTCGGCTACTCGTGCGGCTTCACGGACGTGCTCGGCGTTCGCCGCCCGTGGCGGGGCCGCGGGCTCGGGACCGCTCTCCTCGTCGCCGCGATGACGGCGTACCGGGCGGACGGGATGGACAACGCCAACCTCCGCGTGGACACGGCGAACCCGACGGGCGCCGTGGGCCTCTACGAACGCCTCGGGTACGTCCCGGAGCACGGGTACGTCATGTACAGCGTGGAGATCTGACCGCCGCGCAGCACACCGTACGAGGCGGGCGCCGATAGCCTGACGATCATGGTCGTGGGACGGCGCCGGGTGGTCCTCGCTGTGGCGGGGGCCGTCCTCGTCGTCGGAGCGGTCCTCGCCGTCGGGCGTGCCGGCGACGACGGACCGGCCGGGTCCGCGGAGCCTGAGGACGCCGTCCACGCCCTCTTCGCCGCCCGGGCGGACGGCTCCTGCGAGGCGTACGCCGCGACGACCACCGAGTTCTTCCGCGAGGACCTCTACCTCGGGGCGGCGACGTGCGAGGACTTCGCTGCCGAGGCGGCGGAGTACGCCACCCTCCGGCCCGTGCGCGTGCGGGTGGAGAGCGTCGCTCGGATCGACGTCGACACCGCGCAGGTGGAGGTCGTCGAGACCTACCGCGAGGGCACGCCGGAGGAGTACCGCCTCGGCATGGCGTACCGCGTGACGCTCACCGACGACGGCTGGCGGGTCGACCACCGGGACCTCACCGTCCTGAGGTGAGGCAGCCGTCAGCCGATCGTGTGCAGCGGCGCGGGGAGGGCGCGCCCGGACATGTCGCGCCGCGGGTCGACCTCGGGCAGGTCGATCGCCTGGCCCGCCGACCCGGACGCGCGCGCCGGGCCCGTACCCACCCAGCCGAGGATGAGCGCGTCCTCGCCCCGCAGGAAGCGGTGCGCCCGCACGCCGCCCGTCGCGCGGCCCTTGCCGGGGTACACGTCGAACGGTGAGACCTTCGCGGAGCCCGCCTGCGTGCCCGGCAGCGCGTCCGAGGAGCCGGCGACGGTGACCACGACGGCGTCGTCGGGGCTCGTCACCGCGCCGAAGAAGATCACCCGCTGCCCGTCGGCGAGCTTCACGCCCGCCATGCCGCCGGCGGGCCGCCCCTGGGGGCGGACCGACGACGCCGCGAAGTGCAGCAGCTGTGCGTCGCTCGTGAGGAACACGAGCTCGTCGGTGTCCCCGACGTTCGCGCAGCCGACCACCTCGTCGCCGTCGCGCAGTCCGATGACCTCCCACGCGTCGCGGCTGGGCGCGCCCTCCTGGGCGACGCGCTTGACGACGCCGCCGGCGGTGCCGAGGGCGAGCGTCGGTGCGTCGGCCCCGAGCGGGGCGAGCCCGACGATCCGCTCGCCCGGCTCGAGGTCCACCACCTCGGTCACGGGAACCCCGCCCGACAACGACGGCGGGCCGTCGGTCGGAGGGAGGGCGGGTAGGTCGAGCATGGGCAGACGCACCATGCGCCCGCGCGACGTGACCGCGCCGACGTCGCCGCGCGTCGTCGCCGGCACCGCGGCCACCACGACATCGTGCGCGGCGCGACGGCCGGCGCGGACAGGCTCGGCCTCGTCGGCCGTGCGGGCCAGCAGGCCCGTGCCGGACAGGAGGGCCCAGCAGGGGGTGTCGGCGATCTCGAGGGGCGTCGCGGCAGCGCGCGCGGCGGCGGCCGTGGGCGCCGGACCGCCGGCGGACTCCAGGAGGATCGTGCGGCGCGGGGTCCCGTACGTCCGGGCGACCTCGGCCATCTCCTCGCTGACGACGGCCCGCAGGCGCTGGTCGGAGCCCAGGATCTCCTGCAGCTCGGCGATCTCGGCGCGCAGCTGCTCGGCCTCGCGCTCGAGCTCGATGCGCGAGAACTTGGTGAGCCGGCGCAGCCGCAGCTCGAGGATGTAGTCCGACTGCGGCTGGGAGAGGTCGAACACCTGCATGAGGCGCTCGCGTGCGACGTCGGCGGTGTCGGAGGCCCGGATGACCTGGATGACCTCGTCGATGTCGAGGATCGCGATGAGCAGGCCGTCCACCAGGTGCAGCCGCTCCTGGCGCCGGCGCAGGCGGTCCGCCGAGCGGCGTCGCACGACGTCGAGGCGGTGGTCCACCCACACGACGAGCAGCTCGCGCAGCCCGAGGGTCAGGGGCTGCCCGTCGACGAGGGCGACGTTGTTGATCCCGAAGGAGTCCTCCATCGGCGTGTGCTTGTAGAGCTGCTCGAGCACCGCCTCGGGGACGAAGCCCGACTTCACCTCGATGACCAGCCGCATGCCGTGCATGCGGTCCGTGAGGTCCGTGACCGCGGTGATGCCCTGGAGCTTCTTGCTCTGGACACCCTCCTTGATCTTCTCGATCACCTTCTCGGGGCCCACCATGTACGGCAGCTCCGTGACCACGATGCCCTTGCGCTTGGCGGTGACGTTCTCGATCTTCGCCGTCGCGCGCGTGCGGAACGAGCCGCGGCCCGTGCGATAGGCGTCGCGGACGCCCTCCAGGCCCACGATCTTGCCGCCGCCGGGCAGGTCGGGTCCCGGCACGAATCGCACGAGGTCCTCGAGCGTCGCGTCCGGGTGCGCCACGAGGTGCCGCGCCGCGGCGACGACCTCGACGAGGTTGTGCGGCGCCATGTTGGTCGCCATGCCGACCGCGATGCCCGATGCGCCGTTGACCAGCAGGTTCGGGATGGCCGCGGGCAGCACCGACGGCTGCGTGAGCTTGTTGTCGTAGTTCGGCACGAAGTCGACGACGTCCTCGTCGAGGTCGCCCACCATCGCCATGGCCGCCGGCGCGAGCCGAGCCTCGGTGTACCGGGCGGCGGCCGGGCCGTCGTCGAGCGAGCCGAAGTTGCCGTGCCCGTCGACCAGGGGGAGCCGGAGCGCGAAGGGCTGCGCGAGGCGGACGAGCGCGTCGTAGATCGCGCTGTCGCCGTGCGGGTGGAGCTTGCCCATGACCTCGCCGACGACGCGCGCCGACTTCACGTGCGCACGGTCGGGGCGCAGCCCCATGTCGGCCATCTGGAAGAGGATCCGCCGCTGCACCGGCTTGAGGCCGTCCCGCGCGTCGGGCAGGGCCCGCGAGTAGATGACGGAGTACGCGTACTCGAGGAACGAGCCCTGCATCTCGGTGGCGACGTCGACGTCGACGATCGTCTCCTCGACGGGCGTGGGGTCGGCAGGTCCGGTGGGGCGGCGGGCCATCGGCAGGGTCTCCTCCTGGGGTGAACGGTCCATTGTCCCCCGGGCGCCAGGCGGGGGAGTCCACCGACGCGCCCACGCCTCGTCCGGCGGCTGCACGGTTAGCCTGGCGTCGTGGCGGACGACGACGTGACCACCGGTGCCCCCACGGGGCCCACGGGGCCCACCGGGCCCACCGGCTACCCGGACCACTGGGAGGCCGACGTCGTGCTCCGCGATGGCGGTACTGCGCACGTGCGGCCCATCCGGGCGTCGGACGCCGACGCGCTCCAGGCGTTTCACCTGGGCCAGTCCCAGCGGTCCACCTACTTCCGGTTCTTCGCGCCGCTTGAGCGCCTCCCGGAGGCCGAGCTCGTGCGGTTCACGAACGTCGACCACCAGGACCGGGTGGCGCTCGTCGCGGTCATCGAGGCCGACGGGCGCGAGCAGATCATCGCGGTGGCCCGCTTCGATCGCACGACGGCGACGACCGCAGAGGTCGCCTTCAACGTCGCGGACGCCCACCACGGGCGGGGGCTCGGCTCGGTGCTCCTGGAGCACCTCGCCGCCGCGGCGCGCGAGCGGGGCATCGGCCGCTTCACCGCCGAGGTGCTGCCGCAGAACGGCAAGATGCTCGCCGTCTTCCGCGAAGCCGGTTACCAGGTGCAGGCCAAGCTCGACGACGGCATCGTCTGGGTCGCGTTCGACGTCGACCCGACGGCGCGCTCGCTCGCGGTCATGGCGGACCGGGAGCACAGCGCCGAGGCGCGCAGCGTCGCCGCGTTCCTGCAGTCCCGCCGCATCCTGGTGCTGACGGACCCCCGCGGTCGCGACCACGGCGCGGGCTGCGCCGTCGTGCGCCACCTCGTCGGGCTCGCCGACCCGACGGCCGACGCCGACGCGGGTGCCGCCGCCGACGCTCCGGTGGTCGACGTCGTCGGCTGGGACCGCGCCCCGGCCCCGGCCCGGGTGCACGAGCAGCCCGCCGACGTGCCCGGCCCGGTCGACCTCCTGGTGCTCGCCGTCCCGGCCGAGCGGTGCGCGGCCGCGGTGCGCGCCTGCGCGGCGCTGCGGCCGCACGCTGTCGTGGTGCTCTCGAGCGGCTTCGCGGAGACCGGCGCCGACGGCGTGGCGGCCCAGCGCGAGCTGCTGCGCGCCGCGCACGGGATCGGGGCGCGTGTCCTGGGCCCGGGGTCGTACGGGTTCATCCGCGGGGTCAACGCCTCGCTCGCCGCCGAGCCGCCCACGCCGGGGCGCCTGGGTCTGTTCTGCCAGTCCGCGCCGCTCGCCGTCGGGCTGCTCGCCTCCGCGCGCCGGCGCGGGCTCGGGCTGTCGACGTTCGTGTCGTCCGGGCACCGCGCGGACGTCTCGGGCAACGACCTCATGCAGTTCTGGACCGAGGACGCCGAGACCGACGTCGTCGCCATGTACCTGGAGTCGATCGGCAACCCGCGCAAGTTCGCACGGGTGGCCCGGCGGCTGGCGAGCTCGAAGCCCGTGGTCGTCGTCACGGCCGGGAGCTCGGGCCACGTGGTGCCCGCGGGCCACGTCCTGCGCGAGACGCACGTGCCGCGCCGGGCCCTCGACGAGATGCTCCGGCAGTCGGGGGTCGTCCGCGTCACGAGCCAGCACCAGCTGCTCGACGTCGCCCAGCTCCTGCTCCACCAGCCCCTGCCGCGCGGGGCCCGCGTCACCGTGCTGGCCGGATCGGCCGCAATGGCGGCGCTCGCCGCGGAGGCCGCGACGTCGGCGGGCCTCGAGGTGACCGGCCGCGCCGCGATCGGGTCCGCGGGCGAGTCGACCCCGGAGGGCCTGGCCCGCCTCGACGCGGACCTCGAGCGCGCGTTCGCCGAGCCCGGCTCGGACGTCGTCGTGGTGCTGCACGTGCCACCGCTCGGGGACCCGCACCCCGCCGTCGCGCGGTCGGTGGCGCGCGCGGCCGCGGCCTCGGGGCGCACGACGGTCGCGTGCATCCGCGGGCTCAGCGGCGTCACGGACGCCCTCACCGCGTCGGCGCCGGACGGCACCACGCGCACCGTGCCTGCGTACGCGACGCCGGAGGACGCGATCGTCGCGCTCGCAGGCGCCGTCCGGTACAGCGAGTGGCGCGGCGCCGACCACGGGACGCCGCTCGCGCCCGACGGGGTCGACCGCGGGCGCGCCCGCAGGCTCGTCGCCGGAG
>JAEYXM010000172.1 GCA_023428465.1 Actinomycetes bacterium
AGCGGACGATCTTGCGGGAGTAGTTCTGAACCGGCCCTGCGGCCGGACTGAGTTGGACATCCACAGCATTCGCACTCGACTTCAGGAGCTCAGCAATGATCGCTCGCATCCGCAAGTCCATGCAGGAGAAGGACCAGGGCTTCACCCTGATCGAGCTCCTCGTGGTCATGATCATCATCGGCATTCTCGCGGCCATCGCGATCCCGATCTTCATGAACCAGCGCAAGAAGGCCGTGGACTCCTCAGCCGTCTCGGACGTCTCGACCCTCGGCAAGGAGGTCGCCACGTTCTACGTGGACGCCGCCGCCACCGCGACCGTCACCGTCGGCAACACCGGCGGCCGGTACCTGGTCAACAGCGTCGACGTCGGCAAGTCGTCCGACCCGTCCTGGACCCCGACGATCGACTTCAACCCGGCTGCTGGCGAGACCAACTCGCAGGCCTGGTGCGTGACGCTGCCCTACAGCGGCGGCACGAACAGCGCGGTCGCCTACTCGGCCAAGAACGGCCTGAGCAAGACGGGCGTCTGCTGACCCATCTGACGTACCCGCAGGTGCGGTGGGGCGGGCTCCGGCTCCGCCCCACCGCACCTGCACATATCCAGACGCACACGGGAGAGGGCAGATGGTCGGACGAGCGAGGCGCCAGGTCCGTGCGCGGATGCGCGGCGAGTCCGACGGCGGCTTCACGCTGATCGAGCTCCTCGTCGCCATGTTCGTCATCGCCGTCATCCTCACGTCCCTCGCTCTCGTCCAGACCCGGGCGATGGTGACGATCGCCCAGGCCAAGGAGCGGCAGCAGGCGTCCGCGATCGCGAACGAGACGCTCGAGCAGCTGCGCTCGCTGCCGTGGGACACCCTGAAGAAGGGCCTCAGCAACCTCTACCCGGCCGCGACGGACCCGAACGTGTCCTCCGGTCGGCTCCGCCCGCCGACCTCGCCGGCGATCGACGAGCTCATCGTGGTGTCGCCGACCCAGGTGACGAACGGCAACGCGGCGCCGCTCGCGTGGCCCGGCGGCAGCAACGTGCACGTGACGTCCGACCTCGAGACGCCGGGCCGCAGCTTCACCGTCCGCGCGTACGTCACCCAGGGTGCGACAGCGACCGGGCCGATCAACCTCACCGTCATCGTCAGCTGGGAGCGTCGCGGCGACGGGCGGCTCATGACGGTCATCGCGCGGTCGACGGCGTACTCGCCGAGCGGTGGCTGCGGGGGGACGAACAACCAGCCGTTCCTCGCCGCCTGCCAGGCGTTCTACACCGCCGAGGCGGGGGTCGGACCCGCCAGCATCACGGTCAGCGGTACCCAGGTCGTACCGTTGAACGCCTCCCCGGACCCGGCGGATGTCGGCCCGTGGCCCATCCTGGCCGGCGGTGACACCGACGCGATGATGGTCTCCCGCGCCGGGGTGAGTGCAGCCCTGTCGTCCGAGCAGTCGACGACGACGCACTCCCAGGCGGTCGGCGCCGGTCTCGTCGCCGAGTGGGTGGGTACGCCCCTCGCGGAGAGCGGGTTCGCCGTGAGCGACCTGTCCGCGTCCAACGACGTCTCGTCGACCTACCCGCCGAACCCGGCCGCCCTCACGGCCACGAGCACAGCGCAGAGCCGGTCCATCAGCGGTGGCAACGGGACGCTCTCGATCGTTGCCCCGTCGGGTGTCTCGACGACGGCCCGGGCGGCCATGACGGCCGGGTGCGGTACCCCCGCCGCAGGGATCGCCTGCTCGCGCGGCGATACCTCGGGCGGCGGCGCGCTGTCCGCGAGCCTCGGCCTGCCCACCGCGACCCTCAACCTCGCGACGGTGAACGCGGGGACCGCGACCACGTGGTCAGGCCGGTACGTCACCGCGCCCGGCAGCGCGACCACCGGGTGCAGCTCTCTGACCGGGACGGGCTGTGCGGCGTCGGGTGCCCAGCACACGGTCGGCACCGTGACGACGGGCAGCGGTGTGGCGTGGGACGCGGGCGCGGCTCCCAGCGGGCTCGTGACCGTCACCAACTACCAGGCGGAGACGCGGACGCAGTACGGCACGCAGCAGCTGACGGCGGCGCCGATCGCCACCCGCTCGGGAAGCATCGCCTGGTGGGACGGGACCATGTACCGGACCCAGGCGCTCACGGCGTCGACGGACACGACGCTCGTCCTTGGCGCCGTGACGTACACCGGCCCCGGTGGCACGACCGTCCGCGCGGTGGGCAGCGTCAACATCCTGCCCGCCACGATCGTCCGGACGAACCCCGACCCGGACTGTCGGGCGGACGGGTGCTCGATCGAGGCCACCATGCCGGCCGTCACGATCACGGTGACGTACACCGTCACCACGTCGGTGGGCGAGTCGGCCTTCACCGTCGCGACCAGCCTCGGCGCCCCGCGCTCGGCATCCTCCTTCAAGGCGGCACCCAATGCCTAGGTTCTCGCGTGCAGGCTCCGACGACCGTGACCGGCGCCGCGACGGCGGCTTCGCGCTGCCCGAGCTGCTGGTCTCCATGGCGATCTTCAGCATCATCATGGCGCTGGTCACCGGCATCGTGATCCGCATCTCCCAGCAGGCCGCGGACAACATGACCCGTGCCCGACAGGTCGAGGAGGTCCGCCTCGGAATCATGCAGATCGACCGGCAGGTCAGGTCCGGAAATGTCATCTCCGACCCGGCATTCGAGAACCCGGTCGACTCGGGTGTTCCCGCGGGCTACTCGCTGCGCGTCTACACGCAGACGAATGGCGTCCGCAAATGCGTGCAGTGGCGGATGGTCTTCCCCGACGTCGACAAGGCGCAGGGCCAGCTCGAGTACCGGTCCTGGGACACCAACTGGCAGACGGGCGGACGCGTGGAAACGTGGTCCGTCGTCGCCCGCGACGTGGTCGCCCCGGACACGGGTACACCATTCACCAAAGTTGACCCGCTCAGCGGTACCACCGCGCAATCCGTACGTGTCACCATTCGTGTTCAGGGAGAGCGCACCTCCAGCGCTCCTTCCACTGTCACGACCGTCCTCACCGGACGCAACACGGTCTACGGCTACCCGTCGGACATGTGCGCTCCGGTGCCAGCGCCCTGAGGAGGCGACCGATGTTCAGGCTCATCGCGGCCGTTCGTGAGCGGACCGCAGCTGCGCGGGGATCCGACGAGGGCGCTGCGCTCGTCGCCGCCGTCGCGGTCGCCGTCATCGTCATCGCCCTGTCCACGGTCGTGGTCACCCAGGCGATCGTCGTCTCGCGCGACGCGGGGCGGGACCGGGTACGCACGGTCGAGGTGCACGGGGCGGAGGGGCTGGTCGACGCCCTCTATGCCGAACTCGAGCTGAACACCCCCTGCCAGTGGCCGACAACCGGCGTCCAGGTCGTCAACACGGCCCCCACGACCACCGACGTCAGCGCGACGGTCACCTACTACAACGCCGCCAACGCCGAGCTCACCTGCACCGACGGCGTGCTGAGTGCGCTGCCGGCCCGCGCGGTCATCCGCGCAACCGCGACGGCGACCGGTGGCACCGGCGTCGGCATCCAGCCGGTGCGCGTTGTCGAGTCCCAGATCGTCATGACTCCGCACATCACCCCCGCGTACGGCGCCGCGGTGTTCTCCGCGACCGGCACGCAGGTGACGAACACCTCGATCACGAACCCGACCTCGCCGGACAACCCGGCCGACGTGTGGATCGACTCGGGCAGCGTCGACTGCAACTCCGGCGGCAAGGTGAACGGCCGGCTCCTCGTCCCGCAGGGCGGCGCCACGTTCTCCAACGACTGCCAGGTCTTCGGGGACGTCTGGGTTCGGGATAACTTCGTCATCAACCAGGCCCCCTCCGGCGGGCTGTACTCGGTGACCGGAAACGTGACGTCGAGCAATGGCGCCGCGACGCTCGCCAACGGGGTCAAGATCGGTGGCGACCTCACGATCCGCGGCGCGATCACGACCTGGGGAAGCCCGGCGCCGCGCATCGACGGTGCCACGCGCACCAACGTGTCGAACATCCCGCCGCTCGAGCCGATCGGCCTGCCCGAGGTGCTCTACCGCCCCGCGGACTGGAGCGGGTTCACCGTCGAGGACTATCCGTCCTGGATCAAGTGGAACGCCGATGGTGCCGCGGGCAGCGGCAGCGCCCACACTCCCGCGGCGAGCTGGTCGAACTTCCGCAAGCCCGCGTCGACGGCCAACCAGTGCGGCCAGCTGTCCCGGCACGACTACGGGATCGGTGGCCCCCTCGTGAGCCGGACGACCCCGCGCATCTACAACGCCTGGGACTGCGGCGTGCTGCAGCTGCGTGAGATGGACATCGTCCTGTACTCCGACGTCGCGATCTTCGCCAAGGGCTTCAACCTGACGAACACGATGAACATCCGGTCCGGCGACGGCCAGCCACACCGGCTCTGGCTCCTCGTCCCGGACCAGACGCCGAACGGTGTCGCCCAGTGCGCCGGCGGCGCCAGCGAGATCAACATCAGCGTCACGGTGACGACGCAGAACCCGACCTCGCTGTTCCTCTACACTCCGTGCAACCTCAACATGTCCAACAACCTCACGGTGCGTGGGCAGGTGTACGGCCGGAAGACGGAGCTGAAGAACAACGTGATCATCAACTACGTGCCGATGGGGATCCCCGGTGTGATCGGCCTGGACGGCTCGTCGCCGACGGCCGACAGCTACACGGTCGACGTCGTGTACAAGCGGGAAACCACCGCGTAGGTGATGCTGCCGATCTGGCTGACGGCTGCTGTTCTCGGTGCGCTGATCGGGTCGTTCCTCAACGTCGTCGTCTGGCGTGTGCCGCGCGGCGAGTCGGTGGTGTCCCCCCCGAGCGCGTGCCCGCGCTGCGGGCACGAGATCCGCGCGCGGGACAACGTGCCGGTCGTGTCGTGGTTGCTCCTGCGGGGGCGGTGCCGCGACTGCGCCGCACCGATCTCCCCGCGGTACCCCGTGGTCGAGGCCACGACGGCCGTGCTCTTCGCGCTCGTGGCCCTCCGGATCGGGTGGGCGCCGGAGCTCCCCGCCTACCTGTACCTCGCTGCCATCGGGCTCGCCCTCGCCCTGATCGATCTGGACACCCACCGCCTGCCCGACCCGATCGTGCTGCCGGCGTACCCGGTGCTCGCCGTCGCGCTCGGTGCGGCGTCCTGGGTGACGGGGGACTGGGGGGCCCTGCTGCGGGCCGCGATCGGCGGCGCCGCGCTCTGGGCCGTGTACTTCCTCCTGATGATCGTCAAGCAGGGCGGCATGGGCTTCGGGGACGTCAAGCTCGCCGGTGTGCTGGGCGCGGGCATGGCCTGGCTCGGCTGGGGCGCGCTGGTCGTCGGCGGGTTCGCCGCCTTCCTGCTCGGCGGCCTGTACGGGATCGCCCTGATCGTCGCCGGGCGGGGCGGCCGGAGCACGCGCGTGCCTTTCGGTCCGTGGATGGTGCTCGGCACCGCCATCGGTATCGCGGTGGGCCAGCAGCTCTGGACGGGTTATCTCGACCTCGTCGCCGTCACAGCCGGTTCGTGACGATCCGTACCACCCTGCTGCTCAAGACCTGACTCCCGTCGCCCGATAGCACCAACGGATGCAGCACTGCGTCGGGGAGAAGGGACAACCAGTGGCCAAGGCTGGTGTGATCGGGCTGGACATCGGTACCACGCACGTGCGTGCCGCGGAGTTGCAGGTGTCGGGCCGCGGGGCGTCCGCACAGGCAACCCTCGTGCGGTACGGCGAGGTGCCGTTGCCGCCGGGCGCGGTGCGTGACGGCGAGGTGGAGGACGCCGCGACGGTCAGTGGCGCCCTGCGCAAGCTCTGGGCGGACGCGAAGTTCTCGACACGCGACGTCAACATCGGCGTGGGGAACCAGCGCGTCGTCGTCCGCGAGCTGGACCTGCCGTGGATGCCGCTGCCCCAGCTGCGCGACTCGCTCGCGTTCCAGGTGCAGGACCTGTTGCCGATGTCCACGGACGAGGCGCTCATGGACTTCTACCCGACGGGCGAGCTGGAGAACGCGACGGGCAAGATGATGCACGGGATGCTCGTCGCCGCGACCCGCGACACCGTGCGGGCCAACGTCATGGCGGTCGAGGGTGCGGGGCTGCGTCCCCAGCTCGTGGACCTGAACCCGTTCGCGATGCTCCGGGCCATCGTCCGCGGAGACCTTGCCAACCGCACGGTCGCCGTCGTCGACGTCGGCGCGCGGATCAGCCAGGTGGTGATCGCGGCCGGCGGCATGCCGCAGTTCGTGCGCATCCTGCCGAGCGGTGGACAGAACGCGACGGACGCCGTCGCGGCGGCCATGGGCATCGCCGGTCCCGAGGCCGAGAACATCAAGCGTGAGGTCGGGATCGGGTTCGCGGTGGGCGCCGACCTGGCACCCGCGGCCGAGGCGATCAGCGGCGTCGTCCGGCCCTTGATCGAGGCTGTGCGCAACACCTTCGTGTACTACGCCGGTAACCACCCGGGTGCCGGGATCGACGTCGTCGTGCTCACCGGAGGCGGCGCGCACCTGCCGGGCTTCGGGCAGTACCTGTCGAGTGCCAGCCGCCTGCCCGTGACGATCGGTGACCCCCTCGCGAGCTTGCGGGTCGCCAAGTCCGCGCACGCCGAGCAGCTCGCCCGCCAGGCGTCCACCCTCGTCATGCCGATCGGCCTCGCGTACGGAGTTGCAGCATGAGCGCGCGTCCACCGGCGGTCCAGGCACCGCCGCTCGCCCAGGTCAACCTGCTGCCGCCGGAGGTCAGAGCCTCCCGTGGCCTGGCGAAGGTCAAGCGCTGGCTCGCACTCGCCCTCGTCCTGGCGATCGTCGTCGCCGCGGGCATGGTGGGCAAGACGATCATCGATCAGGGCGACGCCGACAACCAGCTCGCCGAGGCCGAGGACCGCACGGCGGAGCTCCAGGCGCAGGCGGCCGAGTACGCGCACGTGCCGATCGTCATGGCCGCGCTCGACCAGGCGATCCAGGCCCGCGGCTACGGCATGGGCAGCGAGATCCTGTGGAGGCCTTACCTCGACGCGATCGCTGCGACCGCGCCGCCCGGAGTCCGGGTGGAGAACCTCCAGGTGGTCACGGCGACGCCGGTGACGCCGCCGGTGGGCGCCACGGATGCACTGTCCGTGCAGGGCGTGAGCATCATCACGTTCACCGCTCAGGCGAGCACCCTCGCCGATGTCGAGGCGTGGATGACCGCCCTGTGGACGGTGCCCGGGTTCAGCGACCCCTGGTACACGGTGGCCTCTCTCGGCACCACCAACGAGGTGCCCATGTACACCGTGAACGCCACGGTCCTGGTGACCTCGGACGCGTTCACCCTGCGCTACGACCCGGCGCGGCTCGCCGCGGAAGCAGCCGAGGCCGCTGCCGCCGGCGACGCCGACGCGGCTGACGAGGAGGAGGAGTGATGGGCAAGTCACGTTCCGCCGGCTGGATCGGCGGCACCGCGGTCCTCATCATCGCGATCCTCGCGGCGACGTACATGTTCCTCTACTCCCCGCGCTCGGAGCAGGTGGACGAGACGCTGGCCTTGGCGGACGAGGCCAGGTCGCGCAACGACCTCCTCGAGATCCAGGTGGCCGACCTGTCCGCCAAGGCGCGCAACATGGACCAGTACCTCGACCAGCTGGCGGAGATCGAGACGCAGATGCCGTCGACCGCGGACATCGACGCGATCACCCTCATGCTGCGCCAGGACGCCGAGGCCCGTGGGCTGACCGTGAAGGAGGTCGCGCCCAGTCCGCCTGCCTTCGTGGCGGCGCCCACGGAGCCCGCGCCGGCGGCTCCCGCCCCGGGTACGGACACGGGTGCGGCGCCGACCGACGACGGCACAGCCGTGGACCAGGCGCAGGACACGGCCGAGCAGGCCGAGGACGCCGCCCAGGCCCAGAACGACCCGAACCAGCAGCCGGCCGAGCCGCAGCAGCCGGCGGTCGACCCGGCCGCGATCTCCGGGCTGGTCGCGATCCCGGTCCGCGTGACCGCTGTCGGGACGTACGAGAACGCCCTGGCCTACCTGGACTACATGCAGAACCACGACGGCCGTCTGTTCATGGTCGGCGAGGTCCAGGCGACGCGGCAGGCGACGCAGCCGGAGACGCCGGACGTCCCGGCGCTCAACGACGGCGACCTCGAGCTCGTCATCTCGGGCTACGTGTACGTGCTGCTCGACACCGTGGGCGCGGGTCCGGTGATCGCGGACCTGCGCGACGACGGCGAGCTGAACGACAGCGCGGCGCCGGCCCTGCCCGAGGACGGCGAGACGCCGAAGCCCGTTCTGCCGACGAGCCCGGTCAACCCGTTCGTCCCGCTGACCCCGAGCCAGGCTCAGGCCACGCCCTGACCGCAGCCCCGGCACGCATGTCGGCCCGCGTCCGTTGCCCGGACGCGGGCCGAGGTGCGTCCGGGCTGCATGGGAGGATGACGCCATGCTGCGCTGGCTGACGTCTGGGGAGTCGCACGGGCCGGCCCTCGCGGGGATCCTCGAGGGGATGCCCGCGGGCGTCGCGGTGACGACGGCGGACCTCCAGGTGGCCCTCGCGCGCCGTCGGCTCGGGTACGGGCGCGGTGCCCGGATGAAGTTCGAGCAGGACGAGGTGCGCATTCTCGGCGGCGTGCGTCACGGACTGACCCAGGGCGGTCCGGTTGCGATCGAGATCGCCAACAGCGAGTGGCCCAAGTGGGTCGACGTGATGTCGGCGGACCCGGTGGACCCGCAGCGGCTGACGGTCGACGCGGGCACGGGCGACGCGCGGGAGATCGCCCGCAACCGCCCGCTGACCCGGCCCCGGCCCGGCCACGCCGACCTGGTGGGCATGCGCAAGTACGGCTTCGAGGACGCGCGGCCCGTGCTCGAACGGGCGTCGGCACGGGAGACCGCCACGCGCGTCGCGCTGGGCTGCGTCGCGGCCAAGTTCCTCGAGCAGGCCGTCGGCATCCGCCTCGTGTCGCACGTCGTCGCCATCGGGCCCGTCGCCGTCCCGGAGGACGCGCTGCTCCCGACGCCCGACGACGCCGCGGCGCTCGACGCGGACCCGGTGCGCTGCTTCCACGCGGCCAGCTCGGACGCGATGGTGAGCGAGATCGACGCGTGCCAGAAGGCCGGGGACACCCTCGGCGGCGTCGTGGAGGTCCTCGCCTACGGCGTGCCCACGGGCCTCGGGACGTACGTGCACGGCGACCGGCGCCTGGATGCACGCCTCGCAGCGACGCTCATGGGCATCCAGGCCATCAAGGGCGTCGAGGTGGGCGACGGCTTCCGCACGGCGACGCGCCGCGGCTCGCAGGCGCACGACGAGATCGAGCGTGACGCCGCCACGGGCCTGATCCGGCGGCGGACCAACCGGGCCGGCGGCATCGAGGGCGGCGTCTCCAACGGGGAGGTCCTCCGGGTGCGGGCGGCCATGAAGCCGATCTCGACGGTCCCGCGCGCCCTCGCGACGGTCGACGTCGCGACGGGGGAGTCCACGAACGCGATCCACCAGCGCTCCGACGTGTGTGCGGTGCCGCCGGCCGCCGTCGTGGCGGAGGCGATGGTCGCCCTCACACTGGCGGACGCGGTGCTCGAGAAGTTCGGGGGCGACGCCGTGGCGGAGGTCGCCCGCAACGTCGAGGCGTACCTCGACGCCGTGCCGCCGCTGCAGCGGTGAGCGCCCCCCGCGCGGTCCTCGTCGGGCCACCCGGGGCCGGCAAGTCGACGGTCGCCCGGCACCTGGCCGCCCTGTGGGACGTCGAGGTCCGCGACACCGACGACGACGTCGAGACGCGCGCCGGCAAACCGATCGCGGACATCTTCGTCGACGACGGCGAGCCGCACTTCCGCGCACTCGAGCGCGATGCCGTGGCTGTGGCGCTCGGGGAGCACAGCGGGGTCCTGTCGCTCGGCGGGGGAGCGGTGCTCGACGGCGCGACGCAGGAGGCCTTGGGGGCGTACGTCGCGGCGGGCGGCGTCGTCGTCTTCCTGGACGTCTCGCTCGCCTCGGCCGCGCCACGGGTGGGTTTCGCCGTGTCCAGGCCGCTGCTGCTGGGCAACCCGCGCGCCCAGTGGCGCGCGCTCATGGAGGCGCGGCGACCGGTGTACGAGCAGGTCGCCACCCTGCGTGTGTCGACGGACGAGAAGACGCCGGAGGACGTCGCGCGCGAGATCGCGGTGCGCGTCACCGGCGACGGAGGGAGCGAGGATGACTGACGCGACGACCATCCGTGTGGAAGGGGAGCACCCGTACGACGTCGTCGTCGGGTACCACCTGCTCGGCGAGCTCCCGCGCCTGCTGGGCGACGGCGTGCGCAAGGTCCTCGTGATCCACCCGGGCGTTCTCACGGCGTCGGCCGAGGGCGTGAAGGGGGACCTGGAGGACGCGGGCTACGAGGTGTTCCTCGCCGAGGTCCCGGATGCCGAGGACGGCAAGACGGCCCAGGTCGCGGCGTTCTGCTGGCACGTGCTCGGGCAGGCGGACTTCACGCGCAGCGACGCGGTCGTCGGGCTGGGTGGCGGTGCGACGACGGACCTCGCGGGCTTCGTGGCCTCGACGTGGCTGCGCGGCGTCCGCGTGGTGCACGTCGCAACGACCGTGGTGGCCATGGTGGACGCCGCGATCGGCGGCAAGACCGCGATCAACACCGACGAGGGCAAGAACCTCGTCGGCATCTTCCACCCGCCGGCCGGCGTGCTGTGCGACCTCGCGGCCCTGGACGCGCTGCCGGTGCACGAGCGCGTCGCCGGCCTGGGTGAGGTCGTCAAGCACGGCTTCATCGCGGACGAGCGCACGCTCGAGCTCATCGAGGCGGACCCGTCCGCCCTGACCGGACCCGAGCTCACCGACCGCGATCTGGTCCGCGAGCTCGTCGAGCGCTCCGTGGCTGTGAAGGCGAAGGTCGTGGCCGCGGACCTGCGCGAGTCGCACCTGCGCGAGATCCTCAACTACGGCCACACGCTCGGTCACGCGATCGAGAAGGTCGAGGGGTACCGGTGGCGGCACGGCGCGGCCGTGTCCGTGGGCATGGTGTTCGCCGCCGAGCTGGCGCGCCTGGCAGGTCGCCTGTCCGACGACGTCGTCGCACGTCACCGGGCCGTGCTGACGGCCCTCGGGCTGCCCACGACGTACCGGGGCGACCGCTGGGAGCAGCTGCTGGCCGCGATGCGCCGGGACAAGAAGACCCGGGGCGACCTGTTGCGCTTCGTCGTCCTCGATGACGTCGGCCGTCCCACCCGGCTGGAGGGGCCCGATCCGGTGCTGCTGGCGGCCGCGTACGCGGAGATCAGCCGTGACGCGACGGGCGGGCCGGTCCTGCTCTGAGGCCGCGCCTGCGGCGAGCCTGCAGCCCGTCGCAGGGCTGGGATCCCCTAGCCTTCGGCCATGACCTCAGTGCTGGTGCTCAACGGCCCGAACCTCGGCCGCCTCGGTGTCCGCGAGCCGGAGGTGTACGGCTCGGCGACGATGGCCGACCTCGCTGCGGCCACGGGGGAGTGGGGTGGCGCCCTGGGCTTGTCGGTCGAGTGCCGCCAGACGGACGACGAGTCCGAGCTCGTCGGGTGGCTCCACGAGGCGGTCGACGTGCGCTCCCACGTGGTCCTGAACCCCGCGGCTTTCACGCACTACTCCTACGCGCTCCGGGACGCGGCTGCCCAGGTGAGCGGCGCGGGCCTCGTCCTGGTCGAGGTGCACCTGTCCAACCCGCTCGCGCGCGAGTCCTTCCGGCGGCACAGCGTGGTGGGTCCGGTGGCCACGGGGACGGTGGCCGGGTTCGGCTTCGGCTCGTACCGGCTTGCACTCGAGGCCGTGGCTGATCTGGCGGGCTGAGCCGGACCGTCCTCAACCCTGCCGGGAGCCGCGCCGATACCGTGGTGTGAGATCGAGGTGGTGGGGCGTGCGCGTCAACCCGGAGCGCGTGCAGCGGGTGTCCGCGTGGTGGCGCACTGAGCTCGTCGCCCTCCGCACGTCCCCCGCGCGCGGCGCGCGCGTTGCGCGGTGGCTGTTCGACCGCCCTTCGGTCGCGCTGCTGCCCGCGGCAGCGATCGGCCCCGGGCTCTTCGGAGCGGCCATCCCGTGGGGCGACGCGGGGTGGTTCCGCGAGGCCGGTCTGTCCATGCTCGGTCCCGGGTTCTTCGATGTGTTCTCGGCCGCCGGTCTACAGATCGGGCCCGTGTACCTCCTGCTGGTCGGTGCGTTGGCCGCTGTCGTCGACCTGCTGAGCCTGCCCGCCCTCTTCACGGTCGCGGCGGTCCAGTCCGTGGGCCTCACGGTCTACACGTTGTTCCTCGTCCGCCGATTCGCCCGCGAGCTCGGCGCGGCCCCACTGCCCGCGCAGTGGGGCGTAGGCGTACCCGTCGTCTTCTTCGGCGTCCTGTCGGAGTCGATCGGCAACGGTCACCCCGAGGAATTCCTCCTCGCCCTGCTCCTGGCGCACGGCGTGCTGGTGAGCCGCCACGGACGTCCCGCCGCTTTCGGGGGCATCCTCGGTGCCGCGGTCGGGCTGAAGCTGTGGGCCGTGCTCGGAGCGCCGGTCGTCCTCCTCGACCGGCGGTGGCGGTCGGTCCTGGTCGCGGGGTCCATCGCCGTGGCCATGACCCTCGCGTGGTACCTGCCGTTCCATCTCGCCGGCGAGGTGAACACGTTCGACTTCTCGTGGGGCACGGGCCCGGCCCCGTTCGGGCTGCGCGCTGTCGGGGGCGCCCTGAGCGGCTGGGGCTTCAGGCTCGTCCAGGCAGCAGTCGTGATCGCCCTCGGGGCCCTGGTGGCGTGGCGATGGCCCGGTAGCGGGCTCGGTGTGGTCCTCACGGTCGTGACCGTGCGTGTGGTGCTGGACCCCATGTTGCAGATGTACTACACGATCCCGTTCGTCGTCGTCGCCCTGCTCTGGCTGTGGACGGCCCCGAGCCGCTCAGGAACGGCCTGGCGTATCGCGAGCTGGCCCGCGACCCTGCTCGCGATGCTCGGGCCGTACGTGGTCGACCTGGCGGTCAGACTTCCCGTGACTCACATCGCGATGACGATCGCCACCGTCGCCATCGTCCGCGCCGACCACCGGTCGGCCTCGCTGGGTCCGGACGGGAAGGTGCCGGGCGAGGAGATCGAGGTCAACCGCACGCGGTGATCTCGTAGACCCGCGCGGTGCCTCCGCTGTCGATCAGCCGCACGCCGGCCGGGGGAGGTGCGGTCAGGTCCGGGTAGGGGAAGTCCTCCGAGCGGAAGCGCACCGGGTCGACGTAGAGGTAGCCGACGTCGAGCGCATCCAGGGCGTCGCAGAGCGCATCGGAGGCTCCGAGGTCACCGAGGTGCGCCCGGACGTAGTCCAGCTCCGGCGTCCGGTGCTCGGTGCTCGTGCGGACGGCGACGCGCTGGTCGATGAGGGCGTACAGGTGCGCCGACCCCGAGTGCGGGTCGCCGAGGACCGCGGTGTCCGGGTCGAGGCGGTCCGCGAGGCGGTGGATCATGGCGAGCTCCGCATCGGTCGCGAAGGTCGGCTCACCGCCGCGGCCGGCCGCGTAGCTCGCACGTGCCTGACCCGCGGTCTCGACCGCTCCGAGGGCGAGGCCCTGCGCGACGACGAGCCCGCCGACCACGAGCGAGACAGTCGTGCCGGCCAGCGCGGTCCGCAGGTGCCCGGTCGTCGTGAGCCAGGGGCCCAGACGATCGAGGCCGACGGCGGCGAAGGGCAGCATGAGGGCGATGGCCGCGGGCGCGATGCGCTTGGGCTCGTGGTACCAGGCCGCGTCGAGGTCGGTGAGCACCGGGACGGGCGAGCGGCCCAGGACGAACAGCGTGAGCATCGCTGCGCCGGCGGCCAGGACCGGCCTGGCCTCGCGGGCACGCCAGGTCCACCAAGCCCCGGCCGCAGCGGCCGCCACGACGAGGAGGCCACCACCCCCTGCGGACGAGCCCATCTGCCCCGAGAGGACAGCGGTCACGGTGTCGAGTGCCGGGCTCGGCTCGTCACCCCGGAAGCCGACGATGCTGCGGCCCAGCCGGGTCGTGGAGGCCCAGGCGAGGAGCACCCCGACGGCCACGGCGGAGCCCGCCACGGCGGCCAGCCGGCCCGGCGTCATCGCGGCGCGCAGTGCCCGCCAGCGGCGGGTGAGGAACCACACGGTGAGGACCACGACCGCCGAGACGAGGGCGTTCGGGTGGACCATCGCGAGTCCTCCCGCGCAGCACAGGGCGAGCACCCGCCACCGCGGCCCTGACGTCCCCTGGTGGCCGATCACGACGCTCAGGGCAGCGGGCAGCAGGGCGACCGCGAGCGCGTTCGGGACGAGTCCCGCCTTCTGCTGGGCGAGGACCTGGGGCAGCGTGACGCCGGCCGCGGAGAGGAGGGCAGCCCAGACCACGACGCGCCGCTGCGCCGGGAACGCGGCGCGCGCGAGGAGCGCCACCCCGGTCGTCCACGCCACGGCGGTCGGCAGGAAGACCGCAAGGTTGAAGACGACGGCCGGCTCGGGCCAGGCCGGTGCGAGTGCGGTGACGGCGTGCCATCCGACCGCGTAGAAGCCGCTTCCCGTGGACGGCGCGTCCTCGCCGACGATCGTGAGGCCCGAGGCGATACCGGACTCCTGGACGTAGCGGAGGACGTTGACGTGGAAGACGGCGTCGAAGGCGTCGAGGAGGCGACCGGGGCGCCCCATCCCGACGAGCACGGGGACGACCTGGGCGAGGACTCCGGTGGCCAGCGCCACCTGGAGCCACGGACGAGGGCCGGGCGCGGCGTGCGCCAAGGGCAGTGGGGTGTCGTCGTGGCGCGTGAGGAGGTATGCGGCCACGACCGCGACGCCGGTGAGCGTGGCGGCGACGGCCGGGCCCCAGCGCACCCCGAGGATGTCCGCGACGATGCCGCCGCCACCCATGAGGGCGACGGTGACGAGGGGCGCCGTCCCGGCGAGGAGGAGACCGCGGACCCGCAGGACGGCGAGGACGGCGAGGCCGGGCAGCCAGAAGAGAGCGAGGACGACGGAGCCCGAGGCGAGCGCCAGGAGCCATTCCACACGGATACTTCGACGTCCTGACCGGCTCACTTGAATGTCTGTGGTGCCCCGAGACAATCGCTGAGCCTTGTAGGACTCAGGACAAGTCGCTAGCCTTGTGGACATGTTCGTCATGACGATCGACCAGATCGGCAGCACGCGACGGGGCGACCAGGTCGAGCCCCTCCTCGAGGACCTCCGGTCGTGGTCGACGTCCGGGCGACCACCCGTGCGCGCCTTCGAGCGCACCGTCGGCGACGAGGTCCAGGCCGTGCTCGACGACGCCGACCGCGTCGTCGACCTGGCCCTGATCCTCGTCCGCCGCGGAGGATGGAGCATCGGCATCGGTGCAGGGCCGGTCGACGAGCCGCTGCCGCCCTCGACACGCGCCGGGACGGGTCCGGCCTTCGTGCACGCCCGCGACGCGGTGGAACGGGCCAAGTCCCGCAGCCGACCGGTGCCGCTCGCGGTCGTCGGGCACCTCGCCGAGCGCGCCGCGGACGCCGAGGCCGTGCTCGGGCTGGTCGCCGCCGTCGTCGAACGCAGAAGTCCGCAAGGATGGGCGGTGATCGACGCGCTCGGGTCCGCACGCGGCCCGAGGACCCAGGAGCAGGTCGCCGCAGACCTCGGCATCAGCCAGCAGGCCGTCAGCCAGCGTCTGCGCGCCGCGATGTGGGCCGAGGAGCGCGCCGCACGGCCGGTCGCAGCCCGGCTGCTACGGGAGGGGGAGGCATGAGCTGGTGGCTGGTCGCGCTCGTCATCGTCGCGGCACTGGTCGTGAGCACGGCAGGGGGATGGGCGTTGACGACGGCCGTCCTGGGGCTCGCCGCGCGGTCGTCGGACGCAGGCTCGCCGGAGGCGGTCGCCCAGGGGGACCCGGGGGAACCGGGGGAGCCGGCGCGCGTGGACGACGGACCCACCGGGCAGCGCGCCCGCGCGGCCCTGCGGGGCGGCACCTGGATCGGGATCCTCGAGCGCCTCGCCGTCACCGGCACGCTCCTGGCGGGCTACCCGTCCGGAGTGGCGATCGTGGTGGCCGTCAAGGGGCTCGGGCGCTACCCCGAGCTGCGCGACCACCCCGGGTCGTCCGAGCGGTTCGTCATCGGGACGCTGGCCTCACTGGTGTGGGCAGCGCTCGTGGGCGGCGCCGCGCGGGCCCTCATCGGTGCCTGACGCGCCCGCAGCCCGGCGCCGGTAGACTTCCCCGGGCCCCGCACCCGCGGGCCCGCCCGGCGCCCCGCTCACGCGCGAACCTGCCCGGGGAACACCCCAGCGATCAGGAAGACCCACTGTGGCCACGACCAACGACCTGAAGAACGGCCTCGTGCTCAACCTGGACGGCCAGCTGTGGACCGTCGTCGAGTTCCAGCACGTCAAGCCGGGCAAGGGCGGCGCCTTCGTGCGCACCAAGCTGAAGAACGTGCTCTCGGGCAAGGTCGTCGACAAGACGTTCAACGCCGGCGTGAAGGTCGAGACCTCGAACGTCGACAAGCGCGAGATGCAGTACCTGTACAAGGACGGCACCGACTTCGTCTTCATGGACGTCTCCACCTACGACCAGCTTCAGGTGAGCGACGCGGTCGTCGGGGACTCGGCGAAGTTCCTGCTCGAGAACCAGTCGGCCACGGTCGCCACGCACGACGGCGTGCCCCTGTACGTCGAGCTGCCGGCCGCCGTCGTCCTCGAGATCACCTACACCGAGCCCGGCCTGCAGGGCGACCGCTCCACGGGCGGCACCAAGCCCGCCACCGTCGAGACGGGCGCCGAGATCCAGGTCCCGCTCTTCCTCGAGACGGGGACCAAGGTGCGTGTCGACACGCGGGACGGCTCCTACCTCGGCCGCGTGAACGACTGACGTGGCCGCCCGCAGCAAGGCCCGCAAGCGGGCCGTGGACGTCCTCTTCGAGGCCGACCAGCGCGGTCTGCCGGTGAAGGACGTCCTGGCGGAGCGGGTCCGGCAGCCGGGCACGCAGACGTCGCTCCCGCAGTACTCCGTGGATGTGGTCGAGGGCGTCGTCGCGCACCTCGACCGCATCGACGAGCTGATCAGCAGCTATGCGGAGGGCTGGACGCTCGCGCGCATGCCGGCCGTGGACCGCGCCGTCCTGCGTATCGGCGCCTGGGAGGTCCTCTACTCGACGGACGTGCCCGACGCCGTCGCGGTCGATGAGGCGGTCGAGCTCGCTCGCGCCCTGTCGACCGACGACTCGCCGGGCTTCGTGAACGGCCTGCTCGGTCGTCTGGTGGAGCTCAAGCCGACGCTGCTGATGTGACCCGGTGGGGGAGCCGGGTGTCCGGCACCGTCACCGGGATCTGACCCGTCCCCGGGCGCCGACCGCGGATCGGCAGCGTCGGGCCGGGGCGGCCGAGCATGAAACCCTGCACGGTGTCGACACCCAGCGCGACGAGCGTGGTGAGCTCCTCGGCGTGCTCCACGCCCTCCGCGACGACGTCCAGCCCGTGCGCCCGGGCCACGGCCAGGACAGCCTTGAGCACCGCGCTGCCCTCGGGCTGCTGGGAGTCGCTGATGAACGTCCGGTCGATCTTCAGCACGTGCACGGGGAGGTCCCCGAGCCGCGCGAGCGAGTTGTAGCCGGTGCCGAAGTCGTCGAGCGCGATGCGCACGCCGCGGGCGGCGAGGGTCGCGAGCGAGGCACGTGCGTGCGCGGCGTCCCGCAGGAGCGCGCTCTCGGTGACCTCGATGGTCAGGCGCCGCCAGGCACCCGGGCCCCAGGACTGCTCGACGTGCCGGACGAAGTCCGCCTCGTCGAGCTGGCGGGCCGCGACGTTCACCGCGACGGGCAGGTCGTACTTCTCCGACGCCGCGCGGGCGGCGGAGAACACCTGACGGCCGATCTCGACGATGAGCCCAGTCTCCTCCGCGAGCGGGAGCCACTCGGCGGGCGGGACGAGGACGCCGTGCCTGCGCCACCGTGACAGGGCCTCCATGCCGACGACCTCGAGCGTGTGCGAGTCCGTCAGCGGCTGGAAGTGGACCACGATGTCGCCGGCGGCGATCCCGTCCTCGAGCTCGCGGCGCATCGTCGTCCGCGCGACGAACTCCTCGCGCAGGTGGTCGTCGTAGAACGCGGCGCCGCGCCCGGCCCGCTTGGCCTGCTGCATCGCGAGGTCGGCGCCGCGTACGAGGGCGTCGGCGTCCTTGACCTGGCCGGGGCGCCACGCGGCCACGCCGACGGTGAGCGGCGTCGCGGGGACGCGGTGCGCGAGGTGGTCGAAGCGCTTGTGGACCCGCAGGCCCAGACCCAGCAGCTCGGTGTCGTTGCCCGCGCGCTCGATGACGACGACGAAGTGGTCGCCGCCGTGCCGGGCCACGTACGCAGACGGGCCGACCGTCTCGCAGAGCTGGGCCGCCACGCGCTGGAGGAGGCGGTCACCCCACTCGCCGCCGCGCATGTCGTTGGCGTGCTTGAAGTTCTCCAGGTCGCAGAAGAGCACGCCGACGCGCGTGTGCTCGACCTCGGCCTTGCCGAGGACCGCGGCGAGGTGCCGGTCGAGCGCAGGGCGGTTGTGCAGGCCCGTGAGCGCGTCGGTGTAGGCGGCGACCCGGAGCTTCGAGGTCAGCGTCTGCCGCTCCGCGGCGCTCGACACGAGGCGCGCGAGGTCCCGCAGGAACGACTGCTCGTCCGGCAGGAGGCGTCGGCCGTCCGCGGAGTAGAACTCGGTGACGAACCGGTCGCGCGACAGGGGTCGCAGCGTGCCCTGGATGGACGGGTCGCCCAGGAGCGCGCGGCACTGCTCCCGCGCGGTGTCGAGGAGCTCCTCGGGGGTCTTGACGAGCCACGCGGCGTTGGAGACGTGCGCGAGCGCGTCGCGCATGCGGGCGCGGCGCTCGGCCGCGCGCCGGATCGCCTCGACCTGGGACGCCGCGAGGACCTCGAGTCCGACGATGAGCGGCACGACCCACAGGCCCCGGACGACCTCGGTGACCGACGACGTCGGGAGGATGGACGCGAGTGCCACCGCGACGACCGACGCCACCGTCGTGGCGGTGACCACGGCGCCGACGGTCGAGATCTGCAGGCCGCGGACGGCGCGCAGCACGTAGCAGGCGACCACCACGAGCGGGACGAGCTCGACGACGGCCAGCAGCGGGCCGTACTGGGGCAGGCCGTCGCCGCCGATGGACTCGAGCATCAGCGGGGTCGTCCACCACAGGACGGCGCCGGCCAGGTACCAGGCGGCGAGTGCGGCGCTCAGGAGCCGGACACGCGGTCCGCGGGTGTAGGACCGCACGGCTGCGGGGCAGAGCACGACGGCCGCCGCGAAGGCGACGTACCGGCCGAAGAGGAGGGTCTCGGCGTGCTCACCGGGCGAGAACGCCCCGAAGAGCCCGTTGAGCAGGCACACCGTGGCGAGCGCGAGAGTCCACGCGACGCCCCACCGGGCGCCGCTGGGCCGGATCTCGCCGCGCCATGCACTGGCCTCGACAACGACGAGACCCACGACGACGCCAGCGACGATGCACTGGGTGATCGTGGGCCACGAGAGCATGGCATCCCCCACATAAGGGCTATCGGCAGCGCCCTGCGGAACTGAAGTGCCGAAGACGATCACTTTCGGTCGGCCTTTCGCGTGATGCCCCCCGCGACACCGTCGTGGTCCTGCCCCGTGTGCAGGCTAGCGGGCCGAGTGTCCGATATGGCCGAATCGGTGCAGCGTCCGGCTGACGGACTGCTCACGCAGCACCGTGAGGAGCTCCCGTCGCCCGGAGGCGAGGACTGGCCCGTCCAGGATCGTCACCTCGCCGACGCGCCGGCGGGCGGCGGCCCGCAGGCCCGGGGCGTGCCCGACGACTCGCACGCGCCCGGTGACCTCGCCCGTGTCGACGCGGGCCGCGAAGGCCTCGTCGGACTCCTCGGTCGCCCGGCTGAGCGTCACGGGGACGCCGACCGTGGTGGCGGCGTGCCGCACGCGCGCCACGTGGTGCTCAGGCGCATCGGCTCCCGCACGCACCGTGAGGTGGGGGACGGGGCGGTACCGGAGCACGTTCGCCTCGACGACGAGCCCCGACGGGTCCTGCGGCCGGGAGAGCACCTCATGCCAGACGCGGGCGTCGTCGCGGCACGCCCACATGAGCCACGCGCCGGGCTCGGCCGGGACGCCGTCGTCGCGCCACGTCCCGAGCTGGGCGACGTAGTCGGGTCCGCCGGCCTTCGCACCCGGTCCGACGGCCGAGGCCTTCCACCCGCCGAAGGGCTGACGGCGGACCACGGCGCCGGTGATGTGCCGGTTGACGTAGGCGTTGCCGACCTCGACCCGCTCGAGCCAGTGCTCGATCTCGCCCGCGTCGAGCGAGTGCAGCCCTCCCGTGAGCCCGAAGGGCACCGCGTTCTGGAGGTCGATGGCCTCGTCGAGCGTCCGGGCGCGCAGGACGCCGAGCACCGGCCCGAAGCACTCGGTCAGGTGGAAGAAGGAGCCGGGTGCCACACCGTGCTTCACGCCGGGGGTCCACAGGCGCCCGGCGTCGTCGAGCCGGCGCGGGCGGACGAGCCACCCCTCACCGGGATCGAGCGTGGTGAGGGCGCGCAGGAGCTTGCCCGTGGCGGGCTCGATGAGCGGTCCCATGTCGGTGGCCGGGTCGGTGGCCGGCCCCACGCGCAGCGAGGCGACGGCGTCGGCGAGCTGACGGCGCAGCCGCGCGGAGTACCCGGCCGAGCCCACCAGGATGAGCAGGGAGGCGGCGGAGCACTTCTGGCCGGCGTGGCCGAACGCCGACCGCACGACGTCGGCGACCGCGAGGTCGACGTCCGCCGACGGCGTCACGACGATCGCGTTCTTCCCCGAGGTCTCCGCGAGGACGTCGAGGTCCTCGCGCCAGCCCGCGAACAGCCGAGCCGTCTCGATCGAGCCGGTGAGGACGACCCGCGCGACGTCGGGGTGCGCGACGAGGTGCCGACCGACCTCGTCCTCGTTCGCGTCGACGACCTGCAGGACGTCCGTCGGCGCGCCGGAGTCCGCGAGGGCCGCGTGGACCGCCGCCATCGCGACGGCCGCGCACGCCGGCGTCTGCGGAGCGGGCTTGACCAGCACCGGGCTACCCGCGGCGAGCGCTGCGAGCACCGAACCGACCGGGATCGCGACCGGGAAGTTCCACGGTGAGGTGACCACGGTGACCCCGTCCGGACGGAAGACCGCTCCCGGGACGACGTCGTCGGCGAGGTCGGCGGCCCGGTCCGCGTAGTACCGCGCGAAGTCGACCGCCTCGCTGACCTCGGGGTCCGCCTCGGCCGGCGTCTTGCCGGCCTCGCGCATCATGACCGCGACGAGGGCCACGCGCTGCTCCTCGAGCCGCACCGCGACGCGGCGCAGGGCCTGCGCCCGCACGCCCGGCGCCGCCCCGGCCCACGC
>JAEYXM010000183.1 GCA_023428465.1 Actinomycetes bacterium
CCGGGTGGTGGGGTGCGGCGGCACCCCACCACCGGGCTTTTCACCGAGCGCCGCCAGGTAAGGACATTCGTCCCATGACTTCCCGAGCCGCACGGCCCAGACTGGTTCTATGACGACGACGACGACCACCACCCAGGTCCCGGCCCAGCAGGGCGCACCGGTCGTCGAGCTGAGCCACCCGGTCGTCGGGGGAGCGGCCGCCCGCACCGCCGCCGGCACAGCAGGACTGGACGTCTCGGACGTCGACCGCGCGGAGCGCATCACGCGCACCCGGTCCGGCGAGCTGGGCTCCGTCCACTCCTGGGAGCTCGTCACCGCCGTCGACGGCCCCGGGACGCGCCTGACGACCTTCCTCGCCGGGTGCCCCCTGCGGTGCCTGTACTGCCACAACCCCGACACGATGGAGATGCGCCGCGGCGAGCCCGTCCTCGCGACCGAGCTCATTTCGCGCATCGCCCGGTACCGCGCGATCTTCGCCGCCACCGGCGGCGGCCTGACCGTCTCCGGCGGCGAGCCGCTCATGCAGCCCGCCTTCGTCGCCCGCCTGCTGCGCGCGGCCAAGGAGATGGGCATCCACACCGCGATCGACACCTCGGGCTTCCTCGGTGCGGCCTGCACCGACGAGATGATCGACGACATCGACCTCGTGCTCCTGGACGTCAAGTCCGGCATCCCCGAGACCTACCGCAAGGTCACCGGCCGCGACCTGCAGCCGACTCTCGACTTCGGCCGCCGCCTGGCCGCCCGGGGCACCGAGATCTGGGTCCGCTTCGTGCTCGTGCCCGGCCTGACCGACGACCCGGCGAACGTCGAGGCCGTCGCCGACTACGTCGCCGAGCTCGCCACCGTCACCCGCGTCGAGGTGCTCCCGTTCCACCAGATGGGCAGGGACAAGTGGGAGTCGCTCGGCATGCGCTACGACCTCGAGAACACCCCCGCGCCGACGCCGGAGCTCGTCGAGCGTGTGCGCGACCAGTTCCGCTCCCGCGCGCTCCAGGTCTACTGACCGAGGCGACCGCCCGAGCCTCCTGACCCAAGGAGCGGCCGGCACGACCGGCCGGCTCGCTCCCGCCGCCGCGAGGTCGGCAGGTGCCCCTACGCCGGCAGGCTCGCGACCCCCGGGGCGTGGAAGCGCCGTCCCCGGACGCGCTCGGCGTGACCCGTCCGGTCCAGGTAAGGCGTGATGCCGCCCAGGTGGAACGGCCACCCGGCGCCCAGGATCATCGCGACGTCCACCTGCTCCGGACCGGCCACGACGCCCTCGTCGAGCAGCAGGCCGACCTCCTCCGCAAGGCCGGTCAGGACGGCGTCGAGCACGCCGGCCTCGTCGAGCGCCCCGGCGCCGCCGGGCTCGCCGAACGCGCCCTGGATGCTCTGGTCGACGACCCCCCGGTCGTCGACCAGACGCATCCCGGCGTCCCTGAGGGACTCCAACCCGGGGGACAGCGGGAAGCGCGGGCCGAGCTCGTCGTGCAGCGTGCGCAGCACGTGCAGGGCGACCGGCAGCCCAACCAGGTCGATGAGTGCGAACGGGCCCATCGGCAGCCCCATCGGGCGCAGCGCGCGGTCGGCAACCTCCACGGGCGTCCCGCGCTCCGCGGTCGCGGCGACGTCGGCGAGCAGCCGCAGCAGCAGGCGGTTGACGACGAACCCGGGTCGGTCCGCGACCGGGACGACCGTCTTGCCCAGCCGGACGGCGACGTCGAACGCGGTGGCCAGCGTCGCGGGGTCGGTCGCGGAGGTGTGCACCACCTCGACGAGCGGCATCCGCCGCACGGGGTTGAAGAAGTGCAGCCCGACGACGCGGTCCGGGTGCCCCAGGTCGGCGCTCATGCCCGTGACCGACAGTGCGGAGGTGTTGGTGGCCAGGACCGCGTCGGGTCCGACGACGCCCTCGACCTCGGCGAAGACCTGCTGCTTGACGGACATGACCTCGGTGACGGCCTCGATCACGAGGTCCGCGCCGGCGAGCGCGTCGAGCTCGGTGCCGACGGTGATCGACGCGCGCAGCGCCGCCGCCTCGGCCTCGGACGCGCGGCCCGTGCGCACCAGGTCGGCCACCTGACGGTCGAGCGCGGCGCTCCCGGCCGCGGCCCGCTCGGCGTCGATCTCGCGCATCGCCACGGGCACGTGCAGGCGGCTCGCGACGAGTACCGCGAGCTGGGTCGCCATGAGCCCGGCGCCCACGATCGCGACCCGCGACACGGGGCGGGCGAGCCCCGCGTCGTACCGGGGGCGCGCTCGGCTGCCGGTGACCTCGAACGCGTACAGGCCCGACCGGAGCTCGGGGGTGAGTAGCAGGTCGGTGAGCGCTGCGTCCTCGGCGGCGAACGCGGCGTCGCGGTCCGCGCCGAGGGCGGCGGCGAGCAGGTCCAGCGCGCGGTAGGGCGCCGGTGCGGCCCCGCCGAGGCGACGGTCGAGCTCCGCGCGCGCCTTCGCGACGGCCTCCTGCGCGGCACCCGGCTCGTCCGGCGCCACGCGCGCCACGGTCGCGTCGCCGGAGAGCACGTCGTCGACCCAGCGCAGGCATGCCTCCTCGAAGCCGTCGCGCGCGAGGACGACGTCGACGAGACCCAGCCGCAGGGCCTCCGGGGCACTCGTCAGGCGGTTGGCCAAGGGATGGCGCACCGCGAGGTCGATCGCCGCGGCCGTGCCCACGAGATGGGGCAGGATCGCGCACCCGCCCCAGCCGGGGACGAGGCCGAGCCGGACCTCGGGCAGGCCGAGGCGCGTGACGTCGTCGGCGACGGCGCGGTACGTGCACGCCAGCGCGAGCTCGAGCCCACCGCCCAGAGCGGTCCCGCCCACGAAGGCGAACGTCGGGACGGCCAGCTCGCCGAGCAGCCGGTACGCGTCGTGGCCGGCACGCGCGATCGCCCCGGCGCCCGCGCGGTCGGTGATACCACGGATCGTGCGCAGGTCCGCCCCGGCGAGGAAGTGCGGACCGGCGCCGGTCACGGCGACCGCCTGGATCTGCCCGTCCGCCGCGCGCTCGGCCAGACCCTCGAGCGTGCTGCGCAGCTCCGCCAGGCCGCGGGGGCCGAAGGTCGGCGGGGCGTCGCCGCCGTTGTCGAGGGTGACCAGGGCGAGCGTCCCGGCGCGGGGGAGCGGGACGTCGCGCACGGCCGGTCGGGTCACGCGCTCCTGCGAGGCTCCGGCGTCTCCGTCGTGCGGCGTCCCGATGCCCGTCATCGTCGCTCCTCGCCATCGAGGCCGGGCCGTACGCCCGACGTCATCCGAGGCTAGCGAGCGCCTTCGTCAAGGGCGAGGCGGTCAGCTCCACCTGCCAGGGCCGAGCACCGCCCGCGGTGAGGAACTCCGCGACCGATCCGGCGTCCAGGGGCGACGGCGGGGACCAGCACAGACGTCGCAGGAGCTCGGGCTGGAGCAGGTTCTCCACCGGCACGTGGTGGGCGGTGCCCAGGCGCTGGACGACGGCGCGGGCGGCAGCGAGCCGGGACGCGGCCGCTGGGTCGCGGTCCGCCCACGCGCGCGCCGGTGGCGGGCCGTCGCTGCGGGGCCCGCGGGTCGAGGGCAGCTCGGCGTCCGGGACGTCGAGGCCGGCCTGGACCGCCTCGAACCAGAACGCCGCGCGCCGACGCGTGGCCTTGCCGGAGAACGTCTTGAGCGCAACCAGGTCGGACACCGAGCGCGGCAGGGCGACGCCGGCGGCCACGAGCGCGGCGTCGGGCAGGACGCGCCCGGGGGAGATGTCGCGGGCGCGGGCGTCGGCGTCGCGCGCTTCCCACAGCGCCTGGACGACGGCCAGGCCGCGGGGGCTGCGGACCGCGTGCAGGCCGGACGTGCGACGCCAGGGCTCGACCCGGGGTGCGGGGGGAGGCGCGGTGCGGACCGCCTCGAACTCCTGGCGCGCCCACTCGTCCTTGCCCGCCTCGCGCAGCCGCTCCGCGAGCACGTCGCGCAGCTCGACGAGCACCTCCACGTCGAGCGCCGCGTACCGGAGCCAGTCCGCCGGCAGGGGGCGCGTCGACCAGTCCACGGCCGAGTGCTCCTTCGCCAGCCCGAGGCCGAGCAACTCTGCGACGATGGCCGCGAGTCCCACCCGCTCCATGCCGAGCAGGCGCGCGGCGAGCTCGGTGTCGAAGATGGTGTCCGGTGCGATGCCCTGCTCAGCGAGGCCCGGCAGGTCCTGCGACGCGGCGTGCAGCACCCACTCCACGCCGGCGAGCGCGTTGCTCAGCGGACTCATGTCCGGGACCGCGATGGGGTCGACCACCGCCGTCCCCGCACCTGCGCGCCGCAGCTGGACGAGGTACGTGCGCTGGCCGTAGCGGTAGCCGGAGGCCCGCTCGGCGTCCGCGGCGACCGGGCCCGTGCCCGCGGCGAAGCGGGCGACGACGTCGGCGAAAGCCTCGGCCGTGTCGATCACGGCCGGGACGCCCTCGGATGGCTCGGTCAGCGGCGTGACCACGGGCGCCTCAGTAGGCGCAGTAGGCGCAGTGGGTGCAGTGGGTGCAGTGGGCGCAGCGTCGTCGGGCCCGTCCGGTCCGAGCACCGACGGGTCGGGGCGCGGGGCCGGGGCGGGCTCCATGGCGTCCCCGTGCAGCATGACCCTCACCGTACGGCGTCACGGCGGCCGTGGCCGCCAGGCAGGGCCGTGCGTGCCCGGATCAGGACGTCAGCTCGAGTGGTCAGCGCAGCACGTCGTGCCGGATGGCGAACGCGACCATCTCGGCGCGATCCCCCGTGCCGACCTTGCGCGAGATGCGGGCGAGGTGGCTCTTGACGGTCAGGGCGGACAGCGAGAGCAGCTCGCCGATCTCACGGTTGGAGCGGCCGTCGGCGACGAGCCGCAGCACGCCGACCTCGCGGGCCGTGAGCGCCGGGGTGCCGGCGGGCACCGACGGGGACCTGACGAGGCGGACCGCGCGCGGCGGCTCGGCCGTCACGGCACCGCGCACACCGCCGCCGAGGAGGACGACGAGCTCGCGCCGCCCGGCCTTGCGCGTGAGGAGGACGGCCCGGGTGGACTCGCGCCTGCGCAGGGAGCGGACCAGGGCCGTGGCCTCACCGTCGGCGATCTCGGGGATGACGAGGCACAGCGGCGCGTCATCGGTGGTCTGTCGCGGGGGGGACAGGCGCGCGCCCGTGCGCACGGTTCCGGTCCGCGGACGCGGCACGGGCTGCGTGCGTACCTGTTCGACGGTCACGGTTGCTCCGGTGACGGCGGGGGAAGCTGTCTGGGTCATATCGGCATTTCCGAGGATCTGCTTGAGACATGAGAGGGGCCACCCGCCCGGCTATGACGCCGTTTCGTCCAACTTTCTTCCCGAAGTTCCGTTCGGGCTCCTGACCAGGACGGACGTGCGTCACCGTGCATCGTCGTCGAGGTGGCCCGGCCGGACAGGGGTGCGTGTCGCACACTGCAGACGAGGTCCGTGGCGCACCGGGTGATACCAGGTGGCCAGGCAGGCATCCAGGGCGGGCGTCCCCGGGCGCGGCCGGCAGGGGTCAGCGGCGCGGCGAGAGGGAGGTGACGCCGTCGGGCAGTGGCGGGAGGCCGGCCGCGGTGCACAGCACGGCGCTCCACGCGCTGAGGTGGTCGCCCGCGTCGCCGTCCGGCGTCCAGGAGGCCCGGATCTCCACCTCGACCTCGCCCGGGCGCTCGGCGAGCGCTCCGAACGCCTGGGAGACCACACGGGTGACGGTGCCGCCCAGGGCGTGGTGGGGCACGACGGCGAGCGCCTCCTCGACCCATGACCACGCGGCCTCGCACAGCAGCGGGTCCGCGCCGACCTCGGGGTCCAGGGCGGCACGGATGAGCGTCACCACGCGTGAGGTGCCCTGCCACGCCTCCTGGCCCTGCGGGTCGTGCAGCAGGACGAACCTGCCGGAGGCCGGCTCCGCGTCCTCCGGAGCGCCGTCGACGGTCACCTCGGCGCTGAGCGCCACGGCGTACGGGGCGATGCGCGACGGCGCAGGGATCTCGGTCAGGCGCACCTCGGCGCGGAGCCGACGGGCGCCCAGGGACTCCAGCGCACGGACGAAGGCCGCCGGCACGTCGGGGTCGGGCGTGATCACGTCTCGCAGCGTACGGCCGTCGCCCCGCGCGGGTGCGGAGGCGCGGGTCGGCGTGCCGCAGGCGGCGCCTGCGTACCTGGACGGACCCGGACGACCCGGACGGAGCCCGACGTGAGCCCGACGTGAACCCGGCGTGCGCCCGACGTGCGCCCGACGTGCCCGGACGGGTGCACTGGCCCGCGGGGCCCGCCGTTAGGCTGACCGCGGACCGAGAGAAAGGGCACCCGCATGAGCGCTCGTGCGCAGATCGGAGTCACCGGCCTGGCGGTGATGGGACGCAACCTCGCCCGCAACCTCGCGCGGCACGGATACGTCGTCGCCGTGCACAACCGGTCCGTCGCGCGGACGCAGTCGCTGGTCGCCGAGCACGGCGACGAGGGGACCTTCGTGCCGGCGGAGAGCCTCGCGGACTTCGTCGCGGCGCTCGAGCGGCCCCGCAAGGTCATCGTGATGGTCAAGGCCGGCGCGGCGACGGACGCCGTGATCGACGAGCTCGTGCCGCTGCTGGAGCCGGGCGACATCGTGGTCGACGCGGGCAACGCGCACTTCCCGGACACGCGGCGGCGTGAGGCGGCGCTTCGTGCCCACGGCCTGCACTTCGTGGGTACCGGCGTGTCCGGTGGCGAGGAAGGGGCCCTCCTCGGGCCGAGCATCATGCCGGGGGGGACGGTCGAGGCGTACGCCTCACTCGGCCCCATCCTCGAGTCGATCGCGGCCCAGGTGGACGGGGTGCCGTGCTGCACGCACGTCGGGCCCGACGGCGCCGGGCACTTCGTCAAGATGGTGCACAACGGCATCGAGTACGCGGACATGCAGCTCATCGCCGAGGCGTACGACCTGCTCCGCCACGGCCTCGGTGCGCCGGCCGCGGAGATCGCGCGCATCTTCGCCGAGTGGAACACCGGCGACCTCGAGTCCTTCCTCATCGAGATCACCGCCGACGTGCTCGCGCACACGGACCCGCGCACCGGCGGTGCGTTCGTCGACGTCGTGCTCGACCAGGCGGAGCAGAAGGGCACCGGTCGCTGGACGGTGCAGAGCGCGCTCGACCTGGGCGTCCCGGTCACGGGCATCGCCGAGGCGACGTTCGCGCGTGCCCTGTCGGGGTCGGCGCCGCAGCGCGCCGCAGCCCGCGGGCTGCCCGCGCAGACGCAGCCGTTCGACGTGCCCGACCGCGACGCGTTCGTCGAGGACGTGCGCCTCGCCCTGTACGCGTCCAAGGTCGTCGCGTACAGCCAGGGCTTCGACCAGATTGCGGCCGCTTCGGCCGAGCTCGGGTGGGACATCGACCGCGGCGCGATGGCGCGCATCTGGCGGGGCGGCTGCATCATCCGGGCGCGGTTCCTGGACCGCATCACGCAGGCGTACGAGCGCGACCCCGGCCTGGCACTGCTGCTCGCGGACCCGTACTTCTCGTCCGCGGTGGGCTCCGGTGTCGGCGCGTGGCGGCGCGTCGTGGCCCAGGCCGCCCTCGCAGGCGTGCCCACGCCCGCGTTCTCCTCGTCGCTGGCCTACTACGACGCCGTCCGTGCCGAGCGGCTCCCGGCGAACCTGATCCAGGCACAGCGGGACTTCTTCGGCGCCCACACCTACCGCCGCACGGACACCGACGGCACGTGGCACACGCAGTGGTCCACGGACCGCGAGGAGGTGCAGGCCTGAGATGGCGCGTGCAGCAGCCCCGATCGACGACCTGCAGCCCGTAGTCCTCGGCGGCGACATCGGCGCGTACAGCATCGCGCGCGCCTTCCACGAGGCGTACGGGGTGCGGTCCGTCGTCGTCTCCACGGTCCTGACGGGCGTGGTCCGGCACTCCGCGTGCATCGAGAACGTCGTCGAGCCCGACATCACGGACGCGGAGGTGGCCGTCGCCTGCCTGCGGCGCATCGCGGCCGAGCACGCGGGCAAGCGCCTCATCCTGCTCGGCAGCGCGGACTGGCTCGTCCGCACGATCGTCGAGAACCGCGACCGCCTCGAGGACCTGTACACGGTGCCGTACGTGGACGTCGCGACGCTCGACCTGGTCACGGACAAGGAGAACTTCGGCCGGCTGTGCGCCGAGCTGGGCCTCGCGCACCCCACGACCGTGGTGCACGACGTGCGCGTGCCCGGCCCGCCGGACACGTCCGGCCTGCGCTTCCCCGTGATCGCGAAGACCGCGGACACCGCGGCGTACCACGAGGTCGAGTTCCCGGGGAAGAAGAAGGTCTTCACGGTGGCCACGGCCGACGAGCTCGCCGAGCTCATGGAGCGCGTGCGGCTGTCGGGCTACCAGGGGTCGTTCATCATCCAGGACCTCATCCCGGGCGACGACTCCGGCATGCGGATCCTCACGTGCTACTGCGACGCCGACGGCAAGGTCCGCTTCTCGTCCTTCGGCCACGTGCTCCTCGAGGAGCACACGCCCGGCGCGCTGGGCAACCCGGCCGGCATCATCACGCAGGCGGGCGGTGAGCTCGTCGAGCAGGCGACCCGGCTGCTGGAGCACATCGGCTGGCGGGGGTACGCGAACTTCGACCTGAAGTACGACCCGCGGGACGGCCGGACGGTGTTCTTCGAGCTCAACCCGCGGCTCGGGCGCAGCAACTTCTACGTCACGGCCGCCGGGCGCAACTCCGTGGAGCTGTACGTCCGTGAGCACCTGCAGGGGCTGGACCCGCTCCCGCCGGGTGCGGACGCCGAGAACACGAACCAGCACCTGTACACCGTGCTGCCCAAGCGGCTGCTGCTGCGGTACGTGGCCGACGCGGCCCTGCGGCGTCGGGCCGCCGGCCTGTTCCGCGCCGGTCGTGCGACGAACCCGCTGTGGTACCGCGCCGAGCGCGACCCGCGGCGCCTCGGCTACGTCGCGCTCGCCCAGCTCAACCAGTTCCGCAAGTACCGGACCTACTACCCGGCGCCGCGGGACATCGCCGAACCGGACGGGGTGGCGGGGTGACCCGCCCGCTCGTCGGCGTCATCGGCGGCGTCGGGCCGCTCGCGACGGCGTACTTCCTGGGCAAGGTCGTGCGGCTCACCGAGGCCGAGCGCGACCAGGACCACCTGGACATGATCGTCTTCGACCACGCGGCCATCCCGGACCGCACGGCGTTCATCGTGGGTACCTCGACGCAGGACCCGGGGCCCGTCATGGCCGACGACGCGCGGCGGCTCGCCGCATTCGGCGCCTCGGTGCTCGTGGTGCCGTGCAACACAGCGCACAACTTCACCGACCAGGTGGTCGACGCGGTCGACGTCCCGGTCCTGAGCATCATCGAGGAGACGGTCGCGGAGGCACTGGCGCGCGTGCCGGACCTGACGGCCGTCGGGCTCCTCGTGACCACGGGGACCGCGGCGTCGGGTGTCTACCAGCGCGCGCTCGAGGCCCGTGGGATCACGTGCCTCCTGCCGGACGACGACGACCAGGCCCGCATCATGTCGGTCATCTACGACCAGGTGAAGGCCGGGCTGCCCGGGGACGTGGCCGCGGTGCGTGCCGTCGCGGGGCGGCTCGTCGAGCGCGGGGCGCAGACTGTCGTGCTCGGGTGCACCGAGCTGTCCGTGGTCGCGGAGGACGAGGGGCTGCTCGCCGAGCCGCTCTTCGTGGACTCGCTCGACGTGCTGGCGCGCGCCACGATCCGCGCCGCCGGCGGGACGGTGCGCACGGCCTGATCGGACGGCCTCAGGCGAGGGTCGGCGCCGCGGCGTCAGCCGAGCTGGTTGGTCCCGGTGTACAGGTGCAGCACGGGCACCTGGAGCTCCTCGCGGGCACGCGAGGCCCAGTCGCGGTGGAACGTGTCCTCGAGCACGTGGGGGAGCGTCACGACCACGACCTCGGCCACGGCCTCGTCGGCGACCGCGGCGCGCAGCGCGGGCAGCGGGTCGTCGGAGACGACGGCGCCGTCAGCCGTCGCGCCCGCGGCGGTGAGGCCGGCCACGCTGGCATCGAGCTGCTCGTGGGCGGTGAGCTCGGCGCGGACCGGGCTGTCCTCGCGGCCGAGCGCAGCGTCGAGCGCCTCCCGGAGCTCGCCGAGGCTGAGGTGGTCGATGAGGGAGGCGAGCAGGTTCTGCTCGGTGTCCGCAGGGACCAGCACGTGGAACCGCACGTCCCGCTCGGCGTACAAGCCGCTCAGGTGCGCCACGTCGGCGTCGGTCAGGGCGTCCTCGGTCAGCACCACGATGATCTCGCTCACGGGCCAGAGCCTAGTGGGCGTGGCCCGCGTCCTTGAGCAGCCAGCGCCCGAGGAGGACGCCGTCACGGTGCAGCAGGTGCGCCGGACGTGCGGCGGGTGGGGGAGTGAGCCAGCCCGCGTGGGAGACCACGCGGCCGGCCCGCCCGCCCACGATCGTCGGGCTCCACGTGAGGCACAGCTCGTCGACGACGCCCGCGGCCAGCAGGTCGCCGAGGAGGGTCGGACCCCCCTCGCTGAGCAGCCGGGGCAGCCCCGCGGCGGCGAGGGTGGTCACGAGTCGCTCCAGGTCGACGGCACCGTCGTGGACGACCAGACGGCGGGGCGGCACGTGCTCGCGCAGCCGGTCCAGGTGTGGGGCGTCGCCGACCGTGAACACCCAGGGGCCGGGCTCGTCCCGCAGGACGACGTCCGGCACGTCCCCGTGCGCGGTCACGATCGCGAGCGCGGGATGGTCGGCCTGCCCGCGCGCGCGTCGGCCAGGCAGGAACCGGTCGGGTGTGCGCGGGGCGCGGTACCCCTCGGCCCGCACGGTCCCCGCGCCCACGACGACGACGTCGGCCAGCGCGCGCAGGAGGTGGAAGACACGCGCGTCGGCCTCGCCGTTGATCGAGCCGGACCGCCCGTCCGCGCCCGTGGCCGCGCCGTCGAGCGTGGCGACCATGTTGGCGCGGACCCACGGCAGGCGCGGCTCGGCGTGCAGCTCGGCGAGGCGGGTCTCGGCGTCGTCGGGCTCGAGCGGCGGGGTGCCCGCGGGGAGGAGGACCTCGAGCGTCGGCTGTGTGGTCACCGCCCGACGGTAGCCCGCTTAGGCTGTGCGACGTGAGGGGCCTGACCGGACGCGTGCCCGAGCTGCCGGCGGACCGCCTGGCCGCGCAGTTCGTGCCGCCGCGCCACTTCGCGACCACGGCCTTCGACTCCTACCACCCGGACCCAGAGCACCCGAGCCAGGCGGCGGCGCTGGCCCGCGTGCGCGAGGTGGCCGCGCAGGTCGCGACCCCGGCCCGGCGGTTCCGGCGCCGCCCGGCGCCTACAGCGCTGTATCTCGACGGCGGGTTCGGCGTCGGCAAGACGCACCTCCTCGCGGCCCTGTGCCACGCCGTGGGCGTCGAGCGGTCCGCCTACGGGACGTTCGTGGAGTACACGCACCTGGCGGGGGCGCTCGGCTTCCCGGCCGCCGTGCGCGAGCTCAGCCGGCGCGCGCTGGTGTGCATCGACGAGTTCGAGCTCGACGACCCGGGGGACACGGTCCTCATGGCGCGGCTACTGCGCGAGCTGTCCGACGCGGGCGTGACGCTCGCCGCGACGTCGAACACGCTGCCGGAGTCGCTCGGCGAGGGCCGGTTCGCGGCCGACGACTTCCGGCGTGAGATCCACGCGCTCGCCGAGCGGTTCGAGGTGGTCCGGATCGACGGGCCGGACTACCGGCACCGCCACGCCCCGCACGCGGCCGCCGGCTTGCCTGACGACGACGTCCGCACCGCCCTGGCGGGCGTGCCGGACGCGGCCCTGGACGACTTCACCGACCTGCTCGCGCACCTGCGGAGCGTGCACCCTGTCCGCTACGGCGCACTCCTCGAGGGTGTCGCCGTGGCGGGGCTCACGGGCGTCGTGCCGCTGGCCGACCAGGCGGACGCGCTCCGGCTCGTCGTGCTCGTGGACCGCTTGTACGACCGGGACGTGCGCGTCGTACTGGGCGGGTGCGGTACCGAGGGCCTGTTCAGCCCGGCCATGCTGCGCGGTGGGTACCGCAAGAAGTACCTGCGGACGCTGTCGCGCCTGGCCGAGCTCAGCGCGGGCTGACCGAGCCGGCGCCGGTTCCGGCATCGGTCCCCTCACCGAGGAGCGACTCCAGGTCGGCCAGGGGCACCTCGCCCGCCGCCGTGGCCGCCAGCGCCGGGTCGACCGTGACGAGCGCGTCCGCCTGCAGCGTGGCGATCGCCAGGTACTCGGCGTCGCGCAGCGTCTCCCAGCCGCGGCGTCGCGCGATGCGCCACGCGGTGCCCCGGGAGACGCGGTCGTTCAGGACGCGGATCTTCAGCTCGGTGATCCGCTCGTGGGCGGCGAGCGCCGCGGCGTCCGTGCGCCGACCTGCGGTGACGTCGCGCAGGAGCAGGCCGAGGGCCTCGGAGCGGATGCCCGCGGGCGCCACGAGCTGCACCGTCGGGTCGACCCGGAGCCCGTGGTCGACCAGGTGCAGCAGGGTCGGGGCGTCGATCGTGTAGCGCGCCATCCCCGCAGGCTAGGCCCGCGCGCCGACACCGGCGCCCGGGCGGGGGTACCGGCGTCGGCACACGCTCGCTCAGGGCTCGAGGACCTCGAGGTCCGCCCGGGTGAGCACCAGCGCCGCCGACGGGTCCGTCGACACCGGGACCAGCCCGTCGGCTGTCACGCGGTACACCGCCTGGAACGGGTTGAGCGTGGACCGCGGGCGGCCGTCGAAGGAGTCGCCGAGGAAGAGCACGTACGTCTCGCCGACCTCGAGGAGCACGTCCGCGTCCGGCGGGTCGCCCGGCGGGAGCCAGGAGCCGACCTCGACGACGTCACCGGCCGCCGCGTCCCCGGCGAAGCCCTCGGTGACCTCCACCCGGTAGACCTCGAACATCTGCAGGTCCACGGCTGGGCCGAGGTCGATGTCGATCTCCTCGCGGCGCGCGTCGAGCACGGTGCCCTCGACGACGACGTCGGAGGCGTCCGTGAGCTCGGCGAGCGTGGCGTAGTACGGCCAGTCGGCCAGCGATGCCCCACCCCCGGGCGATGCCGGGTTCCGGCCGAGCAACCCCACCGCGCCGACGACGATCGCCACCACGGCGAGCGAGGCCGCGGCCACCGAGGCCAGGCGGCGTCGGCGTCGGACGGCCCCGGCGCGCGCGATCAGAGCGGGCGCCGACGGGACGCGCCCCGGTGCCCCGGCGGCCGGGGGCTCGCCCGTGCCGTCGGCCAGGCGCTCGGGCACGAGGACGTGGCGCAGCTGGACGAGCGCGCGCGATGCCGTCGACTTCACCGTGCCCACCGAGACGCCCAGGTCCGCGGCGACCTCCGCGTCCGTCAGGCCGACGAGGTGGCGCAGGACGACGATGCGGCGCTGGCGCGGGGTGAGGGTCATGAGGGCGCGCACGACCTCGTCGCGGTCCGCCGCGCCGTCGGCCGGTGACGGGGCCCTCGACGGCGTGTCCGGGACGTCCACGGGGTCGGTGAGGACCTCGCGCCGGCCCTTGCGCCAGGTGTCGATGCGCTGGTTCGCCAGGACGCGGCGCGCGTACGCCTCCGGGTCCGTCGCGACCGCGCGCGGCCACGCCAGGTAGGTCTTGACCAGCGTCGCCTGCACGAGCTCGTCGGCCCGATGCGTGTCGCCGGTGAGCAGGCGGGCGGTGCGGTGCAGGCGCGGGCCGGCGTCGGCCACGAAGGCCGTGAACTCGCGCTCGGCGGTCGGGGTCGTGGTGGTCATACCTGGTACACGCCCGGGACCCGCCCCTGGTTGAGCGTCAGACCTTGGTCGCGTCGAGCCGGGCGAGCTCGACCTCCGGGTCGAAGTCCGCCGCCGGCCAGTCGAGGTCCAGGTCCTCCAGGGCGCGCAGGAGCAGCTCGGCGACTGCCATCCGGGCGTACCACTTGCGGTCGGCGGGCACGACGTACCAGGGCGCCACGTCCGTCGACGTCCGGTCCAGCACCGCCTGGTAGGCGGCCTCGTACTCGGCCCACTTCGCGCGGACGTCGATGTCCCCGGGGCTGTACTTCCAGTACTTGTCGGGCCGGGTGAGCCGTTCGCGCAGCCGCGCCGCCTGCTCGTCCGGCGACACCACGGGCATGACCTTGACGAGCGTCGTCCCCGAGGCGACCACCTCGGCCTCGAACGCGTTGATCTCGTCGTACCGCTGCTCCCAGACCTCCTGCGGCACGAGGTTCTCCACCCGCGCCACGAGAACGTCCTCGTAGTGCGAGCGGTCGAAGACCCCGAGGTAGCCGGGGCGGGGGAGCGCGTTGCGGATGCGCCACAGGTAGTCGTGCGTCCGTTCCTCCTCGGTCGGTACCCCAAAGGACCGCAGCGCGACACCCTGCGGGTCCACCATGCCGACGACGTGGCGGACCAGGCCGCCCTTGCCCGCCGTGTCCATGCCCTGGATGAGCAGCAGGACCGACCGGGTGCCGTCCGAGCGGCCGTGCGCGTACAGGCGCTCCTGAAGCTCCGACATGCGCTCGCCCGTCGCGGCGAGGCGACTCTCGGCGGCCTTGCGGTTGCCCGACCAGCCGGGCGTGGATGCCCGGTCCAGGGTCGCGAGGTCGGTGCCGGGGCCCGCCCGCAGGACGGTTCGAGGGGCGTGGGACCACAGGTCGGTGCGAGGCACGGTCACTCCGTTCCGGTCGGTCGGACGATGGCCGCCGAGCGCCCGGGCAGCGTGACGTGGCCGTCGGTGACGGTCACAGGCTCCCACTGCGCGAGCACGCGTGGCGACCCGTGTGCGACAGCCACGGTCATCGGCGCGGCGGCCAGGTTCACGAGCACCTGCGTGGCGCCGCGGTGCAGGACGACGACGTGCTCGCTGTGCTCGACGTGGGTGGCGGACCGATCGCCGGACGCGAGGTCCGGGTCGCGGCGCCGCAGCGCGGCGAGCTCGCGGTACCAGCCCAGCAGCCGGGCGTGCTCGCCGCGCTCCGGCTCGGTCCAGTCCAGGCGGCTGGCCTCGAAGGTCGCGCGCGCCTGCGGGTCCGGGACGTCGACGTCGCCGCCGTACAGGTCCGTCCAGCCGTGGCCGCCGAACTCCGCCGTCCGCCCCGCACTCACGAGGGCGCCGAGCTCGGGCTCGTGGTCGGTGAAGTACTGCCACGGCGTCGACGCGCCCCACTCCTCGCCCATGAACACCATGGGCGTGAACGGCGAGCACAGGACGAGCGCCGCCGCGATGGCCAGCCCACCTGCGTCGAGCACGGCCGACGGACGGTCCCCGAGCCCGCGGTTGCCGACCTGGTCGTGGTCGGAGACGAAGGCGACGAACCGGTGCCCGTCCACGTCGGGCGGCACCGGCGCGCCCCAGTCCTGCCCGCGGAAGGTCGACCACGCGCCGTCGTGCACGAACGCGCCCGTCAGGGCCTTCGCGAGGACCGCGGCACTGCCGAAGTCCACGTAGTAGCCGTGGCGCTCTCCCGTGAGGAACGCGTGCACGGCGTGGTGGACGTCGTCGGCCCACTGCGCGGTCATGCCCAGGCCGCCCGCGCCGGTCGGCGTGACCATCGCGACGTCGTTGAGGTCCGACTCGGCGATGAGGGACAGGGGGCGGCCCACCTGCTCCGCGAGGTCCGCGACTGCGTCGGAGAGCTCCGCGAGCAGGTGGCACGGGGAGTCGTCGAGGAGTGCGTGCACCGCGTCGAGCCGCAGCGCGTCGAGGTGGAAGTCGCGCAGCCAGCGCAGCGCGTTCTCGACGACGAACGCCCGTACGTGCGTCGAGCCCGGGCCGTCGAGGTTGACCGCCTGGCCCCACGGCGTGTGGTGCGCGTCCGTGAAGTACGGGCCGAACTCGCCCAGGTAGTTCCCGGACGGGCCGAGGTGGTTGTAGACGACGTCGAGGCAGACCGCGAGGCCCCGGGCGTGCGCGGCGTCGACGAAGCGCTGCAGGGCCGCGGGGCCGCCGTAGGCCTCGTGGACGGCGTAGAGCGCGACGCCGTCGTACCCCCAGCCGCGTTCGCCGGGGAAGGCGGCCACCGGCATGAGCTCCACGACCTCCACCCCGAGGTCGACCAGGTGCCCGAGCCGTTCGATCGCCGCGTCGAGCGTGCCCTCGGGGGTGAAGGTGCCGATGTGCAGCTCGTACAGGAGCGCGCCGCGCGCGTCCCGGCCCGGCCAGGCCTCGTCGTGCCAGGTGTGCCGCGCGACGTCGAAGACGCGGCTCGGCCCGTGCACGCCGTGGGGCTGCCAGGCGCTGCGGGGGTCGGGGCGCGGGTCCCCGCCGTCCAGGGCGAAGGCGTAGTCCGTGCCGTGCTCCAGGGCGCGGTCGGTGGACCACCAGCCGTCCCCGGCGGGCCGCAGGGGCGTCACGTCGCAGGCGTGCAGGTCGACCCGGGACGCGTGGGGCGCCCAGACACGTACGACGGCGTCCGTCACGACGGCTCGTCCTGGCGCACGAGGAGCGCCACCGGGAGCGCGTCGAGGAGCCGGGCGAGAGGGACCGCGCCGCCCGCGACGGTGCGGCCCGTGAGCCGGTCGGTCCAGGTGCCCTCCGGCACGACGACGGTGTGGTCGCGCCACCCGCCCAGGCGACTCAGGGCCAGCGCCAGGCGGGTGACGACGGTGACGGTGACCGGGTCGCCCCCCGCGGTGCGCGCGAAGGCGAACGCATTGCCCGTCGAGCACGGCACGGCGCGATAGCCCGCCGACTCCCCGACGAAGGCCTCCGGGTGCTCCCGACGCACGGCGAGCGCGCGCGAGGTGACGAGGAGCTTCTCGGCCGCCAGGCCCACGGGCGGCTCGGCGTCGAGCGCGGCGAGCATGCCCGCCAGGTGCCCGACGTCGACCGGCCGTCGGTTGTCCGGGTCGACGAGCGCGATCGCCGGCACCTCCGTGCCCTGGTACACGTCCGCGACGCCGGGCAGGGTCAGCTGGACGAGCTTCGCGGCGAGCGTGGCCGCCCGGACGCCTGGTGCGGCGAGCCGCGTCCAGCCGGTGAACGCCTCGGCGACCTCGGGGGAGGCCAGCGCCGCGCGGGCCAGGTCGCGGACGGCCTCCTCGTACGCCTCGTCGACGGACGTCCAGCCCGTGTGCTGCTTGGCCTCGCGCATCGCCTTGGTCAGGTAGTCGGTCAGGCGCTCCGCCTCGATGGGGCCGTCCGGCGTCCACGTGCCGGCGAGGGTCTGCCAGAGCAGGTTCTCGGTGCGGCCGTCGACGAGCGTGCCCCGGTCCTTGGCCGTCGCCGCCCGGACCTGCTCCAGGAGAGCGGCCCACTCCACGGGCAGCTCGGAGAGGACCCCGAGCCGCGCGCGGACGTCCTCGCTGCGCTTGGTGTCGTGCGTCGACAGCGACGTCATGGCGAGCGGTGCGCGGTGCTGGGCCCGCGACGCCCACGCGTGCAGCTCCTCAGGGCTGATCGCGAAGCGGTCCGGTGCGCCGCCGACCTCGCACAGGGCGGTCAGGTGCGTCCACCGGTAGAAGGCCGTGTCCTCGACGCCCTTGGCCATGACGGCCCCGCACGTCTGCTGGAAGCGGACGACGAGCTCGGCGCGGCGGCGCTCGTGCGTGCGCCCGGCCGAGCCGACCTCGTGGCCGAGCAGCATCTCGGCGAGCAGGTCGAGGGTCTCGAGACGGTCGCCCTCGAGCCGCGTCCGCGCCCGGGCGACGCACGCGTCGAAGGCGGTTCGGGCGTCGGGGGAGACCTGCGACCCGGGGACGACGTAGTACCGGTAGCGGTCCGCCGCGACGAGCAGCTCGACCAGGCAGTCGTGCAGCGATCGTCGGGTGTGGTCGCGGAGCCGGACGTCCGCCCGGCAGATGTCCGACGCGAGGACCGCGAGCCGGTCGACCTCCGCGTAGAGCGGGCCGGTGACGATCTGGCGCTTCGCCTCCTCGACGACGTCGGCGAGAGCGTCGGGCGCATCGCCCGTGACGCGGTGCATCAGGGCACCGAGATCGCGCGCCCCGCCCGGGTCCACGAGGGCCTGCTGGACCCGCCACATGGCCTCGTAGCCGGTGGTGCCGGCCGTCGCCCAGTCGTCGGCGAGCTCCTCGTCGGGCGCGAGGATCTTCTCCACGACCACCCAGGCCCCGTCGGTCGCGGTGGCGAGCCGCTCGAGGTACCCCCGGGGGTCCGCCAGTCCGTCGGGGTGGTCGATGCGCAGGCCGTCCACCGTGCCGTCCGCCACGAGCGAGGTCACGAGGGCGTGCGTCGCGTCGAAGACCTCCGGGTCCTCGACGCGGACCGCGGCGAGCGTGCCGACGTCGAAGAACCGGCGGTAGTTGAGCTCCTCGTTCGCGACCCGCCAGTAGGCGAGCCGGTAGTGCTGGCGGTCGACGAGCTCGGCGAGCGGTAGGTGCTCCGTACCCGGCCGGACGGGGAACACATGGTCGAAGTACCGCAGGAGGACCTGCTCGCCCAGGCCTGGCACGTCGGCCGTCTCGAGCGTCAGCTCGCCCGCGGCCAGCACCGCGCCGATGCGGCTGCCCAGCACCGGCATGAGGACGGCGCCCTCGCCCGCCGACCAGTCGACGTCGAACCAGGATGCGTACGGCGACTCCGGCCCGTGCGCGAGCACCGACCACAGCGCCCGGTTGTGCCACACCGGGGTCGGCACGGCCATGTGATTCGGGACGATGTCGACGACGAGGCCGAGCCCGGCCGCGCGCGCTGCCGCGGCGAGCCGGCGCAGCCCTTCGAGTCCTCCGAGCGCCGGTGAGATCTCGGCGTGGTCGACGACGTCGTAGCCGTGCGTCGAGCCCGGGGCGGCCGTGAGCACGGGGGACAGGTACAGGTGCGTGACGCCGAGGCGTGCCAGGTACGGGACCTGCGCGGCGGCGTCGTCGAACGTGAGCTGCTCGCTGAGCTGCAGCCGGTACGTGGAGACGGGGACCGGCCGACAGGGGTCGGGTCGGCGGCGCGCCGGGCTGAGTCGTGCCTCGCTCACGCGTCGTCCATCGGCGGACGGCTCAGCACCAGTGTCGACCGGCCCGTGATGGTGACCGTGTCACCGGGCTTGACGACGCTGCCGGGCGCGAGGGTGTGGTCGGTGTCGAGCACGCACGCCCACGAGGTGCCGAACTCTGCCGGCGGCATCGTGAAGTCCACGCCGTTGGGTGCCGCGTTGTACAGGACGAGGAAGCTGTCGTCGACGACGCGCTCGCCGCGCGAGTCGGGCTCGCCGATGGCCTCCCCGTTGAGGAAGACCTGGACCGCCTTGGCGTGGCTCTCGTGCCAGTCGGACTCCGCCATGTGCTCGCCTGCTGTGGTGAACCACGCGATGTCGCCGAGCTCGGACTCGCCGCCGTGCTCGGCGCTGCCCGCGAAGAACCGGCGGCGGCGCAGCACCGGGTGGTCGCGCCGCAGGTGCACGAGCGCACGCGTGAAGTCCAGCAGCGCCTCGCGGTGCTCGTCGAGGTCCCAGTCCACCCACGCCGTCTCGTTGTCCTGGCAGTAGGTGTTGTTGTTGCCCGACTGGGTCCGACCGATCTCGTCGCCGTGGGCGATCATCGGCACGCCCTGCGACGTCAGGAGTGTCGTGAGGAAGTTGCGCTGCTGGCGACGGCGCAGTGCAGCGATCTCCTCGTCGTCGGTCGGTCCCTCGACCCCGCAGTTCCAGGACCGGTTGTGGCTCTCGCCGTCGTTGTTGCCCTCGCCGTTCGCTTCGTTGTGCTTCTCGTTGTAGGAGACCAGGTCGGCCAGCGTGAAGCCGTCGTGGGCGATGACGAAGTTGATCGACGCGTTCGGCTTGCGTGCCGTGTGCTCGTAGAGGTCCGACGAGCCGGACAGGCGGCTGGCGAACTCGGCGAGGGTCGCCGGCTCGCCGCGCCAGAAGTCGCGGACCGTGTCGCGGTACTTGCCGTTCCACTCGCTCCACAGGGGCGGGAAACCGCCGACCTGGTAGCCACCCTCGCCGACGTCCCACGGCTCGGCGATGAGCTTGACCTGGCTGACGACCGGGTCCTGCTGGACGAGGTCGAAGAACGCCGACAGGCGGTCCACCTCGTGGAACTGCCGGGCGAGCGTCGCCGCGAGGTCGAACCGGAAGCCGTCGACGTGCATCTCCGTGACCCAGTAGCGCAGCGAGTCCATGAGGAGCTGCAGGACGTGCGGGTGGCGCATGAGCAGCGAGTTGCCCGTGCCGGTCGTGTCGAAGTAGTGCGCCGGGTCGTCGTCGACGAGGCGGTAGTAGGCGGCGTTGTCGATGCCGCGGAAGCACAGGGTGGGCCCGAGGTGGTTCCCCTCGGCGGTGTGGTTGTAGACGACGTCGAGGATGACCTCGATGTCGGCCTCGTGGAGCGCCTTGACCATCTGCTTGAACTCCTGGACCTGCTGGCCCGGGTTCCCGTACGCGGAGTAGCCGTTGTGCGGGGCGAAGAACCCGATGGTGTTGTAGCCCCAGTAGTTCGACAGGCCCTTGGTCTGCAGGTGCGGGTCGTTGACGAACTGGTGCACGGGCATGAGCTCGATCGCCGTGATGCCGAGGTCCGTGAGGTGGTCGATGATCGCCGGGTGGGAGAGCCCGGCGTAGGTCCCGCGGAGCGCCTCGGGCACGCCGGGGTGGCGCATCGTCAGGCCCTTGACGTGCGCTTCGTAGATGACCGACTCGTGGTAGGGGTGCGACGGCGGCCGGTCGAAGCCCCAGTCGAAGAACGGGTTGATGACGACTGAGGTCATCGTGTGGGCGGCCGAGTCCTCGGTGCTCACCTCGTCGGGGTCGTCGAACGTGTAGGCGAAGAGCGAGGGATGGCCGTCGATCTGGCCGTCGATCGCCTTGGCGTACGGGTCGAGGAGGAGCTTCGCGGGGTTGCAGCGGTGCCCGTGCGCCGGGTCGTACGGTCCGTGCACGCGGTAGCCGTACCGCTGGCCGGGCTGCACGGACGGCAGGTATCCGTGCCAGACGAAGCCGTCGACCTCGGGCAGGTCGAGCCGCTCCTCGGTGCCGTCGGCGGCGATGAGGCAGAGCTCGACGCGGTCGGCGACCTCGGAGAACAGGGCGAAGTTGGTGCCCGACCCGTCGAAGGTCGCACCGAGGGGATAGGCGTTGCCGGGCCAGATCTGCATGGGCACAGCCTGCCAGGCTGCCCGCACTCGTGCCGGGTCAGCACCGATCATGGTGGATGACGGCTAGGGCGTGTCTCCTATATGCGTGACCAGGTGATGCAGGCAGCAAGGACGACAGCGGCGCGGTAGGTGATGGCGAGCTTGTCGTAGCGGGTGGCCAGGCCGCGCCATTGCTTGGTCAGGGCGAAG
>JAEYXM010000226.1 GCA_023428465.1 Actinomycetes bacterium
TCACGACGCCCGCGACGGCGACCCGCTGCCCGGGCTCGTGGCGCATCGCCTCATCCACCGTGATGACGCCGGCCCGCACGAGCCCCTCGCGGACGTGCTGCGTCGGGTAGGACCCGGTCGAGACGCCCGTCGCCCAGACGTCCGCCATCGCCTCCTCGACCTCGCTCATCCCCGGCAGCGTCGGCGCGTCCACCCCGACGGCCACCCCGGGCAGCGTGTCGGGGCCCTCCTGGGCGAGCGCCCCCGCCGCCCACAGCCCGCCCCGGCGGTCGCCGCCGCAGCAGTCCAGTGCCCCCGCGGTCGCGCACGCCTCGCCCAGCGCGGTGGTGAGCCGGACCCAGCGCCCCAGGTCGCGCAGCCCGGCGAACGGCCCGCCCGCCGTCCGCGCCGCGACGATCGCCGTCGCGAGGTCCTCCCCGATGGTCCGCACCGCGTCGAGCCCCATCCGGACGGCCAGCGTGGGGTCGGCGCGGACCAGAGCCGCCAGGGCGGGCATGACGCCTGTCCCACCGTCCCGCGCTCCCCCGTCCGGCAGTCGCTCCACGACCGCCTTCGCGCCCGACGCCTGCACGTCGGGCCGCAGCACCGTGACGCCGTGCCGCCGCGCGTCGGCGACGAGTGACTGCGGTGAGTAGAAACCCATCGGCTGTGCCGCCAGCAGGCCGGCGTAGAACGCCGCCGGGTGGTGCACCTTGAGCCACGCGCTCGCGTAGACGAGGTAGGCGAAGGAGAACGCGTGCGACTCGGGGAAGCCGAAGTCCGCGAACGCCTTGAGCTTGTCGTAGATCTGTTCCGCGACGTCGGTCGTCACGCCGTTCGCGGCCATGCCCGCCATCAGGCGCGCCTTGAGCCGCTCCATCTTCTCGATCGAGCGCTTCGAGCCCATCGCGCGACGCAGCTGGTCGGCCTCCGCGCCGCTGAATCCGGCGACGTCGATCGCCATCTGCATGAGCTGCTCCTGGAACAGGGGCACGCCCATCGTCTTGCCGAGCGACTTCTCGAGCAGCGGGTGCAGGAAGGTCACGGGCTCCCGACCGCGCACCCGGTTGATGTACGGGTGCACGGAGCCGCCCTGGATGGGACCGGGCCGGATGAGCGCGACCTCGATGACGATGTCGTAGAAGCGCCGCGGCTGCAGACGCGGCAGGGTCGCCATCTGCGCGCGGGACTCGACCTGGAACACCCCCACCGTGTCCGCCGCGCACAGCAGGTCGTAGACCAGCGGGTCCTCCTGGGGCAGCGAGTGCAGCCCGAGCTCGACCCCCTCCTGCTCGCGGACCAGCCCGAACGCGACCTGCAGCGCGGTCAGCATGCCGAGGCCGAGCAGGTCGAACTTCACCAGGCCCGCGTCGGCGCAGTCGTCCTTGTCCCACTGCAGCACCGTGCGGCCGGGCATGCGCGCCCACTCGACCGGGCAGACCTCGATCACCGGGCGGTCGCACATCACCATGCCGCCCGAGTGGATGCCCAGGTGACGGGGCAGCCGCAGGAACCGCTCAGCGAGGTCGATCACGGCGTCGGGGATCTCGCCGTCGGCGTCGGCGGCCGGCGGTCGGTGCCGCGGCACGACGTCGCGGCCGTCCTCGCTGAGCGTCCCCGGGGCCGCGTCGTCGTCCCGGCCGGCTCCCGGCCGCGCGAGCGACGGCGTCCACGTCTCCTCCGAGCGGCCGACCGGGTCGCCGACGTGCGGCCTCGGCCGACGGGTCCCGTGCGGCCGCTCCAGGGGCTCGGCGACCTGGGGCGCCACCGGGCCTGAGCGGTGCACCGTCCACCACGGGCTCGCGGGCTCCGGTCCGCGCAGCGACCCCCAGCGCTCGATGCTCTTGCTCCACGCGTCCTGCTGCCCGACGTCGTACCCGAGCGCGCGGGCGGCGTCCCGCACGGCCGACCTGGGCCGGTAGGAGATGACGTTCGCGACCTGCGCCGCGTGCCGCCGCCCGAACCGGGCGTAGACGTGCTGGATGACCTCCTCGCGCCGGCCGGACTCGATGTCGACGTCGATGTCCGGCGGCCCGTCACGCTCGGGTGCGAGGAACCTCTCGAAGAGCAGCCCGTGCCGGACGGCGTCCACCGCCGTGACGCCGAGCGCGTAGCAGACCGCCGAGTTCGCGGCCGAGCCACGGCCCTGGCACAGGATCCCGTTGTCGCGGCAGAACGACGTCAGGTCGTGGACGACGAGGAAGTACCCCTGGAAGCCGAGGGTCTCGATGACGTCGAGCTCGTGCGCGATCTGCGCGTACGCGCCCGGGACGCGCTCGGCCTCGGGCGGCCCGTACCGGTCGTGGGCGCCGCGGCGGACCAGCTCACGCAACCAGCTGGCCTCGTCGTGACCCGGTGGGACCGGGTACGGCGGCAGGCTCGGCGCGACGAGCGAGAGGTCGAACGCGCACTCGGCGGCGAGCTCGGCGGCGGTGCGGACAGCCTGCGGGTGCCGCCGGTGGCGCTCGAGCATTTCGGTCGCCGAGCGCAGGTGGCTCCCGGGGCCTCCGGGCAGCCAGCCGTCGACGTCGTCGAGGCTGGACCGCGCCCGGACGGCGGCGAGCGCCGCGCGCAGGTCGGCGTCGGCGGGCGTCGCGTGGTGGACGTTGCCGGTCGCGACCAGCGGCAGCCCGGCGTCCGCCGCAAGAGCGGCGAGCGCGTCGTTGCGGGTCGAGTCCCACGGGTCACCCACGTCCGTGATCTCGACGGCGACGTTGTCCCGGCCGAAGAGCGCGACGAGCCGGTCCAGCTCGGTGCGTGCCGCGGCAAGGTCCAGCGGGGCCGTGGGGTCGCGACGGATCCGGCGTTCCAGCGCGTGCCGCACGGCGCCCTTGCGGCAGCCGGTGAGCACGAGCCACTGGCCCGCGGCGGCCTCCGCCAGCTCCGGCAGCCGGTAGCGCGCCGCTCCCTTGGTACCGGCGGCGAGGTGGGCGTCGGCGATCGCCGTCGACAGGGCCCGGTAGCCGTCCGGGCCGCGTGCGAGCACCAGGAGGTGGGTGGCGCGCGGGTCCGGCGGTCCGGTCGGCGGGTCGAGGACGCCGTCGGGGTCCGGCAGGTGCAGCTCCGCACCGAAGACCGTGGGCAGACCGACGTCGCGAGCCGCCTGCGCGAAGCGCACGACGCCGTACAGACCGTCGTGGTCGGTGAGGGCGAGCCCGCGCAGGCCCAGGCGCGCGGCCTCGTGGGCGAGCTCCTCGGGCTGGCTGGCACCGTCGAGGAAGCTGAACGCGGAGTGCGCGTGCAGCTCGGCGTAGGCGGCGACCTCCCGGGTGGGCGACCGCTCAGTCATACATCGCCTCCAGGTGCCAGACGCCGCCGCGCAGCGCCAGCAGGACGGCGGGCCCCCGGTCGAGCGTGACCTGGAGGTACACCTGACGGCTCGCGGTGTCGCCCCACCAGCGCTGGACCACGGGCCACGGCCCGGCCCACCCGGTCACGCGCGCCTCGCGCTCGACGCCGTCCTGCGGCGGCCACCACACGACGTGCGGCTCACCGCTGACCTGCAGCCGCGCGTCGACCTCGACCCGGCGACCGTCGGCGTCGCACACCTGCACGAGCTGCGGCTCCGCCAGGACCGTGGCCGGCGCGGGGGGCGGCAGGCGCCCCGGCCACGGCGCGGACGCGGTGCGGGCCGGCGGGACGTCCTCCCCCCAGGGCACGAGGTGCACCTGGTCGCGCACCTCGCGCCCGCCCTGCACGGCGGCCCCCAGCACGGCGTGCGTCCCGATGAGGCCCTGGATGCGGTGCACGGCACGGTGGGCGCGCAGGTCCGTGCCGCTGGACCCGCCCCAGAGCCGCCCCTGCTCGGCCCCCGCCGGGGTGACCTCCTCTGCGCGCAGCCCGAGGCGGACGAGCGCCGCGGGCTCGGGGTCCGTGCCGCCGGGGTGCAGGGCGTGCCCGGTGAGCCAGCCCTCGAGCTGCCAGCGCACGCGGTCGGTCGTGCGAGCCACGGACAGCCCGCCGAGGGCGGCGTCGGTCCGCCACGCCCGCACGAGCTCCTGGCCGCCCTCGGTGCGTGCGGTGATCTGCAGTCGACCGCAGGCGACGCCGCGCGCGACCATCTGCGCGTGGAGCGCCTCCGCGAGGCGCCGGGCGGCGAACCCGGTGGCCTCGAGCCGGTCCACGGGCGGGTCGAGCTCCTGCTCCACCGCCACGTCGGGCTCGAGCCTGCGCAGTGCGGTCGGCCGGTCGTCACTGCCGGACGCGACGTCGTGAGCCCAGGCACCGAGGCGTCCGAAGCGGGCGAGCAGGTCGGCCCGCGGCAGCGCCGCGAGGGCGCCGAGCGTGCGCACGCCCAGCCTGCCCAGCAGGTCGACGAGCTGGGCGACACCGTCGTCCTGGGCTGCGACGTGCACGAGCTCGCCGACGCCGAGCGGGGCGAGGAACGCCGGGGTGCTGCGTGGCGGCACGATCCGGGCAGCGCGCGCCGCGAGCACGGCGGCCCCTGCGCCGTCGGCGATGCCCACCTGCGCCTCGTACCCCGTGGCGGCGGCGACCTGGGCCACGAGCTCGGCTGCGAATCCCTCCTCGGAGCCGTGGTAGCGCCCGGCGCCGCGCGACGGGATGAGCACCAGGCCCGGGCGGGCGATCTCGATGCCGGCCACCACCGTCTCGGCGGCTGCGGCGACGGGCTCGAACCCGCGCGCGTCACGGCCGGGGTCCGCCGCCAGCAGGACGAGCTCGGGGCAGGTCTCCTGGGCATGCCTGCGGCGCATCCCCCGGCGGACGCCGGCGGTGCGTGCCACGGCGGAGACCGCCACGACGCGCCGGCCGTCGTGCACCGCGGCGGGGACGTGCCCGGGGACCTCGCCCGCGGTCATGGCGGCGAGCACCGGCCAGTCCGGCACCCACAGCGCGGCGGTGCGCGTGGGGGTCGACGCCTCGGTACGCCCGTCGCGCCCTGTCGCGGACCTCGTCGCCGCGGTGGCGCTCATCCTGCTCGCCTGCCGTCCACGACGCGCAGCAGCGGCTCGCCCTGTGCGTCCGCACGCGGGGTGCCGACGACGCCGCGCGCCGGTCGCACCCGGCCGGCCCGGAGCGTGACCTCGGTGCGCCGCCCACGGGATGCGGCGCCCCTGCCGAGGGCGCTCACGGTCAGCCGACGCTCGGTCAGGCGCCCGTGCCCCTGGCCCAGGCCCTCCCAGCGGGTCGCCTCGACGGTGAGCACCAGGTGTGCCCCGGACCACGGCAGCGTGGAGAGCAGCACCGCGCCGCGTTCGCGGGCACGTGCCGAGAGCCGACGACGATCGGGCTCCGACAGCGCGACGTCGCCCACCACCACGACGTCCATCCCGTCGAGCAGTGCGGCGACGACCGTCGGCCCGTCCGGCCCCGCGGAGGGCACGAGCACGAGCCGGTCGAGGTCGAGACCGGTCTGGTGGGCGGCGAGGAGGCCGACCCGCGGCAGACCGACCATGGCCACCCAGCTCCCGGCCCGGGACGCCTCGGCGAGCAGGGCGAGGACGAGCGCTGTGGACCCGCCGACCACGAGCGTCCCGCCCCGGTCGAGCCCTCCGGAGGGCAGGAGCCCGGCGACCTCGGGGGCCGCGGGGAGCGTGCGGGCGCCCGACGCCGGGTCCGCCTCGGCGGGGACGACCGACTCCACCGCGGGGACGCGAGCGGCCGGGACGGGACGGGGCACCCAGCGTGTGGCGCCCGTCCGCTCCTCCGCGCGGGCGAGCACGGCCCGGGCGAGAGCCGCCCGATCAGGCGCGGCCCGGTCCAGGGTGTGCGCGCCCGCACCGGGTGCGCCGGCACCCGCCTGCTCCGCCAGCACGCTCACCGGTCACCCACCTCGTCGTCTCTCCGGTCCCACCGCGATGCTCGATCTTCGAACAACTGTTCGAGTATCTCAGTAGACTCCGACACGGGGCGAGGTGTCAATCGCGACCGACGCCGACCAGGCACCCCCGCTCCCGGCGGCCCCGCGCCGGGAGCGGCACGATGGACCGGTACGCCCCGGAACGCCCGGAGGCCACGGCAACGACCCGAAGGAGCATCGATGGACCTCGACCGACCGCTCGCCCCCGACCCGTACGCGGCCCTGCCGCCCGTCCCCTCCTTCGCCCTCACGAGCGACGACGTCGTCGACGGGCAGACCATGGCCGAGCCGTTCACCGGCGCGCAGGACCAGTCACCGCACCTGTCCTGGGACGGCGCGCCACCCGCGACGCCCGGATTCCTCGTCACGTGCTTCGACCCCGACGCACCCGTCCCCGGCGGCTTCTGGCACTGGGCGGTCGTCGACCTGCCGGCAGGGACGCCCGAGCTGCCCCGCGGCGCGGGCGCCCCCGACGGCGCGCTCCTGCCGCCCGGTGCCCGCCAGCTGATCAACGACGCCGGAACCGTCGGGTACACCGGCGCGTGGCCGCCGCGGGGCGACCGCGTGCACCGCTACTTCTTCGTCGTGCACGCGCTCGACGTCGCGCACCTGGACGTCGCCGACGACGCGGCGCCCGCCGACGTCCAGCGCGCCGCACTCGAGCACACGCTGGCCCGCGCCGTCCTCGTGCCGGTCTACCAGCGCTGACGCTCGTCGCGCTCGACGGGAGACGTCAGGCCCGGGTCGCCCAGAAGGCCACCGCCGACGCCGCGGCGACGTTCAGCGAGTCCACTCCCCCGGCCATCGGGATCGTCACGACGACGTCGGCGGCCGCCGTCACACGCCGGCTCAGACCATCACCCTCGGTCCCGAGCACGAGCGCGAGCCGCTCCGGTGCGCGCGCGGCGAGCACGTCGAGCGGGACGGCGTCGTCCGCGAGCGCGAGCGCGGCGACCGTGAAGCCGCGCGACTGCAGCACCTCGATGCCTCCCGGCCACGGGTCGATCCGCGTCCAGGGCACCTGGAAGACCGTGCCCATCGACACCCGGATGCTGCGCCGGTAGAGCGGGTCGGCGCACTCCGGGGTCACCAGCACCGCGTCCACACCGAGCGCCGCGGCGCTGCGGAACCCCGCCCCGAGGTTGGTGTGGTCGACGATGCCGTCGAACACCGCGACGCGCCGTGCCCCCGTCCCGCCGCGCCCCGCCGCGAGCACGTCCTCGACGCTCGGCAGCTCGGGGCGGTGCATCGCCGCGAGCGCGCCTCGGTGCAGGTGGAAGCCCGTGATGGCCTCGACGACGTCCGCGGGCCCCACGTACACCGGAACCTCGCCGAAGCGGTGCTCGACGTCGTCGATCAGGCCGCTCAGGTCCGCCAGCCAGCGCTCCGTCATGAGGAACGAGCGCGGCCGGTGCCCGGCCTCGACCGCCCGCGCGATGACCTTGCTGCTCTCGGCCATGTACAGACCGGCCGCGGGCTCGAGGCGCCGCCGCAACGCGACGTCGGTGAGCCTCGTGTAGTCGACCAGCCGCTCGTCCGTGGGGTCGCTCAGGTGGATGACGGGCACGACGGCCCCGTCAGTCCACGGGAGCGGCCGCCGCGGCGAACTGGCTCGCGTACAGCCGGGCGTACGCCCCGCCGGCCGCGATCAGCTCGTCGTGCGAGCCCTGCTCGACGATCGACCCGGCCTCCATGACGAGGATCGCGTCCGCGTCGCGGATGGTCGAGAGCCGGTGGGCGATGACGAACGACGTCCGGCCGTGGCGCAGCGCCGCCATGGCGTGCTGCACGAGCACCTCGGTGCGCGTGTCGACCGACGACGTCGCCTCGTCCAGCACGAGGATCGCCGGGTCGGCGAGGAACGCGCGGGCGATGGTGAGCAGCTGCTTCTCCCCCGCCGAGACGTTCCCGGCCTCCTCGTCGATCACCGTGTCGTAGCCGTCCGGGAGCGTGCGCACGAAGCGGTCCACGTGCGTGACCTTCGCGGCCTCGACGACCTCCTCGTGCGTCGCGCCCTCGCGCCCGTAGGCGATGTTGTCCGCGATCGTGCCGCCGAAGAGCCACGTGTCCTGCAGCACCATGCCGATGTTGCGGCGCAGCGCCTCGCGGTCCATCTGCGCGACATCGACGCCGTCGAGCGTGATCCGCCCGCCGTCGAGCTCGTAGAACCGCATGAGGAGGTTCACGAGGGTCGTCTTGCCGGCACCGGTGGGGCCGACGATCGCCACGGTCTGCCCGGGCTCCGCGACGAGCGACAGGTCGTCGATGAGCGGTGTCTCGGGCTCGTAGCGGAACGCCACGTCCTCGAACGCCACCCGGCCCCGCACGGGCTCCGGCGTCGGGCCGCCGTCGGCCGGCTCGGGCGACTGCTCCTCGGCGTCGAGCAGCGCGAACACGCGCTCGGCCGAGGCGACGCCCGACTGCAGCAGGTTCATCATCGACGCGACCTGCATGATCGGCTGGGTGAACTGGCGCGAGTACATGATGAACGCCTGGACGTCGCCCAGGGTGATCGCGCCCGCAGCGACGCGCAGGCCGCCCACCACGGCGATGACGACGTAGTTCAGGTTGCCGAGGAACATCATCGTCGGGTGGATCAGGCCCGAGATGAGGTTGGCCTTGAAGGTCGCCTCGTAGAGGCCCTCGTTCTCCTCTTCGAAGGTCTGCTCCGCCGCGGCCTGGTGGCCGAAGACCTTGACCAGCGCGTGGCCGGTGTACATCTCCTCGACGTGCGCGTTGAGCGTGCCCGTGCGCTTCCACTGGGCGACGAACTGCGGCTGCGCCCGCTTGGCGATGTACGCCGTACCGAAGCCGGCCGCCGGGAGGACCGTGATCGCGATGATCGCCAGCAGCGGGGAGATCCAGAACATCATGACGAGGACGCCGACGATCATCAGCACCGAGCTGATCAGCTGGCTGAGGGTCTGCTGCATCGTCTGCGCGATGTTGTCGATGTCGTTCGTGACGCGCGAGAGGAGCTCGCCGCGCGGGTGGTGGTCGATGTAGCTGAGCGGCACGCGACTCAGCTTGGTCTCGACCCGGTCGCGGAGCCGGTAGACGGTCCGCTGCACCAGCCCCGTCGCGATGAGCCCCTGGATGTACCCGAACAGCCACGACGCGAGGTACAGGCCGAGCGCGAGCAGCAGGACGCGGCGCAGGTCGTCGAAGTCGATGCCCGCACCGGGCACGACGCCGTCCATCCCCTCGAGCATGTCGGCGAGCTCGTCCTGGCCCTGCGCGCGCATGCCCGCGACGGCCTGCTCCTGCGTCGTCCCGGGCGGCATGACCTCGCCGAGGATCGACCCGACGACACCCCGGAAGAGGACGTCCGTGGCCCAGCCGATCACCTTGGGCGCGACGACCACCGCGACCGTGCTGGCCACCGTGAAGGCCACCACGAGCCACAGGCGCACGCGCTCGGGGCGCAGCTCGCCGAGGAGCCGCTTGAGCGAGGTCCCGAATTCCATCGCCTTCTCGGTGGGCATCGCGATGCCCATCCCGCCGCCGTGACCACCGCTCGGGGCCCGGCGACCCGCCGTCGCCTTGTCATGACTCACGCGGCTCACGCGGCCTCCTCCTCGGTGACCTGGGAGAGCACGATCTCCCGGTACGTCTCGTTGCCCGCCATGAGCTCGTCGTGGGTGCCCGTCCCGACCACGAGGCCGTCGTCCAGGACGACGATGCGGTCGGCGTGACGGATGGTGCTCACGCGCTGCGCGACGATCACCACCGTCGCGCTGCGCGTCTCGGTGACCAGGGCGGCCCGCAGCGCGGCGTCGGTCGCGAAGTCCAGTGCCGAGAACGAGTCGTCGAACAGGTAGATCTCCGGCCGTCGCACGAGGGCACGCGCGATCGCGAGCCGTTGCCGTTGCCCGCCGGAGACGTTCGTGCCGCCTTGCGTGATCTCGGCCTCCAGGCCGCCCATCTCGCGGACGAAGTCCGCCGCCTGGGCGATCTCGAGGAAGTGCCACAGCTCGTCGTCGTCGGCGTCGGCGTTGCCGTAGCGCAGGTTGCTGGCCACGGTGCCGCTGAACAGGTAGGGCTTCTGCGGCACGAGCCCGATGGCGCCCCAGAGGGTCTCGAGGTCGAGGTCGCGGACGTCGACGCCGTCGACGAGCACGGAGCCCTCCGACACGTCGTACAGGCGCGGGACGGTCTGCAGGAGCGTCGTCTTGCCCGACCCGGTGGACCCGATGATCGCGGTCGTCTCGCCGGGCGCCGCGGTGAAGCTCACACCCTGCAGCACGGGGTCCGCCGCCCCGGGGTACCAGAACCCGACGTCGCGCAGCTCGAGGTGCCCCCGGCCCCGCAGGGCGGTGACGGGCTCGGCCGGCGGGACGACCGTCGTCGTCGTGTCGAGCACCTCGCGGATGCGGCCCGCGGACACCTCGGCACGCGGCACCAGCATGAACATCATCACGGCCATCATCACCGAGATGAGGATCTGCATGAGGTAGCTGAGAAACGCCGTGAGCGAGCCGATCTGGATCGAGCCGTCCTCGATCCGGTAGGCGCCGAACCACAGCACGGCGGCGCTCGAGAGGTTCATGATCAAGAACACCGACGGGAACATGAACGACATCACCCGGCCGGTGCCGACCGCGACCGTCATGAGGCCGTCGTTCGCCTCGCTGAACCGCCGGCGCTCGTGGTCGTCCCGGACGAAGGCACGGATGACGCGGATGCCACCGATCTGCTCGCGCATGATCCGGTTGATGCCGTCGATGCGCTTCTGCATCGTCTGGAACAGCGGCCGCAGGAGCACGATCGCGACGCCGAGGAGCGCACCGAGCACCGGCACGATGACCAGCAGCAGCCAGGAGAGCTCGATGCTCTCCTGGAGCGCCATGATCACGCCGCCGACCATCATGACGGGCGCTGCCACCATGATCGTGAACGTCATGTAGACCACCGTCTGGACCTGCATCACATCGTTCGTGGTGCGCGTGATGAGCGACGGCGCACCGAAGGCGCCGACCTCACGCGCGGAGAACGTCTGCACCTGGCCGAAGACCGCGCTGCGCAGGTCGCGGCCCACGGCCATGGCGACCTTCGCGCCGGCCCAGACGGCACCGACGGAGCACACGACCTGGGCGAGC
>JAEYXM010000260.1 GCA_023428465.1 Actinomycetes bacterium
GTCCGTGCTCAGGGTACGGCCCAGCGCGGAGGTGCCGGAGCGGGGGCAGTCGCGCAGTCCGCGTCGCCGGCGCTGTGGCGGTGGGCAGCTTGACGCGCGCAGGTGCCATCGTCCTGGCGCACTTGCGAGGCGGTCACTGACCAGGGTGCCTCGGGCGGGCGTTGGATGGTGGCGCCCGGGAATCGGCCCCGGACGGTGTTCCGTCGGGGGAGTTCCCGGTCCAGCGAACCCGCGCACCTCTCACGCCGGTGTGGAGCGTCAGGCGACGTGGAACTCCGCGAGGAGAGCGGCGAGCTCGGCCTCGAGGGGGCTCATCTCCCGGAGCGCAGCGTCGTCGGCGTCCATGGTGCCGACGACGCCGTCGCGCGGCCTGCCGAGTTCGGCCCGAGCGTCTGCGCACCATGTTCGGAGCGGGCGGGGTAGGTCGGGGGCGCGCGAGAGGTAGCGATGGCCGCTCGGCGTCGTGGTCCGGACCGTGTGGAGGTCGGTTTCGGGGTCGGTGGTCTGGGACCAGCCGGGGGCCTGTTTCGCGTGGTTGCACGCCTCGCAGAGGCCCTGGCCGTTCTCCTGGTCGGTGGGGCCTTCGCGCCCGGCGGGGACGACGTGGTCGAGGTGCCGGGTCGGTGCGTCGCACCAGGGCGTGCGGCAGAGGCCCAGGTCCCGGACGCGGAGCAGGTCTGCCAGGCCCCCGGCGAAGAAGCGGTCCTGTGAAGACGTCGCCGTGAGGCGGCCGCGGGGGTCGGTGTAGATCCGCCGCAGCCACGCGGCGTCGGCGTCGAGGGCGTTGGCCGTGAGGGTCCGGGCGACCGCGGCCGGGATCGCCCCGCCGCCGATCACGTGAGCAGGCTCCGAGCCGGCGGCGAGGAGGGCGTCGTCGGACACCACGAGCTGCACCGCGACCGGGACGGACTCAGCGCTCGCCTGGCCGGTGAGGCGCTCGACGAGCGTGTCGGCCATCACCTGGCCGAGTCCGCGGGGGTCGCCGCTCGAGCGGGCCGACGACGCGGCGGCGCGCAGGCTCGCGTATGCGGCGACACCCTGGGCGACCGGCACGAGCGCCGTCAGGTAGGTCATGGTGTCCGGCGCCGGCCGCAGGGTGACGCAGCGGTCGTCGGTCGCCTTCTGGGCGCGGCGGACCAGAGAGGCCGGTTCGAGCCGCGCCGCATGCTGCCGCGCAAGCCCGACGACGCGCGAGTCGCCGAGGCCGTCCACCGATCGGCGGCCGTCGGGCCCGACGGCGCACATCAGCCGGTCGACCTCTTCCCGGACCTCGAGCGACAGGCACGCGGTCTCGCGGACGAGGAGGGTTGCGCGGTGCTCCGAGAGGTGCCCGGTGGCCAGGGCGTCGAACGTGTGCGGCATCTCCGTGCACCACGCCTTCGCGGCGCCGAGGAGGCTCGCGCCGCGGTGCGGCGACACGCGGCGGGCCAGGGCCACCTGGCCCGCGACGCCCAGGCCGCGCTTCTCCGCGGGGATGCCCAGCGCTGCTTGGCGGGCCCGCTCCGCCGTGTCGAGCTCGACCGCCGCGCGCGCCTGAACGGCCGCAGCTGCCGCCGTCAGGTTCTCGAGCGCTGTGAGCAGGTCGACGAGCTCGGTGATGCGGTCGGGCGACGCTACGCCGCCCGGGGCTGCGTGGTCTGGCGAGGCGCCCCAGTCTGGGGCTGTCCGGTCGGATGGCGCGCCCTCGGCCGGGGCTGGGCTTGAGGCGCGTGCACCGCTGCCGGACAGGGGCGAGCCCGCGATACCCGCCCGGGCCGCGTCTGTCAGTGCGCGGGTCCATGCTGCGACCGACTCCAGGGTGCTGGAGCCGTCGCGCGAGGACTCGACACGGGTTGGCATGGGTCTGATACTATCGAACGTGTGTTCGAGAGGCAAGCGGATGATGGGAGGTGAACGAGCCGTGTCGACGGTCCTGATGGTCCTGAGGGACCTGAGGGTCCCGAGGGGGCTGACGGTCCTGACAAGAGCGCTCGGGCACCTACCCCCGCGCAGCCGCGTACCGCGCCAGCGCCTCCTCGCGCTCCGCCGCATGATCGACCAGCCGCGCCGGGTATCCGCCCGCGTAGCCGTCGGGCGCCGCCCACGGCTCGTGCACCGCAGCCCCGCCGACGTGCGCGAGCTCGGGCACGTACCGACGCACGTAGGCGCCGTCGGGGTCGAAGCGCCGGCCCTGCGCGACCGGGTTGAACACGCGGAAGTACGGTGCGGCGTCGGTCCCGGTCCCGGCGACCCACTGCCAGCCGTGCGAGTTCGAGGCGACGTCACCGTCGCGCAGGTGCGCCATGAACCAGCGCGCGCCGTGCACCCACCACACGTGCAGGTCCTTGACCAGGAAGCTCGCGACCACCATCCGCACCCGGTTGTGCACGAAGCCTTCCGCCAGCAGCTGCCGCATCCCCGCATCCACGAACGGGTAGCCCGTCCGCCCCGCCTGCCACGCCGCGAGCCGCTCGGCCGCCCGGGGGTCGCGGTCGGGGTCGTCGTAGCGCATGCCGTGCAGGGCGGGTCGCAGGTCCGTCCACGCCGACGCCGGGTGGTGCCACAGCACGTCCGCGTAGAACTCGCGCCACGCGAGCTCCGTGACGAACGACGCCGCGCCCGCGCCCCGGCCCGCAGGGTGGGCGGCGATGTCGGCCAGGATCGTCCGCGGATGGATCGTGCCGTACTTCAGGTGCACCGACAGGCCCGACGTCGCCGCCAGGTCCGGGCGGTCGCGGTCCGCCGCGTAGCGCTCCAGCCCGTCGTCGCAGAACTCCTCCCAGAGGCGGTGCGCGGCGTCCTCGGTCACCTCGGTGAGCGCGGGGCCCGACGCGCGCGCGGCCGAACGGCCCTGCAGCGCGGCAGCGAGCACGGGCGCCGGCGACGCGCCGGTGTCACCCGCGGCCGAGGTGGCGCCTTCGGGCCCGCGAGCCATGGATGCGGCCGCCGCTTCGCCCGGCAGGACGCCGTCGCCTGCGACCCCGGTCCTCCAGCGCAGGCCGGCCGGCACCTCCGCAGGGCGGCGCCAGCCGTGGTCGCGCCAGGCGCGGGCGAACGGGCCGAACACCTGGTACGGCCGCCCGCTCGTCCCCAGCACCCGGCCCGGCGTCACCGCGTACGGGCTGCCCGTCGCGACGAGCGGCACCTCGAGGTCGGCCAGCACCCGCTCCGCGCGAGCGTCGCGCCGTCGGCCGTACGGCGTCGTCTCAGCGCTGACGTGCACCGACGTCGCCCCGACCTCACGCACCAGGGCGGGCACGACGTCATCGGGCCGGCCCGCACGGACGACGAGCGCGCCGCCCGTGGCCTCCCGCAGCGCGGCGAGCGCCTGGTGCAGCGCGGCGAGGCGCGGGGCGCCCGCGGAGGCGACCAAGGTCGGGTCCGCGACGAACAGCGGGACCACGGGGCCGCCCGCCTCGTGCGCGGCGACGAGTGCCGGGTGGTCGTGCACGCGCAGGTCGCGGCGCAACCACAGGACGGTCGTCATGGACCGACCGTAGGCGCGGTGCGAGCCCGGCGCCTCGCGACGCGAGCACGGCCGCCACGGGAGATGATGGTCGTCACGTCCCCGCGCGAACAGGAGCCCACCCGTGCCCGACGCCGCCCGCCCCGTCGTCGACTTCTGGTTCGACCCCGCCTGCCCCTGGGCGTGGATGACCTCACGCTGGATCACCGAGGTGGCCGCGAACCGCGATGTCGACCTGTGCTGGCACGTCATGAGCCTCGCGGTCCTCAACGAGGGCCGCGACCTGCCCGAGGACTACCGCACCGTCATCGACGGCACCTGGGCGCCTGTCCGCGTGCTCATCGCCGCGGCCCGCGACCACGGCGACGAGGTCCTCGCGCCCCTGTACACCGCCATGGGCACGCGCCGGCACCCCGGGGGCCGCACCGACACAGACGCGATCATCGCCGAGTCCCTCGCCGAAGCCGGGCTGCCCGCCGAGCTCGCCCAGGTGGCCGCGACCGACGACGTCGACGACCTGCTCCGCGCCTCGCACGCCCGCGCGATCGAGCTCGTCGGGAACGACGTCGGCACGCCCGTCGTCGCGATCGACGGCGTCGGGTACTTCGGTCCCGTCGTCACGCCCGCACCGACCGGCCAGGCCGCCCTCGACCTGTTCGACGGCCTCGTCCTCATGACCCGCGTCCCCGGGTTCTACGAGCTCAAGCGCAGCCGGACCTCCGGACCGCAGCTCTAGCAGGGCGCCGTCCGGCTCACGCCGACAGGTGCTCGACCCGCTCCCACACCACGCTCCACGGCGCCGTCGTGCCCGTGCACACGCGGACAGGGCCCGCCTGCTCCTCGTTCGCCAACCCCAGGCCGTTGTCGATGCGGGCCACGGTGCGGCAGCCCGCCGCCCAGTCCGGCGACTCCCCGTAGCCGACGAGCACGAAGGGGCCGGTGAGGGCGTCGTCTGGCGGGCCCCACTCCCCGTACCCGTTGTGCCCTGAGAACACCGGCACCGGCGTCCCGTACCACTCGAGCGCCCCGGCCTCCCCGTAGTTCGCGGTCACCACAAGCTGCGCCCCGGCGTCGTCGACCGCGCGGTTCACCGTGCCGACGAGCTCCGGCCAGCCGAGCGTCTCCGCCTGCATGTCGTCGACCGCGGGCAGCGGTGACGCCGCGTACACCGCGGCCGGCAGCACGGGCAGCACGAGGGGCCAGCTGACGATGCCCGCCCCCGCGAGCACCCACCGGCCGCGCCGCACACGCGCGGGCTCCCAGGCGCGGACGGCGTCGACGGCCCCCGCCGCGACGAGGACTGGCAGGAGCCCCACCAGGTAGTACGCCTTGCCGCCGGTGACGAAGAAGCCGACCGTGAGGATGGCGAACGCCCACGCGAACGGCCTCGCCCACGCCAGCTCGGGTGTACGCGCCAGTCGCCGCCACCCCCGCACCCACAGGACCGTCGCGACCGGGCTGATGATGACGAGCAGCAGGACGACGAACCCCGCCCGCTCTCCCAACGTCAGGAACTCGTCGCGGATGTCGGCCGCGAGCTCGAGCTGCGGCCACCCGTGCCGGGCCTGCCACACGAGGTTCGGCGCCCACAGCGCGGCCGCGAGCAACACCCCCGCCCACGTCCACGCCGAGCGCGCGTGATGGCGCACCGCCGGGCTGAGCAGCACGCCCACGGCGAGCGCCGCCACGAGGAACGCGACCAGGTGCTTGTTGAGCAGCCCGACGCCGGCCACACCGCCCGCCACGACCCACCACCGCGCGTCGTCCCGGCGCAGCGCCCGTGCCGCGAGGAGCGTGACCGCGACCCATGCAAGGGTGTCCGCCGTCGCTGTCGACAGCCAGTGCCCGAGCCCGACGACCGCGGCGCCCGTGCCCACCGTCAGGACGGTGAGGACCTGCGCCGCACGCCCCCCGCCCAGCTCGCGCGCGAGGAGCGCCGACAGGACGACGAGCCCCGTCATCATGAGCGCGGCCGGCACGTGCAGCGCCACGAGCGAGCCGGGCGCGACGGCGTCCGCCAGGCGTGCGATCAGCGGGGTCAGCGGCGGCTGGTCCGCGTACCCCCAGTCGAGGCGGTTCCCCGCGGCGAGGAAGTACAGCTCGTCGCGGTGCGGTCCGTACCGGGCGGACGTCGCGAGCAGGACGGCGAGCAAGGTCCCGGCGGCCAGGAGCGCCGGCCGCCACGCAACGGGCGGCAGCGGCGGGCGGTCGTCGGTCACGGGGCGGTCCGGCACGGCCACACGGTAGCGGCGGACGGTCGTCGTCCGCGGGGCGGTCAGGTGCGGCCACACGGCAGCGGCGGGGCCGGCCACGCACTGTGACCTAACCGCGACGTCTACCTGATGGAAACGCGATACCACCCCATGAACAGATCTCTACCATTCTCGGCAGGCCCGGAGCGGAGCCTGCAGGCCGCCCCCGCCGTCCGCCGCACGTGCCGCGTGTCCGCCCGAAAGGAACGCCGTGAAGCTCCACCAGCCCGCCAAGGGCGCCACCGCCCTCCTCGCCGCCATCCTTGCGCCGGCGCTCCTCCTCACCGGGTGCGGTGGGTCGTCCGACGACGACGCCGCGCCCGGCACCGACGCCGACACCGACACCGAGACCACGGAGCCGGCCGGCGCCACGGGTGAGTCGGTGTCGATCGGCATCAGCCAGATCGTCACGCACCCGTCGCTCGACGCCTCGCGCGAGGGCTTCAAGGACGCGCTCGCCGACGCCGGCTACGACGTCGACTGGGACGAGCAGAACGCCCAGGGTGACCAGTCGATCGCCGCGTCCATCGCCGGCAGCTTCGCCTCCTCGGACCTCGACCTGATCCTCGCGATCGCGACGCCCACCGCGATCTCGCTCGCGCAGGCTGTCACCGACGTCCCCGTCCTCTTCACGGCCGTGACCGACCCGGTCGGCTCCGCGCTCGTCGAGAGCATGGAAGCCCCCGGCGCCAACGTCACCGGTACGTCCGACGCCGTCCCGGTCGCCGACCTGCTCGAGCTGGTCAAGGAGATCGTGCCCGACGCCGAGTCCGTCGGCATCGTCTACAACGCGGGCGAGCCGAACGCCGTCGCGCAGGTCGAGTGGGCCGAGGAGGCCGCAGCCGACCTGGGCCTGACCCTCGAGCTCGCGACCGCCGACACCTCCGGTGCCGTGCAGCAGGCCGCGGACTCCCTCGACGTCGACGCGTTCTTCGTCATCACGGACAACACGGT
>JAEYXM010000285.1 GCA_023428465.1 Actinomycetes bacterium
GGGCTCCGGCGCGGCCGGCCGGCGGCCGTCCTGGTCGCGCCCGCGCTCGTCGCCGCCGGGGTTGCGCTCCTGCCCATCGGGTACCTGCTCGTCCGGGCGGCGGAGGCCGGCTGGCCCACGGTCTCCGCGATCCTCCTGCGCGACCGCACACCGGCCCTCGTGGTCCGCAGCCTCACCCTGGCCGGGGCGGTCACGGCGACCGCGGTGGTGATCGGCGTCGGGCTCGCGTGGCTGACCACGCGCACGAACCTGCCCGGACGGCGGTTCTGGGGCGTCGTCGCGGCCCTGCCGCTGGCCGTGCCGAGCTTCGTCGCCGCCTACACGTGGGTGTCGGTCGTCCCGTCGGTGTCCGGGTTCACGGGCACGTGGCTCGTGCTCAGCTTCTCGACGTACCCGTACGTGTTCCTGCCGGTCGCGGCCGCGCTGCGCGGCACCGACCCGGCGCTCGAGGAGGTCGCCCGGTCCCTGGGCCGGGGCACCGCCCGCACGGCCCTGACGGTCACGGCACGGCTGGCGCGCCCGGCCGCGACCGCCGGCGCGCTCCTCGTCGCGCTCTACGCGCTCAGCGACTTCGGCACCCCGTCGCTCATGCGGTACGACGTCTTCACGCGCGCCATCCACACCTCCTACACGGCGTCGTTCGACCGCACGCCCGCGGCCGTCCTGTCGCTCGTGCTCGTCGTGCTCACCGTCGTGGTCACCGTGGGCGAGACGCGCTCACGCGGGCGGGCCGAGTACGCGCGCGTCGGGTCCGGTGCGGCGCGCACCGCGCACACGGTCCGGCTGGGCCTCGCGACCCCGTTCGCCGTCGCGGGCGCCGGGGCGGTCGCCGCGGTCGCGCTCGGGTACCCCCTCACGGTGCTCGGCTACTGGGTCTCACAAGGCCGGTCCGCCGGCGTCGACTGGGGCGAGCTCGGCCCGGCCGGGCTGTCGACCGTGTGGGTCGCGCTCCTCGGTGCCGCCGCCGCGACCGCGCTCGCCGTGCCCGTCGGCATCCTCGCCGCGCGGCACCCCGACCGCGGCGGCCGCCTCCTGGAGCACCTGACGTTCGCCGGGCACGCCGTCCCGGGCCTCGTCGTCGCACTGGCCCTCGTGTTCCTCGGCGTCCGGTACGCGCAGCCGATCTACCAGCGCACCCCGCTCCTCGTGCTCGCGTACGCGGTGCTCTTCATGCCCGCCGTCGTCGGGTCCGTGCGCGCCGCCGTCAGCCAGAGCCCACTGCGCCTGGAGGAGATCGCGCGGTCCCTCGGCCGCACGCCCGCGGGCGTGCTCCGCACGGTCACCCTGCCGCTCGCCGCACCAGGCGTCGCGGCCGGCTTCGCGCTCGTCACCCTGACGGCGATGAAGGAGCTCCCCGCGACGCTCCTGCTCCGGCCCACCGGCATGGACACCCTCGCCACACGCCTGTGGACCGAGACCGGCGTCGGCGCCTACGCGGCCGCCGCGCCCTACGCCGTCGCGCTCGTCGTGCTCGCGGCCGTGCCGACGGTCGTCCTCACGCGCGTGCAGGCCCGCGGGCCCGCCGCGCAGCCCGCCGCCCTCACGGAGGTGGCCGCATGAGCCGCCTCGAGGTCCGTGGCGTGCACAAGTCCTTCGGGTCGACGACCGTCCTGCGCGGCATGGACCTGGACGTCCCGTCGGGCGCGCTCGCCGCGCTCCTCGGCCACTCCGGCTGCGGCAAGACCACGCTTCTGCGCGTCGTCGCCGGGTTCGAGCCCGCCGACGCCGGCGAAGTCCGCATCGGTGGGCGCGTCGTCGTCTCCGGGCGCACCGGGGTGGCGCCCGAGCGCCGCCGCGTGAGCGTCGTCCCGCAGGAGGGCGCGCTCTTCCCGCACCTGACCGTCGCGCAGAACGTCGCGTTCGGCGTGCCCGGTCGCGGCCCGGCCGCGCGCCGCCGCCGCCGCGAACGCGTCCAGGACCTCCTCGCGCTCATCGGCCTCGCGGACACCGGCGACCGGATGCCCTCGCAGCTGTCCGGCGGCCAGCAGCAGCGCGTCGCCGTCGCGCGGGCGCTGGCCCCCGAGCCCGACGTCGTCCTCCTCGACGAGCCCTTCTCCGCACTCGACGCGGCCCTGCGCGGCGCGCTCCGCGAGGACGTCCGCGCCGCCCTCAAGGCCACCGGCGCGACGGGCGTCCTCGTCACGCACGACCAGGAAGAGGCCCTGAGCATCGCCGACCTCGTCGCCGTAGTGCGCGACGGCGTCGTCGTGCAGGCCGCCGAGCCCGCGCGCGTCTACCGCGAACCCGTGGACCTGGAGACCGCGCGCTTCGTCGGCGACGCCGTGCTGCTCCCCGCCGACGTCGAGGGCGGTGTCGCGCGCACGCCCGTCGGGACGCTCAAGCTGCTGCGCGGGGACCACGTGACCCGCGGGCGCGGACAGGTCGCGGTACGGCCCGAGCAGTTCCACATGGTCCGCGCCGGCCGCGGCGTCGTCGCGACCGTCGACGCCGTCACGTTCCACGGCCACGACGCCACGGTCCAGCTGACCGTCGCGGGTGGGCTCGACGGCGCCCAGGGCGATGCCGCGCACCGCGTCCTGTGCCGCACGCAGGGCCCGCTGCCCGACGTCGGCGTGCAGGTCAGCCTGCTCGTCGCCGGCCCGGTGTCCTTCTTCGCGGCGGACGGCGCCCGGTGACCGACGCGCCGACCCGGGTGCGCCCGGCGCGCGCGGCCCACCCGCCGCCCACACCACCCGGTCTTCGGCGAGGGCCACCCGGCCCAGCGACGCGGCCGTGCTGTCCGCGGGGGCCGACGAGACGGCCATGAGGTCCAGCTGGGCACCTGTCGCGCGCGACACGACGCTGTTGCCCCAGTCGCCCGTGACGAACCAGTCGGCGGTGAGCGCGCCCACGCCCCAGCGGTATGCGTCGCCCGTTCCCCACGCCGGGACCTCCTCGGCACCGGCGGGCGCCCGGAACACGAGGCGGGGGTCGACGGGCCGCAGGTAGCCGATGGTCCCGTCGGCGGCGGCGACGGCCGTCTGCTCCACGCGCACGACCTCCTCGGCGCGGCCGAGCGTCACAGCGGAGTCGGTGGCGTCCAGTGACCGCCGGATCACGGTGCCCTCCGTCGAGAGCGCCCACAGGGAGTCGTCGGTCATCCAGAAGTACTGGAGGTCCACGTCACCGGGCACCACCTCGACCGCGCCCGGCGGCGGCGGGTTCAGCCCCTGCGGGGCGTCGCCGGGTGCACCGGCCGGCGCCCCGGCTGCCGGCAGCACAGCGGCGAGGACCCCGACGGCGGCCACCAGGGCGATGTGGCGCAGGCGGGCGGACGCGGACGCAGTGGTCGCGGTCATCGGGTCACTTCCTCGTGACGCGGGCGTCTCGTGGCAGACGCGGTCACCGCATGAACGCCCCGCGCCCGGCGAACGTTGTGCGCGGCGCCTGCGCCGGCCGCGCCGCCGTCAGCCCGTCGTCATCGGCCCCATCTGGACGACCTCGAACGCGCTGCCCGGGACGTCCTTGAGGGTGTTCAGCTGGTCGTCGTCCCACCGCGCGTCGGGCGCGCCGGAGACGAACCAGTCGGAGCCGTTGTCGGCGAGGATCATCCCGTAGGTCTGCATGGCCTGCAGGATCACGCGCGCCTGGTACGGGTACCCCGAGATGTCGAAGTCCGACTTCAGACGCACGCGCATGCCCATGGGCGGCAGCGACGGGCTGGGGTTGTCGCTCGCGTAGTGCCGGGCCGGCGGGACGTACGCCTGACGCGTCTGGTTCACCGTGAACCGGATCGCGTGGTCGATGACCCCGGACGCGACCTCGTCGTACCGGACCAGGCCGGGCAGGATCGGCAGGCCGGCGGCGTCGGCGCTGGTCCAGCCCGCGGGGCGGGTCGTGCCGTTCTCCAGGTCGAAGATCGCGCCGCTGCCCGCGCGCCACGAACCGTCCGGCTGGGGGTAGGCGGCGTAGAGCTCGTAGAGCGTGCGCGAGGCCGCGTCGACGACGATCACGTGCCGGTCGCCGGTCGAGGAGGCGCCACCCTCGATGGGCGCGTCCCACGGGATCGGGTAAGGCCCGGGGTCCGACTCGTCCGCGTAGTGGAACGTCACCCGGACCGGCGCCTGCTCCGGCCCGACGACGACGTACGGGATGCCGAACGGCCCGCCGTTCCAGTCGGCGCCGAAGTCCATGTGCAGCGTGTCCGACGCCCCGATGGACGCGATGAGGGTGCTCGACGCGGGGTCGACGGGCTCGTCGTCGACGGGCGTGTTCCACGGGTCCGACGCCGGGAAGATCCGGAAGTCGATGGGTGCGCCCGGCCCGACGGCGTAGTCGACCTCGGGCAAGAGGTCCGCGGTGATCGCGCGGTACAGGAACGCGGCCATGGCCTGACGTTCGATGCTCAGGCCCGGTCGGAACGTGCCGTCCGGCCAGCCGGTCGTGACGCCCGTGGTCGCGAGCCAGGCCACCGCACCGCAGAACGGGTTGCCGACCGACACGTCGTCGAAGGGCGCCTCGGTGCACGCGGGCGCGTCGTCGCCGTCGTGGGCCAGGCGGTACAGGAACGCCGCCATGGCCTCGCGCGTCACCGGGGAGGCCGGTCGGTAGGTGCCGTCCGGCCAGCCCGTGGTGGCGCCGGTCGAGACGAGCCAGCGGACCTCGCCGCAGAACGGGTGCGTCAGACCGACGTCGGCGAACGCCGGTGCCCCGCACCCGGGCGCCCGGGCGCCGCCGTGCGCGGCCCGGTACAGGAAGGCCGCGAGCGCGTCCCGGTTGATCGCCGCGAGACCGCGGAAGGTGCCGTCGGTGTACCCGCGCACGATGCCGCGGTCGGCGAGCCACGTGATCTCGGTGGCGAACGGGTCGCCCGGGCGGACGTCGCCGAACGCCGCCTGCAGGGCGGCGGGCGCGGGCGCAGGCGCAGTCGACGCGGCGAGCGCCGGGGAGGCGGGAGCGGGTACGGCGACCTGCGGCGTCCCCGGCACCGGTCGAGCGGACGCCCCCGCCGGGACGACGGCGCCGAGCACCGCGACGGCGACGGTGGTGACCAGGCACGCGACGCGTGCGCGGACGGCAGTGACGTGCGTGGGCCTCATCGCCACACCCCCTCGGGACGGTGGGCGGGACCCGGGTCGTCCGGCGGCAGCCGGCGCCGTGCCGCGCCCGCTCCCAGTATCGGCACGGCAGGTCGGGCGTGTCGCGGGAACCGGCTGCGGACGCCGCGGCCGGCGACCGGGCCGTGGGACGACGTCAGAGTCCGCGCCCCGCCGCGACGACCTCCTGGATCGTCTCCTGCCAGGCCTCAGGGGCGAGCGCGGGGGCGGTGGCGACGACCCGGTCCTCGTCGTCGACCACCACCCACGACCCCCGGGGCAGCGTGGGGCCGAGGGGACGGACCACGTGGGCGCCGGACCGCGGGTCGAAGGTCCACCGCCACAGCGGCGCCGGCCGTCCGGCGGGGTCGACCGCGAACGGCCCGACGACGACCACCGTCCGCGCGGGCTGCTGCAGCGCCGCGCGGACCCGGTTCCACTCCACGGCCCGCCGATGGCGGTCCAGGAGCCACCGCTCATCCCGCTCGGACCCGGCCGACACAGCCCGCCGGGCCCGGAACTGCCGTGCCCACCCGAACCCCAGGGCGGTCGCCGCGGCGTACAGCACCGTCGACGCCACGCCTGCGCCGAGCGCCCACGCACGTGGACCCATGAGCCCGAACCACATGAGGACACCGGCCACGGCGAGGGCCTCGGCCGTGCGGGAGCCGCTCGACCTGGGCCGCTGCGTCCCGTGCAGCAGGACGGCGAGGCACGTCACGGACCACACCACGAACCCGCCCAGCACGGCGTCCTCCGCGGGGTCGTCCGATGCCAGGAATCCCCCGTCGTTCGCGGCGACCGCCGCCACGCCCCGAAGCAGCAAGGCGACGAGGATGAAGACGCAGCAGCCGACCGCGTTCCAGACCTCCATCGCGTTCGGAGACGGCTCCTGCACCGAGCCCGACACGCGCGCGGCCAGCGGGTCCGGCAGCCGCACCGGGCCGCCGATGAGCGGGTCCAGGTCGGCGGTCAGGTCCCGGAACGGGTCGTCGTCGGCGCGCGCGTCCGCTCCGGACCGACCCGGGGGTCGGCCGCCCGGGCGGGCGCCGTCGGGC
>JAEYXM010000114.1 GCA_023428465.1 Actinomycetes bacterium
CCCACGACACACCCGCCGACGACGCCGGCTCCACGCGATCGTTGCGCACCGACTTACACGTTTCACACGCAGCGCCGGCCGACCCTCGACCGGTTGCATGACCTGCGGCGTGGGCGCTCGCCCACGCATCGCGGACGCGCCGACCGCGCCCGCATCGGGAGGAGCACTCATGATCGCAGCACTACGCCGTCCGGCACGGCGCCTCGCGGCGCTGGCCGGAGGGATCGCCCTGGTCGCCTCGGGAGTCGTCGCGGCCTCCGCCGTGGACGCCACCGCGGCACCTGCCACCCCCGCCGCCGCGCCCGCCGCCGTGCGCACAGCGGCCGGCGGCACGGGCACCGGTTACCTGCACACCGACGGAAGCCGGATCGTCGACTCGACCGGCGCCGAGGTGCAGCTCACCGGCGTCAACTGGTTCGGCATGGAGACGGACAACAAGACGTTCCACGGGCTCTGGGCGAGCACGCCCTGGCGCGACCAGCTCGACCACATGGCCGAGCTCGGCTTCAACACCCTGCGCATCCCCTACTCGGGCGACGCACTCCGGTCCGACGCCCGCGCCACCGGGATCAACGACTTCACGAACCCGGACCTGATCGGCCTGTCGCCGCTGCAGATCCTCGACAAGGTCATCGACCACGCCGGCGACCTCGGCATGCGCGTGATCCTCGACCGCCACCGTCCGTCGGCCGCCGGCCAGACGCCGCTCTGGTACACGAGCACGGTCTCCGAGGCATCGATGATCGCGGACTGGAAGATGCTCGCCGATCGCTACGCCGGCAACCCGACCGTCGTCGGCGCCGACCTGTTCAACGAGCCGCACGCGGAGGGCACCGAGCCCAATGCGACCGGCGCCTGCTGGGGCTGCGGCGACCCCGCCCGCGACTGGCAGCTCGCGGCCGAGCGCATCGGCGACGCGATCCACACGGTGAACCCGAACTGGCTGATCATCGTCGAGGGCGTGAGCTGCCTCAGCGGCGGCACCCCGAACGCCTGGGACCAGATCCCCGACGACCCGATGGAGTGCAGCTGGTGGGGCGGCAACCTCGCCGGCGTCCGTGAGCACCCCGTCGAGCTCCGCCAGTCGAACCGCCTCGTCTACTCCGCGCACGACTACGGCATCTCGGTCTACGACCACCAGCCGTGGTTCGACACGACCCAGAACCCGGACTTCCCGGCCAACCTGCCGGACGTCTGGGACCACTTCTGGGGCTACATCGACAAGGAGGGCATCGCGCCGGTCCTCATCGGCGAGTTCGGCAGCACCCTGCGCGACCCCCGGGACGTGCAGTGGCTGACCGCCCTGGTCGACTACATCGACGACAACGGCATGTCCTTCACGTACTGGTCCTGGAACCCGAACTCAGGTGACACGGGCGGCATCGTCGGTGACGACTGGGCCACCGTGAACGAGCAGAAGTACGCGATCCTCAAGCCCGCGCTCGTCCCGCCCGCACCGTCCGACGGCGACCCGGGCGAGGACCCGGGCGAGGACCCGGGCGAGGACCCCGGCGAGGACCCCGGCGAGGACCCCGGCGAGGACCCTGGTGAGGAGCCCGGCGCGGGCGCCTGCAAGGCCGTCGTCGACATCGCGAACAGTTGGCCCGGCGGCTACCAGGGCGCGATCACGGTGACGAACACCGGGTCCGCCGTCGTCGCGCCGTGGCAGCTGCGGTTCACCGTGCCCGGCGGCGTCGGGATCGCCAACGGCTGGAACGGCACGTTCAGCCAGGCCGGCACCGTGGTCACGGTCGGCGCACCGGCGCACGCGACGTCGCTCGCACCGGGCGCGTCCGCGACCGTGGGCTTCGTGGCCTCCGGCCCGGCCAGCCCCGCCCCGAGCGGCGTGAGCCTGTCGGGGGTGGCCTGCTCCTGAGCCCGGCGGCGCCCCCGCCCGGCTCTCCCTCCGGGTGCGGCGGGGTGCGACCGTGGTCCTCGCGACCGCGGCAGCACCCCGCCGCACCCCTCGCGTCTCACCGCTCTCGGCGGACCACGGACGCACCGAAGCGGTCTCGGTCCGGACACGATCCGGTCACGCGGCCACGAAGTCCGCTACCCGTCCCTAGCCTGGGGCGATGGCAGGCACATGGGGTCGCCGAGGCCCCCGCGCAGCGCTCCGGACTCGCACCCGGACTCGCACCCGGTCGACGGCGCGCGGCATCGCCGTCGCGCTCGCCCTGACCGCGGGCGTGACCGCCACGGTGGCGACCTCGCCGGGCCCGCGCGATCCGTGCCCGACGACGAGCGCCACCATCAGCTCCTTCTACGGCGCTCAGGACGAGGAGGGGCCGCGCAAGGAGCAGTGGACCGGCTACTCCCCGGCCACCATCGGCCCGTTCGAGGTCAACTACGCCGGGGAGAGCGTTCGCGCCTGCGTCGGCAACGACGAGGACAAGGGCGTGACACCCGTCCGCGTCTGGATCCACGTCGCGACCGGAGCTCCCACATCCGTGCGCGACATCTTCCTGAGGGGGGCTGTGCTGACCGACGGCCGGGGAGGCTCGTGGTCCGTCCAGGAGCTGTCCGTGGAAGAGGACGAGCTACCCGTCAGCTCCGACGCGGCGCCCTCCTACGAGGTCGAGCTCCGCTTCGACCTGCCCCTGGACGTCCGCGAGCCTGTGGTCCTCGAGCTGCCGAACGTGGGCGGCCCGTACGACGTGCCGCAGCCCTTCCGGGTCGGCCCGTTCAGCTAGGCGCCGCGACCGTGTCCACGCCGACCGCAGCCCGCACCCCGGGCGAGCTCGCCCTGCACCCGGTCGCGCTCGCGAGCCTCGCGCTGCTGGTCCTGAACGACCACGTCCTCAAAGGCGTCGGGCCGGGCTGGCTGACGGGCAAGCTGTCCGACGTCGCGGGGCTCGCCTTCCTGCCCTTCCTCGTCCTGGCCCTGGCCGACGTCGTCCGGCGGCGTCGCCCGCCCGGCCCACGGGCCGCCGTCGTGACGGCGGTCGTGACGGCCCTGGTGTTCGCGGCCGTGAAGCTGGTCGAACCCGTCCGCGCCGTGGCGGCCACCGCCGCCGGGGGCGCCCGCGCACCGCTGGACGGGCTGGCCGCCCTGCTCGCCGGCACGTCGCCGCCCCCGGTCGGCCCGGCGACGATCGTCGCGGATCCCACCGACGTCTTCGCTGTCGTGGCGTGCGCGGCCGTCGTGATCGTCGTCGACCGCATGGGCCGACGCGCGCCCGGCGATGCACCCCACCCCACCACCCACCACGTCCCCCTGACGCCCGACGGCGCTCCCACCGTGGGCTGACGCGTCGGCGCCCGGGGTGGGATGCGCCCGCCCGACGCCGTCCCGCACCCTCGTACGGTGACGGTCCCCTCCCCGGTGTCCCCCGGCCTGCGCCGCCTCGCGACGGTCGCGTTCGTCGGCTACCTCGTGGTGCTCGCGGCCGTCGCGTTCCTGCCCCTGCCCTCCGCGCCACCGTGGGGCGGCGCGGGCCGGGAGGTCGCCGTGAACCTCTCCTTGAGCCGCCCCGACCTGCTGGGCTCGTGGGAGTCCGAGCGGAACGTGCTCATGACGATCCCCTTCGGTCTGCTGCTGCCCCTGGTGGTCCGGTGTCGCTACGAGTGGATGGTCGCCGCGTGCGTCGGGGTGACGGTGGTCATCGAGTCGGGCCAGCTCCTCGGGTCGCTCGCGGTCGGCTGGGCGTGGCGGGCGTTCGACGCCGACGACCTGTTCCTCAACACCGTCGGCGGGCTCGTGGGCCTGGGCGTCACGGGCGCCCTCCTCGCCCTGCACGGCCGTCTGCCGGGCCGGCCACGCCCGGCGCGCCTGCCCCCGCGGCGCCTCGTCACGGGTGTGCTCGCCGCGGGCGTCGTCGGCTGGGCGGTGGTGGCGACCCTGACGACGCCGCGCACGCAGGCACCGGTGTACGCGTGCGACACCCCGCCGCTCGAGGCCGTCACCGAGCTGCCCGGCGGCGCGACGGCCTACGCGGCGCCGGACGGGTCGCTGTGCGTGCGGACACCCGACGGATCCACGAGCTCGCTGCCGTCCGACGTCGCGCCCGGCCCGGTGATGACCTACGAGTCCCCGGCCGGGGCGTTCGAGCTGGGCGTCGCAGGCACGGCAGGCACCGCAGGCACAGCAGGCACGGCAGGCACAGCAGGCGCCGACGATGCCGTCCCGGTGGCCGGCTCGGAGCTCCTCCTG
>JAEYXM010000130.1 GCA_023428465.1 Actinomycetes bacterium
CGCCCCGGCTGGGGCACGGGCCGCGACCTGGCCGAGCGGATGCTCGCCCGGCGGGTCCTCGTCAAGGACACCCACGGGCGCACCGTGCGTCTCTCGCCGCCGATCGTCATCAGCACCGACGACCTCGACTGGGCCCTCGACGAGCTCACCGACGCCCTGCGCTGAGCGGGCGCGCTCGCGCTACGGCACCATCCACCCGAGCACGGGCGTCGCCTGCGCCAGCACCAGCACGACCACGAGCGCCAGCAGCCCGAGACTCCACGGCAGGAGCTTGCGGAAGAGCGTCGGCTCGACGCCCGGCTGCCCGACGGCGGCCGCAGCCACCGCGAGGTTCTGCAGGGAGAGCATCTTGCCGAGCACACCCGCGGAGGAGTTCGCCGACGCCATCAGCACCGGGGGCAGGCCGGTCTGCTCGGCGGCGGTCACCTGCAGCTGCCCGAACAGCGCATTCGACGACGTGTCGGACCCGGTGAGCGCGACCCCGATCCACCCGATCACCGGGGAGAGCACGGCGAAGAAGCTCCCGGTCGAGGCGAGCGCGGCGCCGAGCGTCGTCGTCTGGCCCGAGAGGTTCATGACGAAGGACAGACCGAGCACCGCCGTCACCGTGACGATCGTCCAGCGCAACTGCGCGACCGTGGCGGCGTAGATCCGCACCCCCCGCCGCGGGCCGACGCGGTAGAGCGCCATCGTGGCGACGCCGGAGAGCAGCAGGAGCGTCCCCGTGGCCTTGAGGTGGTCGAGCGTGAACGTCTGCGCCTTCACCGCGGCACCCTCGGGGTCGACGACGTCGAGCCCCGGCCAGCGGAAGGTGACACTCCCGACGTCGACCAGCCAGGCCTTCACCGCCGGCACCTGGGCGAGCGTGAAGACGCCCATGATGATCAGGTACGGCGCCACGGCCATCCAGATCTCGCGGCCCGCCGGACGCACGGTGCGCGCCGGCTCGACCTCCTCCGCGGCCTCCACTCCCACGGTCTCGGCCGGCTGCCACACGCGCAGCATCGCGAGCACCGCGGCCACGGTCGCAACGGCGGCGACGACGTCGGTCAGCTCGACCGCGAGGTAGTTCGCGGTGACGAACTTCGCGGCGCCGAACACGAAACCCGCGACCAGCGCCACGGGCCACGTCTGCCGGACGCCGCGCCGCCCGTCGACCATGAGCACCAGCAGCAGCGGGACGAGCAGGGCGATGAACGGCGTCTGGCGGCCGGACATCGCCGAGAGGTCGTCCAGCGGCAGCCCGGTGACCCCGGCGAGCGCGACGATCGGCGCGGCCATCGCCCCGAACGCGACGGGCGCGGTGTTGGCCAGCAGGGACACGATCGCCGACTTCAGCGGCTTCATGCCCGCGGCCATGAGCATCGCCGCGGAGATCGCCACGGGCGCGCCGAACCCGGCGAGCGCCTCGAGCAGCGACCCGAAGCAGAACGCGACGAGGATCGCGAGGATCCGCAGGTCGTCCGAGACGGACCGGATGGTCCGGCCGAGCACGTCGAACCAGGGCGTGTCCACGGTGACGCGGTACACCCACAGGGCGTTCACCAGGATCCACAGGATCGGGAAGAGGCCGTAGAACGCGCCCTCGGCGGCGGCACTCGCGGCCTGCTCCACCGGCATTCCCCAGGCGCCGACGGCCAGCGCCAGCGCGAGGCCCAGCCCCGCGAGCGCGGCCACGTGCGCCTTCACCCGGAAGACCCCGAGGAGCACGAACAGCAGCAGCAGCGGGAGCCCCGCGCACACGGCGGAGATGGCGAGCGAGCCGGCCACCGGGTCCGTCGACTGCTGGAACATCGGCCCTCCGCACGCTTGGTTGCGGCGCCGATCTTGCCGGAGCCGGACGCGCGCACCCTGGGACCTTCCGGCATCCGGCATGCTGGCGCCATGAACGACGCGCGCGCGATCCGCCTCGACGCGATCGACACCGCCATCCTCGAGGCACTGGCGCGGGACGCGCGGACCAGCTTCGCGCGCATCGGCGCCGTCGTGAACCTCTCCGCGCCCGCCGTGAAGCGGCGCGTGGACCGCCTGCGCGACCGCGGGGTCATCGACGGCTTCACCGTGCGGCTCGACCCGGCCACGCTCGGCTGGTCCACCGAGGCGCAGGTCGAGGTCTACTGCCAGGGGAACACGAGCCCCACGACGATGCGCGAGGCCTTCGAGCGCTACCCCGAGGTGGTCGCCGCGAGCACCGTCACGGGCGACGCCGACGCCGTCGTGCAGGTCCGCGCGCACGACGTGCGCCACCTCGACCGCGTCGTCGAGCGGATCAACGCCGAGCCGTTCGTGGTGCGCACACGCTCCGCGATCGTGCTGACCGCGCTCGTGCGCCGGCCCGACGCGCCCGGCGTCACCGGCTGAGCGAGGGTCGGCCGACCCGCACGCTCGCGCCCGAGCCCGTCAGCCGTCCCGCGACGGCGACCACTCGGCATCGCGCGCCTTCGTCGTCACGACCATGACCGGGCAGGACGCGTGGTGGAGCACCGCCTGGCTCGTCGAGCCGAGCAGCAGCCCCGTGAACCCGCCGCGCCCACGCGAGCCGACGACGATGAGGTCCACCCCCGCGGAGAACTCCGTGAGCAGCTGCGCGCCCGTCCCGTCGAGGACGTGCCGGCGCACCGTGAGGTCGGGGTGCCCCGTCAGGGCCCGGTCGACGACGATGTCGAGGCCCTCCGCGATGTCGCGCAGCACCGTCTCGTGGTCCACCGCCGCGGGCAGCCACGCCAGGTAGCTCGTCCCGAGGCCGATGGGCACGCCTGCGACCGCCGTCAGCTCGGCACCGAACGCCTCCGCCTCGCGGATCGCGTGCTCGAGCGCGACCTCCGCCGCAGGGGACCCGTCCACACCGACGACGATCCGGCGGACCGGGCCGTGCCGCACCCCGGCGTCCGCGCCGCCGGCCCCGGAGCCGGCCGCTGCGTCCGAGGCGGTGCCCGGAGCCACGTCGGGCGCCGTACCCCCCGCGAC
>JAEYXM010000135.1 GCA_023428465.1 Actinomycetes bacterium
CGCATCGCCCTCTACTTCTCGATCGGGCCCGAGCTGTTCTTCGTCGTCAGCGGGTTCGTCGTGCTCTGGACCGCGTGGGGACGCACGGTGCCGCAGGTCGTGGCCTCGCGGGTCGCGCGCGTGTTCCCCGCCTACTGGACGGCGCTCGCCCTCACGAGCGCCCTGCTCCTGCTCGTGTGGCCCGAGGGCAAGCGCATCTCGCCCGGCGAGGTCGCCGTGAACGTCACGCTCCTGCAGGAGCCGCTCGGCGTGCGCCACGTCGACGGCGTCTACTGGACCCTCTGGGCGGAGCTGCGGTTCTACCTGCTCGTGGCCGTGCTCGTGGCCGTCGGTGTGACGCGGCGCCGCGTCATCGCCTTCGCCACCGTGTGGCCGGTCCTGGCCGTCGTCGTCGACCGCCTCGGCTGGGACCTGGCGGGGGAGATCCTCATCTCGCGGTACGCGCCGTTCTTCGCGGGCGGCATGCTCCTGTTCCTGATCCACCGGGACGGCCACTCGCGGCTGCTGTGGACGCTCGTGGGCGCCACCACGGTGCTCGGCGTCCTCACGAACACCCGCGTGAAGGTCGGCGAGCTCACCACCGCGACGTCCTTCGTACCCGACGCCGCAGGGGTCGCCCTGGCCCTGGCGGCCTGCGTCGCGCTCGTGGCGCTCGTGAGCGTCACCCCGCTGCGTCGCCTGCACGCCCCGCGGCTCGAGCGCCTCGGTGCGCTCACCTACCCCCTCTACCTCGTCCACCTGATGTGGGGCTGGTGGTTCATCGCCCAGGTCGGCCACGCCTTCCCGACGGCGGTGACGCTCGTCGCGGCCGTCGCGTTCACGCTGGTCCTGGCCGTCGGGGTGCACGCCGTCGAGCGGCGGACCAACCCGCCGGCGCGTCGTGCCCTGCAGCGGGCGCTCGAGCGTGGCGCAGGCCGACTCAGGTCGCGGGGGGCCCACTAGGGTCAGAGGCCATGAAGGTCGTCGTCACCGGCGGAGCCGGCTACATCGGCGCGCACGTCGTGCGGCTGCTGCTCACGCGCGGCGACGACGTGCTGGTCGTGGACGACCTGTCGACGGGGGACCCGGCGCGCGTGGCCGGGGCCCGGCTCGTGACCGCGGACATCGCCGCACCCGGCGCGGTCGAGGAGCTGACCGCCGCGATGACCGGCGCGGACGCGCTCGTGCACCTCGCCGCCCGCAAGCAGGTCGGTGAGTCCGTCGAGCGCCCCCTCTGGTACGCCGAGCAGAACATCGGCGGCACGATCGCCGTCCTGCGCGCCGCGGAGGCCGCAGGCGTGGCACGCGCAGTGTTCTCGTCGTCGGCCGCCGTGTACGGCGACGTCGCCGGTGGTGCGGTCACCGAACGGGCGGCCACCGAGCCCGTGAACCCCTACGGCCGCACCAAGCTCGCAGGGGAGTGGCTCGTCCGCGACGCCGCCCGCGCGTGGGGTCTGCGCCAGGTGAGCCTGCGGTACTTCAACGTCGCCGGGGCGGGCGAGCCTGCGCTCGGCGACCCGGCGGTGCTCAACCTCGTGACGATCGTGCTGGACCGCTGGGCGCGGGGCGAGCCCGTCGTCGTGCACGGCACCGACTACCCGACGCCCGACGGCAGCGCCGTGCGGGACTACGTGCACGTCGCCGACCTCGCGGAGGCCCACCTCGCCGCGCTCGACGCTCTCGCCGGGCCGGACCTGGCTGCGGACGTGTTGAACATCGGCACGGGACGCGGCACCTCGGTCCTGGAGATGGTCGCTGCGCTCGCCGAGGCGTCCGGCGGCGCGGGTGCCGTCCAGCACGGACCCCGCCGCGCGGGTGACCCGGCCCGGGTGGTCGCGGACCCGACGCTGGCGCAGGAGGTGCTCGGCTGGCAGGCGTCGCGCGACGTCGCCGAGATCGCACGCTCTGCCGTGGCCGCCTCAGCCCTGGGGGATGCCCCCGACCGGTCCGGCCGGCAGGCGTCCGTCGCGGATGTCGGCCCAGAACTGCGGTGACGTGGCCGGGTCGAGGAGCACGGTCGAGCCGACGCCGCCCGGCTGGTAGTTGATGTCGGCGATCGGCGGCGTGCCGCGGATCCCGCCCGGGCCCGTCGCGTCGCGGAAGGCGAGCGCGAGCCGCCCCATGTCGAACACGTCGGTGCCCTCGCTCACCGTGATCGCACCGAGGCCGGCCCGGATCAGGTCCACCTGGTCCGAAGGGCGGAACACGATCGACGGGTCCGCGACGGTCGAGGCGACGGACGCGATGAGCTGCTGCTGACGCTTGGCACGGCCGATGTCGTACTCCAGGTCCGCCTTGCGCATGCGTGCGAACGAGAGCGACCCCGTGCCGTCGACCGTCCGGCAGCCGGGTGCGTCCCAGATCATGCCGGAGTCCGGGTCGTTGACCGGGTAGTTCACCTTGTTGACCGCGGGGTCCATGCAGAGCTCGACGCCGCCCACGGCGTCGACGATCCGCGCGACGCCGCCCAGGCCGATCTCCGCGTAGCGGTCGATGTGCAGGCCGGTGAGGAGCTCGACGCTCTGCACGAGCAGCAGCGGGCCGCCCCAGGCGTACGCGGCGTTGAGCTTGTCGAACCCGTAGCCGGGGATCTCCGCGTAGGTGTCACGGGGCAGGCTGATGAGGGCCGAGGGGCCGCTCTCCGGCACGTGCAGGACCATGATCGTGTCGGTCCGCGCGCCCTCGGTGCCGTCCGCCGGGATGCCGCCCTCGTCGCCGCGGACGTCGGAGCCCGCGAGCAGGTACGTCGTCCCGGGCGTCGTGTCGGGCGTGCCGGGGAGCGCCGCGATGTGGTTGATCTGGCCGTTGGCCCAGATGAGCAGGCCCACGGGCCACGCGATGGCGAGCGCGGTCACGAGCGCGAGGACGAGCGCCACGCGCCGGGCCACCCTGCGGCGCCTTGCCCCGGGCAGCTGCGGGCGGGTCGCCACGGGGCGTGTCCCGGGACGGGCCGGCGGGGCATCGGAGCCGCCCG
>JAEYXM010000149.1 GCA_023428465.1 Actinomycetes bacterium
GCGGGGTTCGGCGACACCGTGACCTTCGGGGGTACGCGGTGGGTGCGCGAGCAGCTCGGAGTGAACGGCGCCGTCGACACCTGCTCGGCCGCCTACGGGTGGGGTGGGTACACGGGCGTGGCGGCACAGGTTGTACTCGCTTTCGGGTCGGGCGGCCTCTATCTCGCGTACGACGCGATCGGTGTCGGGATGTCGGCGCGGGACGCCTACGCCGCCCTTGAGGCCGGTGACTACGCTGCCGCCGCGATTGCTGCAGTCGGAGCCCTGCCCGGCGTACCGGGGGGTGCGCGTGGTGCTTCGGACGCCGCCACGGCAGCCACCCGTGGCGGGCGTGCTGCCGAAGGTGCCGCAAACACCGGACGGGCGCTTCCTTCGGAGCTGGCTGTAGGTCGGAACGCAGAGGCGGGCGTGCACGTCTACCACGGTGTAGACGCTGGTAAGCCGGTCTACGCTGGAATCACCAACGACATCGCTCGCCGCCAGTCGCAGCACGGAGAGCGGTTCGTGCTGGAACAGTTGACACCTGCGGCTGGGGTGACACGTGGCCAGGCTCGGGCAATCGAGGAGGCGTTGATCGTGCGTAATCCCGGCTTCCAGAACGCGCGGCACGAGATCAGCCCGAGCCACTCCTGGTATCAGGACGCGCTCGATTGGGGCAACGACTGGCTGAGGGGGCAAGGACTGTGAGCGGGCCGGTGACGAACCTGCGTGTGCTGAAGCCTTCACGCAAGGTGCCGCGAACGGGCGACGTGTTCGTGATGCAACTCCCGGACGACCGTTACCTCTTCGGTCGGGTGATAAGCACGAACGCCATGGCCGGAGCATCGATGCCAGGGGCGATCCTGATCTACGTGTATCGGCAGCGGTTCGACTCGAAGGCCTTGCCGGAGCGGTCGCAACTCTCGCGGGACCAGCTGTTGGTGTCTCCGATGATGACGAATCGGCTCCCTTGGTCGAAGGGCTACTTCGAGACGGTGGCGCACTGGCCGCTCGAATGCAACGACGCGTTGCCCCAGCACTGCTTTCTTAGTGCAGCACGCGGTCGCTACTTCGACGAGAAGGGCAACGAGCTGGCGGGCCCAGTCGAGCCGGTAGGAGACTACGGGCTTCACAGTTTTCGCGCGATCGATGACGCCGTAAGCGCGGCATTAGGATTCGACCGGGCATGAGACAGTCGGGGTTCGCGTTCGTGGTGCGTCCCGCGGGCCTCGCCCTGGCAGACTCGGCCTCATGACGACCCCGACCCTGCACGCCCACGCGCTGGCCTGGCTCCATGCGCTCCGTGCCGCAACTCTCGTCGTCGTCGTCAGCCTGCTCACCCCCGGACAAGCGTCGGCGGCAACGTCCCTTACGCCTACGTCCCGGCGGTCTACGTCTACGACGGCTCTGCGCGCTTGTCGTCGCCGTACATCGTGGTGTCGGACGCGCGGGGTTCGCCGTCGGGGCCGGATGCCGGGTCGTGGGGGAGGTCTGTCTCGGTTCGCGATCGCGGTGTTGCCGCAAACACCGGTCCAGTCCTGGGGCCGGCTCGAAGCACCGACCTGGTCTTGGACTCGTTCCGTGGACTCGGCGCAGGCCGGAACGCGCATGTCCGAACGGTTGGATCGGTGGAGGAGTTGCAGGGAACCTTCAACTCCTGGACGGTGGGTGCCGAGCGTCTCGCGCCAAGGGGGCCAAACGTGCCTGACGTGTATCGGTTGCCAGATGGTGGGGTAGTCCAGTGGCGCACGACCTCAAGGACGGGTGGCCCGAGCATCGACATCATCACTCCGAGTGGGCGCCCGCGCACGGTGCATCTCGCGGACGGTGTGACGTGGTGACGCAGCCCAGGATCATCAGCGAACTGCTGGAGATTGGCCTCGACGACTGGGTATTGCTGGACCATGTCGTGTGGCTCTCCACCCATGGTGCGATCGACCCAGGAACGAAGCGCATCGTGCTGGAGGTCCTTGAGTCCTTGTACTCGGACGGGCTCATGGTTCCTGGCGACCTTGGGGCGTCGGGGTTCGAGGACTGGGGGCCGCCTTCGGACGGCTGGGTCACTCGCTCGGAGGCGGAGCTTGACCGCTTGGACTGGCGTCCGATGGGGGCTGGCTTCTGGCTGAGGCTGACGACCAAGGGTGAGCGGGTCGCTCGTCGCGTGGCGGCCGGTGGCGATGATGAGCCGGGCTAGCCGATCGCCTGCTCTGCCGCGTTGGGTCGGCGCCTTCCTGGCCAGCGCCGTCGCGGTCGTCGTCGTTGGTCTGGCTGGCCTCGTGGTGGGAGAGGCGACGGCGTCGGCCGTGGGGACGACGTACGCCTACGACACGGCGGCCTACGTCTACGCTGCCCCAGCGCGGTTGTTGCCGCCGGACACCGTTGCGAGGGACGTGCGGGGTTCGCCGTCGGGGCCGGGAGCTGCGTCGTGGGGGCGGTCTGTCTCCGTCGGCGGCGACGTAGTTGCCGCAAACACCGCGCGGGTCGCGCCCCCGCCGACGGGAAGCAGTTCGGCCAGCAGCCCAACGTTCATCGGGTTCGCAGACGGACCTCCGGCAATCGTCCCTCAGGGAGCTGTGGGTCCTACGTTGACCAGAGGCCCCGGGGTTCAGTACACCGGTGGTTCCGGGGGTCTGGGTCTGCACCCGAACACGAGTGGAGTCAGGATCATGGATCAGACAGCCCACCATGCGCCGCGCGTGGTGTACATGAACCAAACGGGCCAGACGATTAACCCGGTGACGGGACGAACGGTCCCGAACAGCGATCCATGGGCTCACCTCCCATGGTGACGGCGCTAGCGATGCTTGTGGGCGCCGAAGTCGGCGGCGTCGCTTTCGTCCGCGACTATGTTGAAGTTCACTTCGACGGCCCTGTTCTCCGGGCCTTGTCCGCCCCAATCCTGGAAATTGATGGAACGGAGGTCCGGTTTCCTTCTGAGGGTTCACGAGACCGCCTTTGCCTGCTGATCGGCCGGACGGTACTTGCCGCTCGAGAAGACGCAGAGTCACTTGTGCTGGACTTCGGTGGCAGCGTGCGACTTCGAGTACCACTGGTGGCGGGCGAGCTCGTGACTGAGGCGGCGCACCTCGTTCCTGCCTCTGAAGGGCGCCCGGACGTTGCGAACATGGTGGTATGGGAATCGATTCCGTGAGTGGCCGCAATCGGCTTCTCGGCACGGACGCGAGCCGTCTGCCGGTTGGTGTGGGCTCCCCTGCGGAGATCGGGCGACTCGCGGTGACTCCGGTCGGGCGTGACTGCTGGCGTAACTGGGTCCGCGCTCTTGCCGTCGTGGTGCTGACGGCCGTGGTGGGGCTCCTGACCACGTCGTCAGCCTTCGCGGTCGCAACGTCCGGCTACGACGCCTCCCCCTACGCCTACGACGCCCCTGCGCGGTTGTCGTCGCCGGACACCGTGGCGGATGGGAGGGGGTCGCCTGCGGGGACCACCGCCACGTCGTGGGCGAGCCCTGTCTCCGTCGGCGGCCGCGGTGTTGCCGCAGAAACGGAGGCAAGTCTCCTTGCGCGCGCGAATGCAGCCCGAGATGCTGAGCTGGACCGTCTGACCGGCGTGCGGAGCGCCGATCGACCGGCGACAGTCGTAGGCGCCCACAACATCCGGACGGGAGAAGTGGCCGTGGGATCGAGTTCGCGAGCCCTTCGGGAGTGCGCCGAGGCATGTGCCGTGCGAAGCCTCGGCGGTCAAGTCTCAGATATCCGGTTCACTCAAGCGATGCGTCCGAACGGGTCGGGCCCGCCTTTCCGCGACGTGCCCGTCTGCGCCGCGTACTGCGAGCCGGCCTACGGCCGCGGCGCATTCCCTGACCCCCTCACTCGCTTCCAGTCGGGCCTCTGATGGCGACGCCATCGGTCGAGGATCTCGTCTCGCGCATGCAGGCGGCGCTGACACCGCTAGAAGCCGAGCGTTCGAGATGGGTCCTCGAGACTGAGTTCTCTCCCAATCAAGCCCTGCGCCCGGGTGCAGACGAAGTGGTCCGGCTTGTCAGTCGCGGTCTTGACGACGCTTCGCAGCCTGGGCTTACCGAGTCTTGGGAGCTTCTCGGCCAGATGGCGGCTGGCGCGTTCGGGCCGACGACAGCAGACGAGCGAGTCGTTCAAGAGGTACGCCTCGCTCTACGCGAGGCGGGCGCGGCCGCGATGTTGCGGGCCAGCAGCGCGGCGCCAATGGCCTACGACTTCCTCGCTGTCGACGTCATTGATGCCCTCCTCGCGGAAGCGGATGGCCCGCTCCGGGCGCGGTACCGTGACGCTCTTCAGCGGTTTGCTCAGAGGGGACCGCGGGAGGCGAAGCGGGTGCGGACAGTCTTCGAGGCATAGAACTCCGAGAACGGACGCTCTCTGGGCTTCCGCGCCGCCGGTCTGGACCCAGCCATAAGGTCCCTCGCTCAGGGCGGTGACCCGCCCTCTGTGAGTTCGAGACGCGGGCGGTGGCGCCCGCACCGATGGCCTTGCCCTGCGCACGCGGTGGCGAGGAGCCGTGAGGCCACCCCTCACCCGCCCGCTTCCCTACGGTCCCGTAACCATGGCATGATGCGGCCGTGACCACGTTCACCCTGATTATCGGCTAGCGCGCCGGCCCACCCGCCGAGCGCGCAGACCTCCCGTGACCTCGGGGGGTCTTTTTGTTGGTCCGGGCACCACCGCCGCCCGGCCGCAGCCGCCGCACCGAGCACGACCGCACCCCGCGGCGTCGGGCACCCGCCCGGCGGCCGAGGACCCACGGAGAAGAGCACGCGAGTGGACACCTTCGACGTCTACGACACGACCCTGCGCGACGGCGCGCAGCAGGAGGGCATGAACCTGTCCGTGCTGGACAAGCTCGCGATCGCCCCC
>JAEYXM010000178.1 GCA_023428465.1 Actinomycetes bacterium
CATGCCGCGCCGCCCGCCCTCGGCGGTGCGGCACGACAGCGCCATCTGGAAGGCGGCCTGGGCCAGGATGACGTTGACGAGGAAGGTCCCGAACCACGCGATGATGAGCGGGCTCCCGACACCGACCGGGTCCGCGAGCTGCGGCGCGTCGTCGAGGGCGGCGGCGAGTCCGGCCCAGCCCGGCTCGATCGTGACGGCGACCGCGCCGATGGTGAGCATCACGGCGAAGACGACGCAGTTGGCGGTCTGCGTGAGCGCGATCGAACGCATGCCGCCGGCCCACAGGTAGGCGAGCAGCAGGACCGCCGTGAAGATGACCGCCGTCTGGATCGAGAGGTCCGTGAACGCGTGGAGCGCGGACGCGAAGGCGATCGCCGTGGCGACCGACCACATCGGGAACGTGACGGCGGTGATCGCGCCGGCGAGCGCGCGCGGGCCGCGTCCGAACCGGTCGCCGATGAGCCCGGACACCGTCACGACCAGACGCCGGCGCAGGGGCGCGACGAGCAGGAGCGCGATCAGCAGGACCTGCACGGTCTCGGCGACGCCGTACCAGACCGCCGACACCCCGGTGTGGTAGCTGAGCTCGGTGATCGCGATGAACGACGACCCTGAGAAGAGCCCGGTGATGCAGAACGCCACGGTCATGGGGTGCAGGCTGCGGCCACCGACGAAGTAGCCGCCGGCCGCGCCCGCGCGTCGCCCGAGCACCACGAGGAGCACGGTGTAGCCCAGGGCCAGGCCGATGGTCCAGCTGCCGACGGCGGTCATCGGACCTCCTCCCAGGTGAGCTGGACGTCCACGTCGGCCGCGCGGACCAGCGTGAGCGCGGGGCACCGGCGCTCCACCTCGGCGCGCAGGGCGTCCGCGCCGCCGGGACCCGCGTCCAGGCCGACGCGCGTCCGGATCGTCGTGTAGTAGGGGCGCACGCCGGGCACGCCGGCGAACCCGCGCTGGTCCATCACCGCCTCGGAGGAGAGTTCGAGCGCCCGCAGGGTCAGCCCGCGCTCGGCCGCGACGGTCTCGATCACGACGGCGAGGCAGCCGTCCAGGCCGGCCAGGATCAGCTCCATGGGCGTGGGCGCGCTGTCGTCGCCACCGAGCCGCTCCGGCTCACCGGTGCGCGCCTCGAAGGTCCGGATGGTGTGGCGGGCGCGCTGGCGCCCTTCCCAGGCCGTGGCGACACGGAGTGTCTTGAGACGGGGCACGTCGTCGGTCGCGGTCGTCGACGTGCTGGTGGACACGCTCATGGGTCTCCTCGGTGCGGTGAGGGGGGCGGTCTGCGGCTCGTGCGCCTCGGCCGGCGCCGCGTCTGCGGCGCGGTCGGCGGCCACGTGCTGGTCGGCTGCCCTGCCCCCTGCGAGGGCAGCCGACCAGGTGGTCCCCTGGGCGGGGAGAACTGTCACCCCACCGGCAGCGCCGCCCGCGAGGCGGCGAACTGCGCGGCCGGGTGGTCGGCGAGGACCCGACCGTCGCCCTCGCCGAGCAGGCGCTCGCGCAGCGTCTCCCCCGGCGTGTAGGCCGTGCGGTACCGGCCACGGCGCTGCAGCTCCGGGACGACGTAGGTGACGAAGTCCGCGAAGGTGCCCGGCGAGAGGTGCTGGATGAGGTTGATCCCGTCGGCGTCGGTCGTGTCGATGAACTCCTCGAGGCGGTCCGCGACCTCGCCCGGGGTGCCCGCGATGAATCGGTTGTCGTTCTCGGGGCGCGACAGGTGCTGCACGAGCTCGCCGACCTTCTTGCGGTCGGTGCCCTCGGACCACATGCGCTCGAAGGTCTGCATCGCGTCGCCGGCCTTGTACTCCAGGTAGGAGTCGGTGTCGTCTCCGCTCAGGTCGATGCCGGCCCACCCGCTGAAGAGCACGAGGTGGCCCTCGACGTCGCGGTACTCCTGCAGGACGGCGAGCTTGTCCTCGACCTCGGCGCGCGTCGGCGCGACGACGATCTCGGCACCCACGAACGCCTTCACGTGGTCGGGCGCGCGGCCCGCCTCGACGGCGAGGCGACGCAGGTCCGCGATCTCCTCCCGGGCCTGGGCGTCGTCGCGCGGGAGCAGGAACACCGCCTCGGCGTGCCGGGCGGCGAAGGACTTGCCGCGCGAGGACGTGCCCGCCTGGTACAGCACGGGGGTGCGCTGGCGCGACGGCTCGGACAGGTGCGGGCCGACGACGCGGTAGTACTCGCCCTCGAAGCCGATCTCGTGGACCTTGTCGGGGTCGGTGTAGACGAGGTTCTCGCCGTCGAGCACGACGGCGTCGTCGTCCCACGAGCCCTCGAGGAGTCGGTAGACGACCTCGAGGTACTCCTCGGCGATCGCGTACCGGTCGTCGTGCTTGATCTGCTCGCTCAGGCCGTAGTTGAGCGCGGCGTCGGGCAGGTAGCCGGTGACGATGTTCCAGGCGAGCCGGCCCTTCGTCAGGTGGTCGAGGGTCGACAGCCGGCGCGCGTGTCCGAAGGGCGGCTCGTACGTCGTCGTGGACGTCACCGCGAAGCCGAGGTGCTCGGTGACGGCGGCCATGGCGGGCACGACGAACGCCGGGTCGATGTTCGGCACCTGCATGCCGGCGCGCAGCGCGGCGCGGCGGTCGCCCTTGTACGTGGTGTACGTGCCGACGACGTCGGCGAGGAAGACGGCGTCGAACAGGCCGCGCTCGAGGAGCCGGGCCAGGTCGGTCCAGTACTCGAGGTCCTTGTACTCGGTGCGGCGGTTGCCGGGCACGCGCCACAGCCCGTGGTTGATGTGGCCGGGCGTGGCCATCTCGAACGCGTTGACGTGGATCTGCTTGGGCATGGTTCCCCCTGGGTCGTCTGTCGGGAAGGTGGGACGGGTCGTGCGGGTGGTGACGGTCAGCGCGACCCGGCCGGTCGGGTGGGGCGCGTCGTGGGCCGGGGCCGCGGGTGCGTGATGGGCGGCCGGCGGCGCGTCACGCCGGGGTCAGCTCCGGCTCGGACGCGGCACGCAGGGCGTCGCGGAATGCGGCGGTCGTGCGCGTCACGCAGTTCAGCGCCGTCTCGTCGAGCAGGATCGGCCCACCGGAGGTGTGGTCGATGTGCGTGTCGAGCACGAACCGGCCGCCGGTGATGTGCCGGGCGCCCAGTGCCTGGAGCACGGGGCGCAGCGAGTAGTCGATCGCGAGCAGGTGCGCGATCGTGCCGCCCGTGGCGAGCGGCAGGACGACCTTGCGGTCGAGCGCGGACTGCGGCAGGAGGTCGAGGAACACCTTGAGGAGGCCGGAGTACGACGCCTTGTAGATGGGCGTGGCGATGACGAGCGCGTCGGCGGCGATGACGGTCTGCACGGCGCGGGCGATCTGCGGGTCGGCGGTGTCGGCACCGAGGAGGGCCCCGGCGGGCAGGGCCCGCAGGGAGAGCTCGGTGACGTCGTGGCCGTCGCGGACGAGGTCGTCCGAGACGTGCCGCGCGAGGGCGGCGGTCCGGGAGACGCGGGACGGACTGGAGCTGATGACGAGAACGGTGGCCATTCGAACTGCCCTTTCGAACGGGTGGAGCGGTGGACGTGCGTGCGTGGACGACGCCGCGCGGCACCGCCGGCGGGTGCGCGGGCGGTGGACGGGGGCGGCGGGTGCCGCCCGCGGGTCGGCGCCCGGTCAGGACCGGGACGCGCGGCGGGACGGCAGGTGCCTGGACGGAGCCGGGGCGCGGGTGGCGCGGACCGACGGCGTCAGAGGCGGGAGCTCGGCGGGGTGGGTCGGGCGGTGCCCGACGGCTGTGTCAGCGACAACAGGTGGCCGAGGCTCCCCCGGGCATGCACATGCAGGCGGCGGCGGAAGCGTCGCGCTGCATGGTCGTGAGCCCGTTGGATGCCATGTCGCCGAGGCTCGCAGACGTCAGGCACGGCGTACAGCCGGGGTCCACGATCTGGGACAAAGGTCCCATGTGTGGCGCGGGTGAGATCTCCCTTCCCGCACAGGTCGCCGCGCCGCGTCGCTCACCGCGGACCGCACCCGGCCGATCGGTCAGGCGAAGATCGCGCCATCCGCGCGGTTTCGCGGAAGGAGAGCGGATGTCCGTCGCCCGGTCGACGTCCACCGCAACCGGCCCGGGAACCGTCGTCGCCGGTCCGTCCGACGACGACCCCGCCGGGACCTCCGTGCTGCCCGCCGACCCTGCAGCCGACCCGCGCCCCGCCGACGCACCGGACGACATCATCGACGACCTGGAGTTCCTCCTCGACGCCGACCCCGCCGCGTGCGCCGAGCGCGCCACCGAGCTCGGGGAGGCCGCCCGGTCCGCCGGTGACCCCGACGCCGAGATGCGGCTCGCGTACTACGCCGGCTACGCCCACCACCTGCTGGGCGACGACACCGAGGCCCTCGCCCACGCCCGGCGCGCAGAAGCGCTCGCGACCGAACGCGGCGACCTCGTGTGGCGCTCCCGCGCGCTGGCCTGCCGCGGCCTCGCCCACCACTCGCTGGGCGACGTCGAGGACGCCGTCGACCTGCTCCGCCGGGCCGTCGAGGTCCGCCGCGAGGCGCAGGACGAGGCGGGCACGGCCGAGATCCTCAACAGCCTCGGCACCGTGTACACGGGCATCGTCCAGTTCGCACCCGAAGCTGCCCGGGTCCTCACCGACGCCCGCCGGCTCTGGCAGCACGCGGGAGACTCCGACCGGGCCGCGATCGCGCTCACCAACCTCGCGACGACGTACGTCACGACGAGCACGCGCATCGCCGCGACGAACCGTCGCGGGGCCATGGCCGCGGCCCGCTACGCGCTGCAGACCGCACAGAAGGCCGTCGACGAGTCCGACGCCGCCGGCCTGACCCGCACCGCCGTCGAGGCACGCCTCGCCGTCGTCGGCGCCCACCTGATCCTCGGAGACCTCGCGGCGGCCGACGGCGTCCTGCAGGCGACCGAGCGCATGCTCGAGCGGTTCCCGGCGGCCCGCCAGGAGCTCGCCCTCGCCCGGGCGCGCGCCGAGTGGCTCCTGCTCTCGCGGCGCTACGCCGAGGCCATCCGGACCGCCGAGGGTGCGCTCGCACAGTGCCAGACCCGCCCGGCGGAGCGACTGCAGCTGCTCCGAGTCATCGTGGAGGCGTACGAGGGTGCCGGGGACGCGGTCAGCGCGCTCCGCCGCCTCCACGAGCTGCACGACCTGAGCGTCGAGCAGAGCGAGGCCCTTGCGGAGCGCCGCGCCGTCCTCCTCGGGTCACGCCTGGAGGTCGAGCGCGCGGAGCGTGCGGCCGAGGCGGAGCGGCGTCGGGCCGCCCAGCTCGAGGCGCGCAACACGCTCCTCGCCCACGAGGCCATGCACGACGCCCTCACCGGCCTGCCGAACCGCCGGGCGCTCGACGCCCGACTGACCGAGTGGACCCTGGAGGCTCCGCGGCCCTTCTCGGTCGCCCTCGTGGACATCGACCACTTCAAGGTCGTCAACGACACGTGGTCCCACCAGGTCGGCGACCACGTCCTCAACCGGCTCGGTGCCGCCCTGCGCGAGACACTGCGGGACGCGGACCTGCCGGCGCGCTACGGCGGCGAGGAGTTCGCCCTCCTGCTGGGCGGTGCCGACGGACCCACGGCCCTGCGCATCGCCGAGCGCGTGCGGGCGGCCACCGCTGCGCTGACCTGGGACGACGTCATGCCCGGCCACCGCATCACCGTCAGCATCGGCCTCGCGACGTGCCACGGGCCCGAAGACGTCGCGACCTTGCTGGGGGTCGCCGACGCGGCGCTCTACCGAGCAAAGGCCGAGGGCCGCAACCGCGTGTGCCTCTCGGCGGCCGGGGCGCACGCAACGACCGGACACACGCCAGAGCCAGCAGAGCCCGCGGATCCCGCGGACCCGTCGGCCGACACCGAGGACGCGCCTGCGAGCTCCCCCGCGACGGAGGAAGCGGCCGGCTGAGCCGGCCGGGTCAGGCCTCGCGCGCGACGACCGTGTTGCTCGCCTGCGCGCGCGGCCGGATGACCATCGAGTCGATGTTCACGTGGTGCGGCCGCGTCAGGCACCACGTCACGGCGTCGGCGACGTCCTGCGCCAGGAGCGGCTCGGCGACACCCGCGTAGACGGCGGCCGCGCGCTCGGCGTCGCCGAGGCGGTTGAGCGAGAACTCCTCGGTGCGGACCATGCCGGGCGCGATCTCGATGACGCGGACGGGCTGACCCACGAGCTCCAGGCGCAGCGTCGTCGCGATCGTGCGCTCGGCGTGCTTGGCGGCCACGTAGCCGCTGCCGCCCGGGTAGGTGTCGTGCGCGGCCGTCGAGGTGAGCACGACGACGTCGCCGCGCCCCGAGTCACGCAGCGCGGGCAGGAGCGCCTGGGTCATGCGCAGCGTCCCGAGCACATTGACCTCGTACATCGCGCGCCACTGCTCGACGTCGTACCGCTCGACCGGGTCGAGGCCGAGCGCCCCGCCCGCGTTGTTGACGAGCGCGTGCACCGGTCCGCGGGCCGTGGCCTCCGCGGCGATGCGCGCGACGTCGTCGGCGCTGGTCACGTCCCCGACGACGGCGTGGGCGCCCGTGCTCGCGGCGACCTCGGCCAGCCGGTCGGCGCGCCGCGCCACCGCGACGACGTCCCACCCCTCGGCGCGGAGCGCGGCCACGGTGGCCGCCCCGATGCCCGACGACGCCCCGGTCACCACCGCACGCAGCTGCACGACTCCTCCGTCCGCGGCCGGCGCTCGCCGGCTCCGCCCGCCAGCCTAGGTGGCCCCGGACGCCCGCGTTCGCGACCCCTGGTGGCAAGTCCGCATGCGGCTCCCTGCGGACCTGGCACGATGCGACGCATGATCGTGGTCACGACGAACGAGATCCCCGGCTACCGCATCACCGCCGTCATCGGCGAGGTGATGGGGATGACCGTGCGCACGGCGAACATGGGGGCGAACTTCACCGCCGGATTCCGCGCCCTCGGCGGCGGCGAGGTGCCGGAGTACACCCAGCTCATCTTCGAGAGCCGCCAGCAGGTCATGGCCCGGATGGTCGACGACGCCCGACGGCGCGGCGCGAACGCGGTCATCGGCATGCGCTTCGACAGCGAGTCGATCGCGCAGTCCTTCAGCGAGATCTGCGCCTACGGCACGGGGGTCATCGCCGTGCCGATCCCGGAGGGCGAGCCCGGCGCCACGCCGCAGAGCGCGATGATGGCGCGCGGCGGACCAGCGCACGGCGCCGCCGGAGCGCACTAGGCTCCGAGGTGATCCCGGGCTACGTCCTGCCCGGCAGCCGGCCTGGACTTGGGCCGTGATCGACGGTCGACGCCTCTGCGACCCCGCGTTCCCTCGGTTCCAGGAGACCCGTCGTGCGTCGTCCCACCCTCGTCTGTGCCCTCGGCCTGTCGGTCCTCGTCCTCGGCGCATGCGCCGACGCCGCGCCGCGCGAGGACTCCGCCACCAGCACGCCCGCGCCGCCCGCGGACGCCCCGGTCACGGCCGGCACGCCCGCGTACCCGGTCACCGTCGACAACTGCGGCGCCGAGGTGACGCTCGACGCCGCACCCGAGCGCATCGTGACGATCAAGTCGAGCGCGACGGAGATGGTCCTCGCCCTCGGCCTGGGCGACCGCATCGTCGGCACGGGCTTCCCCGACGGCCCCGTGCCCGCCGAGCTCGCCGACGACGCCGCGGACCTGCCCGTCCTGTCGGACCGGGTGCCCTCCATGGAGGTCGTGCTCGAGGCGGAGCCGGACCTGGTCTACGTCGGCTGGGAGTCGAACCTGAGCGGGGACGGCGCGGGCGAACGTGCGACCCTCGACAGGCTCGGCGTCGCGACCTACGTCTCGCCGTCGGCGTGCAAGGACCCCGCGTACCAGCCGGACCGACTGACGTTCGACCTGGTCTTCGACGAGATCACCGAGGCCGCGACCCTGCTCGGGGCGCCCGACGCCGCGGCGGACCTCGTGGCCGACCAGCGCGCGGCGCTCGCCGACGTCACGCCCGACGACCGCGGCCTGACGGCCCTGTGGTACTCCTCCGGGACAGAGGTGCCGTACGTCGGCGGGGGCATCGGCGCGCCCCAGATGATCCTCGACGCGCTCGGCCTGACGAACATCGCGGGCGGCGTCGAGGACACGTGGACGTCGTTCAGCTGGGAGCAGGTCGCGGACGACGACCCGGACGTCATCGTCCTCGTGGACGCCGCCTGGAACTCCGCGGCGGCAAAGATGGAGCTGCTCGCCGCCGACCCGGTGACCTCGAGCCTCACGGCCGTCCTGAACGAGCGCTACCTGGTGGTGCCGTTCGCCGCGACGGAGGCCGGCGTGCGGAACGTGCCGGCCACCGTGGATCTCGCCGCACAGCTGGCCGCTCTCGACCTCGGATGACCGGACGCCGCACCGGCCCGTGGGTGGCGGTCGCCGCGGTCCTCCTGCTGGTCTCCGTGACCGTCGCGGTGGCGATCGGTCCGGCGAACCTGTCACCCCTGGACGTCTGGCGGTCCGTCATCGACCACCTCGCGGCCATCGGCGACCCGTCGCCGCCCGAGCCGGCCCTCGGCCGCCTGCGCGACGGCATCGTCTGGGAGTCGCGCCTGCCGCGCGTGATCACGGCCGCGGCCGTCGGGGCGGGCCTGGCGATCGCGGGCGCCGTCATGCAGGGGCTCACGCGCAACCCGCTCGCCGACCCGTACCTGCTGGGGCTGTCCTCGGGCGCGTCCCTCGGGGCCGTCCTGGTGCTCGTGCTCGGTGTCGGCGTCCTGCTGCCGGTGGCGGCGTTCGCCGGGTCGGTGGTGGCGATGGCCGCTGCGCTGGGGCTCGCGGGGTCCCTCGGCAGGATCACGCCCGCGCGCACGGTCCTCGCGGGCCTCGCGGTGGCACAGCTGTGCTCGGCGGGGACGTCGTTCGTCATCTTCTGGTCGGCGACCGGCGACTCCTACCGCGAGATCCTGTCGTGGCTGATGGGGTCGCTCGCCGGGGCGGAGTGGCCGGCGGTCAGGATCTCGGTCGGCGCGGTCGCGGTGCTCGGGACCGGCCTCGCGCTGCAGGGGCGCACGCTGGACGCGTTCGCCTTCGGCGACACCGCGGCCGCGGCGCTGGGCATCGACGTCCAGCGCACCCGGTGGGTGATGCTCACGGCGGTCGCCCTGCTCACGGGGGCGCTGGTCGCCGTCAGCGGGTCGATCGGGTTCATCGGCCTGATCCTCCCCCACGGGGTCCGCCTCCTGGTCGGGTCGTCGCACCGGCGCCTGCTGCCCCTCGCCGCGCTCACGGGCGCGACGTTCCTGGTGTGGGCGGACACGGTCGCGCGGTCGGTGTTCGAGCCGCGCGAACTGCCGGTCGGCATCGTGACGGCGGTCCTCGGGGCGCCGGTGTTCGCACTCCTGCTGTGGCGGCGGCGCAGCGCGGCGGGTGATCTCGCATGAGCCTGCAGGTGACGGACGTGCGGTGGACGGTCGCGGAGCGCGCGATCCTCGCGGGCGTGACCGCAACCGCACCCGGCAGCCGCCTCACCGGCCTGCTGGGGCCCAACGGCGCGGGCAAGTCCAGCCTGCTGCGCGCCGTCGCGGGCGTCCTGGAGCCCGACGCCGGGGCGCTCACCCTGGACGGGGTCGACCTCGCGGGGCTGGCGCGCCGCGAGCGCGCGCGGCGGGTGGCGCTCGTCGAGCAGGAGGCCGCGGCCGCGGTCCCTCTGACGGTGGCCGAGGCCGTGCTGATCGGCCGGACGCCGCACTCGTCCCGCTGGAGCGGCCACTCGGGGGCCGACGACGCGGCGGTCGCCGCGGCCATCGACGAGGCCGGGGTCGGTGACCTCGCGCACCGGTCGCTCGGGACGCTGTCGGGCGGCGAGCGCCAGCGCGCGCACCTGGCACGGGCACTCGCGCAGGAGCCGCACTTGCTGCTCCTCGACGAGCCGACGAACCACCTGGACGTGCACGCGCGTCTCGAGCTGCTCACCCTGCTCAGCCGACTGACGGACCGTGGTGTCACGGTCGTCGCCGCCCTGCACGACCTCAACCTCGCCGCCTCGGCCTGCGACCACGTCGTCCTCCTGGACGGTGGCGAGGTCGCCGCGGAGGGGACGGTCGACGAGGTGCTGCGCCCCGAGGTGCTCGAGCCCGTCTACCGGGTCCGCTGCCACGTGCTCACCCACCCCGTCACGGGCCGCCCGGTGCTCACGTTCTCGTGACACCTGCGCTCGTGTGTGAGCATGGCGGCATGTGGATGACCGGGGACCCCGACGCCGACCGCCTGCTCGACTCCGACCCGTTCGCCCTGCTGATCGGGATGCTCCTGGACCAGCAGGTGCCGATGGAGGTCGCGTTCGCCGGGCCGCACAAGCTGGTGCAGCGCCTCGGGACGCTCGACCCGGCGCACGTCGCCGACCTCCCGCCGGAGGAGTTCGCGGCGGTGTGCGCGACGCCGCCCGCGGTGCACCGCTTCCCGGGATCGATGGCGGGCCGAATCCAGGCGGTGGCGCGCGCCGTCGCGGACGACTACGACGGCGACGTGACCCGCCTGTGGACCGACGGCGACCCCGACGGTCGCGAGGTGCTGCGCCGGCTCCAGTCCCTGCCGGGATTCGGAGCGCAGAAGGCGCGGATCTTCCTGGCGCTCCTCGGCAAGCAGCGCGGCGTGCAGCCCGCGGGATGGCGTGAGGCCGCGGGCGACTACGGCGTCGACGGCGCGCACCGGTCGATCGCGGACGTCACCGACCCGAGCTCGCTCGCGCAGGTGCGCGCGACGAAGAAGGCCGCGAAGGCCGCCGCCAAGGTCGCGGACTGACCCGGAGGGGTCGCCCCGCCCACCCGGTCGGGCAACCGGGGCCCGGCTCGGCCGGTCAGGCCGCCGTGACGCCCCGCCGACGCGGCTCCGCCCGCTGCGCACCGGCCTCGAGGAGCACGGCGCTGATCTGCTCGCCGATGAGCTCGTGGCGCTCGAGGAGCGCGTCGCGCAGCGCCTCGACGAGGTGCTTGTTCTTGGTGAGGACGATGCGGGCACGGGCCCGTGCGTCGTTCAGCAGCTGGTCGACCTGCTCGCGCGCGACCTTGTCGGCCAGCACCGCCTGGACGAGGTCCTGGCCGGTGGCCAGGAACGACACGAGCGAGCCGGTCATGCCCGCGGCGCCGACCATCTGGGCAGCCGTGCGGGTGGCGGTGGCGAGGTCACCCGCGGGGCCGGTCGTGGTCTCGCCGAAGAAGATCTCCTCCGCTGCGAGACCGCCCATGGAGATGTCGAGGAGTGCCTTCAGGTCCGACGTGGAGCTCGTGAAGACCTCCTCGGAGTCGTTGTGGGCGAGCAGGCCGAGCGCGTCGCCGCGCTTGACGATGGTGAGGATCTCGAGGGTCCGGTTGGGCGCGACGAGCCATGCGACGACGGCGTGCCCCGCCTCGTGCGTGGCGATGAGCTCCTGCTCGGCGCGCGTGTAGCCGACGGGCTGGCCGATGCCGACGAGCTCGGTGATCCGGGCGTGCTCGACGTCGTCGAAGGTCATCGCGTCGCCGCCGCGGCGCAGTGCGTTGATGAGCGCCTCGTCGAAGAGGTGCTCGATCATCACGGGCGTCCAGCCGATCGTCGCTGCGGCGACGCGGTCGCGGATCTCCGGACGGTCCAGGTCGGGGCCGTGCAGGCGGCGGGCGAGGAAGTGGTCGACGAGCGCACGGCGGCCGCGGACGTCCGGCGGCGGGAAGGTGAGGCGCCGGTCGAAGCGGCCGGGCCGCAGGAGCGCGGGGTCGAGGGAGTCGGCGCGGTTGGTGGCGGCGATGAGCAGGATGGGTGCGCGGAGCGGGCGCAGCTGGGTGAGCTGTCGGTCTGCGGGCAGGAAGAGGTTCACGACGGCGATGAGCCGGTTGACGAGCTGCGCGCCCCGGCTCGGGGTGTCGAAGGACTGCATCTGGACGAGCAGCTCGTTGACGACCCCTCCGGTGCCCTCGCTGATCATGGCGTTGCGCACGAGGCCGGACGCGCCGGGCGTCGTCGGCACGGGCGTGTGCCCGGACGACATCCGGCCGAGCGAGCCGATGTCGAGCATCCCGCCGCGGCGCAGCGCGATCGCGTCGATCTCCTCGATGAACCCGATCGCGCCGCCCTCGGCGCGCGCGGCCTTGCGCAGCGCGGCGAAGTAGGCGCGGATCTTCCGGGCCGTCGCGCCGTAGTACATCGACTGGAACGATGTCGCGGACACGAACAGGAACGGCACGCCGGCCTCGGCGGCCATGGCCTTGGCGGTCATGGTCTTGCCGGTACCAGGCAGCCCCTCGAAGAGCAGGCCACGGCGGGCGGCGCCGCCGGTGCGGTCGGCGAAGCGCCGGTGCATCTGGAACAGCTCGATGGACCGGCGCACGTCCTCCTTGATGGGGTCGATGCCGATGACGTCGTCGAGGGTGACGTCGACCTGCTCGGGCCGGTAGGTCAGGTGCGGCGACCGCCCGGCCACGAACTGCCCGCCGACGAGCACGAGCAGCAGCGCCGTGAAGAAGATGACGGGCACGAGGATCAGCGGGTCCACGGCCGGCAGCGACGGCAGGGGCGAGCGCCCCTGGAGCCCCTGCCAGATGGCGTAGGCCTCGATCACGAGCACGACCGCCGCCAGGCGGTAGACCCGGCGCCGACGCATCCGGTCGCGCTCGAGCGCGATGTCGTGGTCTGCGTCCTGGGCTCTGTCCTGGGCGGAAATTGTGTCCGGCACGCTGGTCTCCTTCGGGCGAACGCGGCGTCGGGAGCCCTCAGTATCGGACTAATCGGACAATCGCGCCAGGCGAGAGGAGAAGAAGCTCTCGCGACTTCCCGACGCGAGCCTTGGACGACGAACCGATTAACCCGCAGTCATCTCGACACCCTCGCGACGGGGCGCACTACGGTGCGAGCCGCCAGTCCAACTACCACACCTTGGGGGCAAGACGTGGAAGAGGCAACCAGGCCGCGTTCGAGCGGCGCGCAGAGGGCGATCGTGGCCCTCACCATGCTCGGCGTGAGCGCGATGGCTCTGTCATTCGTTCTCGACGGAGACGCCACCGGAGTCGCACGGCTCGCGGCTGGAGTCCCGCTCATCGCTGCACTGATCATCGTGCTCGTCACTGGAGCCAGACGCCGACCCAACCAACGACCCAGCGACCGCGCCGTTGCCGGCTCCACGGTGATCGCCGCTTTCCTGGTGGGCGCGCTGGCCTTCAGCTACCTCACGGACGTCACCGCTCCGTCCCCGACCGATGAGGACGCCCAGTTCCAGCTCCAACTGAGCGAGGACGTCACCACGGTGCCCGTGACCCGTCTTCAGGTGAACGTCGACGAGGCGTACGTGAACCGCGTCGTCGACAACTCGGAAGCGCAGATGTCAAGCCTGCGCGAGATCAGCGGTCGGCAGGCCGAGGCCTTGGTCAGCGCGGCCCGCGCCGCGGGCTACGAACCCCGAGCAGCCACGGCCCTCGACTGGGATGCGGCGACGGCGCAGCGCGCCGGCGACACGACCCTCGTGACGGTGCCGGTGAGCGGAACTGCGGACCCGGTGCTGAACAAGGTCGTCTTCATGGCGCGCGCAGGCGCCGCAACCGTCATGGAGTACAGCGGCTTCATGATCGACGCTGCCACGCTGCACTTCGAGATCTGGCAGGACGGGCGGCAGACGAAGAACGTCGACGTCGTGAACGAGGCGGCCGTCAGTGCCGACGGCGTCCTGCAGGTCTTCGACTGGAACGCATTCAACCGCTGCCTCAGCTCGCAGGGCATCTCGTGGGCCCTTCTGACGGCGATCGGCATCGCCTGCTCGGCGATCTGCGCCGGAACCCTCGGGCTCGGCTGCGTGGCGTGCCTCTCGTTCGCCGCGGGCGGATGGAGCGGCACGGTCGTCGGCTGCTACCGCCTTGTGGCCTGAGCAAGCAGTGCGCCGGCCCTGAGCCTGCCCTGACGGAGTGGGGGGGCCCCGCCCCTGCCGGTGGGGGGCGCCCGACACCCGGGGGCGCCCCACTGCGTCGGTAGCGTCCCACGGGCATCGCTGCAGGTCATCGACGACGCGACCACCGTCGGAGAGCGCGTCGAACGGGAAGGCGTCGCGCGCGGTTCCCGCGAGGTGGATGCACGGCGTGGTGCGGCTCATTCCCGCAGTCTGCGCGATGGCGCCGACGTCGGCCGGGAGGGCGCCGCACCGCCCGCCGACAGCCCTCGCGCGTACGCCTCCGCCGAGCCCTCGCGGAACAGGTCGCTCTCCGAGGGCCGCACCATCGCGCGCGCGCCGGGGCCGTCGTCGTCGGTCACATAGCGGCCCAGGCCGCGCACCACCGCGACCGGCCGACCCGCCGCCTTGCCGCGGACCAGCTCCGCCGCCGAGGCGACCTCGTCGGCGATCGCGGTCACCGTCACCGACAGCTCGCGGCCGTGCACGTCCCGGCCGCCGCGCAGGTCGTCCAGCACGGCCAGCCCCGCCGCTCCGATGGCGATGTCGACGAGCCCCTCGCGCCACGGCCTGCCCACCGTGTCCGTCACGACCACGGCGACCCGCACCCCGAACCGCTCGGCCAGCGCCAGCCGTAGCGACCGCGCCGACGCGTCCGGGTCCTCGGGCAGCAGCAGCACCGTCCCCTCGGGAGTGTTCGACGCGTCCACCCCCGCCGCGGCCATCACGAGCCCCAGCCGGTTCTCGACGATCCGCAGCGGCGGGCGGCCGTCGGGCCGGGCCCGCGTCGCCACGACGCGCACCGTCTCGTCCGTGATCGCCTGCTCGCGGTCCGCCGCGGCGACGACGCGCCCCTCCGCCTTCGAGACGACCTTCGACGTGACGACGACGACGTCGCCGTCCGCCACCCCGCCGTCGGCCGCGAGCACATCCCCGACCAAGCCCGCGAGGTCGTCACCGGGCACCACCTCAGGCATCCCGGTCGGCGCCCACACCTCCAGCCGGTCCGCGGGCGGCCGGTCCGGCGAGCGGTGCACCGTCACCGGTGGAGCTTCGGGAGCACGTCCCGCCCGAAGACCTCGATCCACTCCCGCTGGTTGCGCCCGACGTTGTGCAGGTACACGCGGTCGAAGCCCAGGTCCACGTAGCGCTGCAGCTCGGCGCGGTGCACGTCCGGGTCCGCGGAGATGACCATGCGGCCCTCGAAGTCCTCCGGCCGCACCAGGCGCGCCATCTGCTCGAAGTCGTGCGGGGAGCGGATGTCGCCCTTGGGGAACTTCATGCCGCCGTTGGGCCACTGGTCCATGGCGTTCGCCAGGGCCTCGGAGTCGGTCGCCGCCCACGACAGGTGCACCTGCAGCGCACGCGGCATCGTCGAGGGGTCCTTGCCCGCCTCGCGGGCGCCCTCGTCGAACTTGGCGAACAGCCCCGAGATCTTCTCCAGCGGCGCACCCACCGTGATGAGCCCGTCGGCGTGCCGACCGGCGCGCTTCGCCGTCACCGGGCCCGCGGTGGCCACCAGGATCTCGGGCGGCGTCTCCGGCATCGTCCACAGGCGCGTCGACTCAAGCTTGTAGTACGTGCCCGCGTGCTTGACGTCCTTGCCCGCGAGCGACGCCGAGAACAGCTTCCTGATGATGTCGATCGCCTCGAACATCCGGTTGATGCGCTCCGGCGCCTCCGGCCAGTACACGCCGAGGATGTGCTCGTTGAGCGCCTCGCCGGATCCCAGGCCCAGCCAGTGCCGGCCCGGGTACATCGCGGCGAGCGTCGCCGACGCCTGCGCGACCATCGCCGGGTGCCAGCGGAAGGTCGGCGCCGTCACGCCCGGGCCGATGTCGCCGCGCGTCCGCTCCCCCAGCGCCGCCAGCACGTTCCACACGAACGCGCTCTCCCCCTGCGCGGGCACCCACGGCTGGAAGTGGTCCGCGGCCATCACCCCGGAGAACCCGTTCGCCTCCGCGAGCACCGCGAGCTCGAGGATCTCGGTCGGGTGGAACTGCTCCAGCGCCGCCGCGTAGCCGACCGTCAACCC
>JAEYXM010000194.1 GCA_023428465.1 Actinomycetes bacterium
GTCTTCACGAAGTCCTTGACCGTGATGAGGCCCGCGAGCCGCCCGGCGTCGTCCACGAGCGGGAGCTTCTCGACCTTGTGCTTGGCGAGCAGGGCCGCGGCGTCGGCGCGCGAGATGCCCACCGGTCCGGTGATCAGCGGCTGCGCGGTCATGACGTCGCGCACCTGCGTCGACGCGTAGTCCGCGCGGTTGACGAACCGCAGGTCCCGGTTGGTGATGATGCCGACGAGGCGGTCGCCCTCCTCCACCACGGGCAGGCCGGACACGCGGTAGCGGCCGCACAGCTCGTCGAGCTCGGCGAGCGTCGCGTCGGGGCCCACGGTCACGGGGTCCGTCACCATGCCGGACTCGGAACGCTTCACGAGGTCGACCTGGTGCGCCTGCTCGGCGATCGGGAGGTTGCGGTGCAGGACGCCGAGGCCACCCTGACGCGCCATCGCGATGGCCATGCGCGCCTCGGTCACCGTGTCCATCGCCGCGGAGACCAGCGGGATCGCGACGGAGATCTCGCGTGTGAGGCGGGACGTCGTGTCCACCTCGCTCGGGATCACGTCGGTCTCGCCCGGCAGCAGCAGGACGTCGTCGTACGTGAGGCCGATCAGCCCGAAGGGGTCACCGTCGCGGGAGGAGTCGAGCACCATGCGCAGATCGTACGCGGGCGCCCAGCACTGCCTCCGGGGCCGTCAGCGGATGAGACCCTGCCGCAGACCCATCGCCACGGCCTGCGCGCGGTCGGATGCGCCGAGCTTGCGGAACAGCCGGCGGGCGTGGGTCTTGACCGTGTCCTCGGAGAGGAACAGGTCCGCGCCGATCTGACTGTTGGACCGGCCGTGGCTCATGCCGATGAGTACTTCCATCTCGCGCCGCGTCAGCTCCACGCCCGTGCGCTCCCCGTTGTGGTTCGTGCTCTTCGACTCGGACTGGGCGGGCTGCACGACGGCGGACGTCAGGCTGTGTGCGGCGACCGCGGCGAGCTCGCTGCGGTCGACGTCGGGCGCGAGGTAGCCGCGCGCACCGAGCGCGATGGCCCGGTCGAGCGTGATCTCGTCCCCGGTCACGGCGATCATCACGACGATCGGCGGGGTCTCGACCTCGCGGAGCCTGCGCATGGCCTCGATCGGCCCCGAGCCGGGCAGGTGCGCGTCCAGGAGCACGAGGGCCGGTGCGGCCCGCCGCGTCAGGGCGAGGAGCTCCTCGGCGCTCGCGGCACTCCGGACGGGACTGAGTGCGGGGACCCCGTGGGCGGCCGCCACGATGCGCTCGCGGACGGCTGTGGAGCCATGGCACACGACGACGCCCGCCATCCGCCTCCTTCCGCCGTGCACGCCCCGAGCGCTACGGCCCCGGGCCAGGGAATCCGTGCTGGTCAATCATCGACCCTGGCGTTCGCCGACGTTAGGACGTGGGCGGGTGAATACGCACCGTGGCGAGGACCTCGTGGAGCGCTCCGGTCAGCGAGCGCACCCGGTGGACGTTCGCGGCGACGGGTAGGTCGGCGAGCGCGGCACCGGCGTCGTGCACGAAGACGGGCATGGCCGGACGGGCCGCGACCAGCGCGCGGACCACCGGCACGACGCCCGGTGCACCCTCCTGCGGGATCTCCACGAGGAGCGCCTCGGGCGCGGCGCGGTCGACCACGCCCGTGACGACGGACGGCACGACGGATGCGAGCACGCGCGCGCGGACACCCTCGGCCTGGAGGGCGGCGGCGAGGACGTGCGCGCGGAGCTCGGCTGCGGTCGCGCCCGGGACGACGAGGACCGTGGGCCCCTGCGCGGCGTCCTCGTGCCGCGCGAGGGTGGCAGCGGCGCGGCTGCGGAGCTCGGCGAAGGCGGCGGCGACGAGCGCGGGGCCCACGTTCTCCCCGGGCCGCTCGAGCGAGGTGCGCTCGGTCACCGACGCGAGCGCGGGCTCCACGAGGTCGGTCCACCAGGCGAGGGTGTCGCGCGGGTGGACGCGCGTGAGCATCCAGCGCACGGCGGCGTTGTCGAAGTGGCCGGCGGCGGCGGCGAGCGCGCGGGGGTCGGCCGCCATGGGCACGGCGTCGGAGTAGGCGTCCAGCACCTCGGCGGTCGAGGGGACGCGCACCTCGGGTGCCGGCTCCTCGGTGGTGGCGAGGGCCGCGCGTGCGGCCTCCGACGGCGCGACGCCCTCCAGGGTGAGACGCCGCATGACGAGGAGGCGCGCGACGTCCTGCGCGGAGTAGCGCCGGTGGGACCCGGCGAGGTGCTCGGACGGCCCGAGGCCGTACCGGCGGTCCCAGGTGCGCAGGGTCGCGGGGGCCACGCCGAGCCGCCGGGCCACGGCAGCAACCGTGAGCGAGGGCGGTGTGACCATGACGCGATTGTGCACAGGACCTGGCGCGTTCCGCCAGTCTCGAACGAGTGAATCGTGCAATCTACATATTTCCCCCTTCTCCCAGGTCAAAGGGGCTGAGCACACCCCCGTGCACCATCGACGGCCGCCTCGCGCGCCATGGGACCGGCCTGAGGCGATTCCGCACCACTCGTCGAGCATGCCCGCCGCCCGATCTCGAAGAACTTTGACTAAGGGGGTTGACCAACTTCTGACGCGGTTCTACGGTGGGCACATTGACGGCGCCACGAGCTGGCCGACGCAGGAGGACAGATGACCGAGATCTCGCGACTT
>JAEYXM010000026.1 GCA_023428465.1 Actinomycetes bacterium
ACCTCGGCCTGGGCGCCCTCGGCGTAGGCGCGCACGGCGTGCGCGACGGTGATCGTGGCGAGGTCGTCGACGGTGCGCAGCAGGCTGAGGTCGAGCTTGACGACCTCGGGCCTCAGCAGCGGGACGAAGGCCAGGGACTCCGGCTCCGCGCCGACGTCGTCGAGCGCAACCGCGCACCCGACCTCGCGGATGCGGTCGGCGGCGGCGGTGACGGCCCGCGGGTCGGCGGCGAGCGCGCGCTCGGTGAACTCGACGACGACGCGCAGCCCGTGCGGCCGGTGCGCGAGGGCGTCGACGACGTCGTCGGGCGCGAGGGCGAGCGTGCTGGGCTCGAGGTTGACGAACAGCAGCGATCCCGGCGGGAGGACCTCGCCGCCGCGTCGCAGGTGGGCGCGCAGGGCGTGGAGGTCCAGCTCGGTGGCGCGCCCCGCGGCGCGGGCCGCACCGATGAGCGGCACCGGCGCCTCGAGCGGCGAGCCCGCCGGACCGCGCAGCCGGCGCCGCCGGCCGCCACCGCTCCGCCAACGCCAGACACCGCCGGTCAGTTCAGGCGCGGGTCGTCCGGCGTCGTCGCCACGATGGCGAGCTCGCCGCCCTGCCGCCGCAGCACCCGCGCCCACAACCCGTCCGGGTCCGGGGTGGCGACGTCACCGGGCTCCGCCGGGACGATCAGCCAGTCCGCGGACGCGATCTCCGCCTCGAGCTGGCCGCCCGCCCAACCCGAGTGGCCCACGAACACGCGCACCCCCGTCACGCCCGGCAGCCCCTCGGCCGGGTCGCGCGTCAGATCCACCAGCCCGAACGGACCCACGAGGCGGTCCATGAACTCCTCGTCGGCGCCCGGCGCAAGGGTCGCCACGGCCATCGCCCCGTCGAGCCCGACCGGACCTCCCTGGAAGAGCATCCCCGGCGCCGCGACCGCGTCCTGCCACTCCGGCAGGACGTCGCTGACCGGCATGGGCAGCGGTCGGTTCAGGACGACGCCGAGCGTCCCGTCGTCGTCGTGCCGCAGCACGAGGACCACGGTCCGCCGGAAGTTCGGATCGCCGAGCTGCGGCGTCGCGACGAGCAGGGAACCGGAGAGTCGCTGCGGGTCGTCCATGCGCCCATCATCGCCCGCCGGCCGCAAGACGTGGCTACGCCTCCTCGTGGTGCTCGACGTGCGGGTGGCGCCGCTCGAGCTTGGCGCCCTCGACGTCGACGTCCGGCAGCAGGCGGTCGAGCCAGCGCGGCAGCCACCACGCGGCGTTCCCCGCGAGGTGCAGCAGCGCCGGGACGACGAGCATGCGGACGACGAACGCGTCCACCAGCACGCCGAAGGCCAGCGCGAAGCCGATCGGTCGGATCATCGTGGACTCGGCGAACATGAAGCCGCCGAACACCGACGCCATGATCAGCGCCGCCGCCGTCACCACGGCCCGGCCCGCGCGCACGCCCTGCACGATGGCGAGCCGCGGCGACGCCCCGTGCGCGTACGCCTCACGCATGCCCGAGCCGAGGAACAGCTGGTAGTCCATCGCGAGGCCGAACAGGATGCCGACGAGCACCGTGGGCAGGAAGTTCAGCACCGGTCCGGGCGAGTGCACGTCGAAGACCGAGCCGAGCCAGCCCCACTGGTAGATCGCCACGACGCCGCCGAGTGCCGCGAAGAACGACAGGACGAACCCGAGCGTCGCGATGAGCGGCACGAGGACCGACCGGAAGACCAGCATGAGGATGATCAGGGACAGCCCGACGACGACGCCCAGGTAGGCGGGCAGGGCGTCCGCGAGCTTGGCGGACACGTCGATCGCGCCGGTCGTCTGGCCGGCCACGGCGATCGGGATGTCGCCGTCGATCGGCGACATGTCCCGAAGCTCGGCCACGAGCGCCTCGGTGGACTCCGCGTTCGGCCCCTCGGTGGGGACGACCTGGAAGGCCGCGAGCGCGCCGTCGGCGGAGGTCGCGATCGGGGCGACCGCGGCGACGTCGTCGACCGCGAACAGACGGCCGGCGACCTCCGCCTGAGCGGCGAGCGCCTCGGTCTCGTCCGCACCGGTGGGCAGGTCCGCGATGACGAGCAGTGTGCCGTTCTGGCCCGCCCCGAACTTGTCCGCGACCGTCGTGTACGCCTGGTAGCTCGTGGAGCCCTTCGCCTCCGACGAGCCGTCGGGAAGGCCGATGCGCAGGCTCGTCGCGGGCAGGGCCAGCAGGACGAGCCCGGCGACGCCGACGAGCGCGCGGACGATCGCGGTACGGCTCGTCATGGTGCGCACCGGCGTGGAGGCCGGCGGCGTCGACGTCTCGAGGTGCGCCCGCTCGCCGCGGCGCAGCACGCGGGTGCCGACGAGGCCGAGCAGTGCGGGCGTCAGGGTGACCGCCACGAGCACCGCGATGGCGATGCTCGCCGCGCCGACCGTACCCATGAGACCCAGGAACGGGATCCCGGTCACGTTCAGCGCGAGGAGCGCGATGAGGACGGTCGCGCCCGCGAAGACGACCGCGTTGCCGGAGGTGCCGTTGGCGAGGCCGATCGACTCGTCGACGTCGTAGCCCTGCTTCAGCTGACGCCGGTGCCGGTTGAGGATGAACAGCGAGTAGTCGATGCCGACCGCCAGACCGAGCATCACACCGAGGACCGGTGTCACGGACACCATGTCGACGACGCCCGAGAACGACAGCGCCCCCAGCGCACCGACGGCCACGCCGATGCCCGCGGTCAGGATCGGCAGGCCCGCCGCCACGAACGTGCCGAGCATGACGAGCAGCACGATCGCCGCGACGACGACGCCGATGAGCTCGCCGATGCCGAGGATGCTCGGCACCTCCATCGCGAGCGACGCCGAGAAGTCGACGACGACGCCGTCGATCTGCTCCGCACGGAAGGCGTCGAGCACGCCCTGCTGGGTCTCCTCCGGGACGTCGAACGCGACGTTCTCGAAGGCAACGGTGACGATCGCCGCCGAGCCGTCTGCGGAGACCTGGCGGATCTCGGACGCCATCTCCAGGAGGGTGGCGCCGAGCTCGAGTTGCTGGGCCTGCGCCTCGAGCTCCGTCGCGCCGGCCTCGAGCTCCGCGCGTCCCGCATCCACCTGCGCCTGCTGCGCGTCGAGGGCCTCCTGCTGCGCCTCGAGCTCGGCGCGCTGCGCGTCGAGCTGCGCCTGCTGCGCGTCGAGCTGGGCCTGCTGCGCGTCCAGCTGCGGAGACATCTGGTCGGCCATGCCCGCCGCCTCGGCCTGCGCGCGACCCGCGTCAATCTGCTCCTGACCTGCGTCGAGCTGCGCCTGGCCGGCCTCGAGCTGCGCCGCCCCTTCGTCGAGCTGGGCTTGTCCGGCGTCGAGCTGCGCCTGGCCTGCGTCGAGCTCGGCGCGGCCCTGCTCGAGCTGCGCGCGGCCCTCCTCGAGCTGGGCGCCACCCTGGGTGATCTGCGCCACGCGGGCAGCGCGCTCCGCCTCCGTCGCGAACGGGTCGACGACCTGCGCAACGCCGTCCACCCCACCGGCGCGCGCGATCACCTCGCCAATCGCGGCCTGCTGCTCGGCCTTGAACGGGGCGCCGTCCTCGGTGTGCATGACGACGGTGCCGGTCGCCCCCGACGCCTCGGGGAACTCACGCTCGAGGCGCTCGGTGACCTCCGCCGTCGGCGTGTCCGGGATGGAGAAGCCACTGGCGAGCGTGCCGCCCGCGACGACGTACGCGACGCCCGTGAGCGCGAGCACGGCGACCCACACGGCGATGACCGTGCGGGCGCGGTGCGCGGCGAATCGGCCCAGGCGGTACAGGAACTCGGCCATGTCGTCCTTCTCTGCGGTGCGGTAGGAGGTGCGGCGGTGACGTGCGGTAGGAGTGCGGTGAGCGGTGCGGTGGAGGCTCGGCGGTCAGCGGGCGGGCGCAGCGCCGTAGCCGCTGGCCACCGTGGCGAGGAGGTGCTCGAGGAGGGCGTCCCACACGGCGCGCGACGCGTCGTCGTCGGTGGCGCCCGTGGCGGCGTACCAGTGGTGGTAGAGCACGATGAGGCCGCTGACCAGGGCGTTCACCAGCAGGTGCACGTCGAGGGCATTCGCGGCCGGGTGCCGGGACGCCATCGCGCCGGCGAACCGCTGGCTGACGTCGTCGAAGGCGCGCAGCAGGAGGGCGCCCATCCACGGGGCTACCGGATCGCGGTCCGGGCCGCCGAGGATGCGGGTGAGGTACGCCATCGGGCCGACGAGGTCCGTGGTGCGCAGCGAGTGCGCGATCTCGGCGAACATCGCGGCCGGGGTGTCGTCGGTGGGCGGGGCGGCGACGGCGTTCGACACGAACGTGTCGGTCAGCCCGCCGAGGACGCCGTCGCTGCAGACGGCGATGACGACGTCGTCGAGCGTGGCGAAGTAGTTGAAGACGGTGCGCCGCGAGACGTCGGCGCGCTCGGCCAGCTGGTCCACCGTGAAGTGCAGGCCGCTGTGCTCCTCGAGGAGGGCGGCCGCCGCATCGACGATCGCCTGGCGCGAGCGCTGCTTGAGCACGGCACGGCGGTCGATCGGGATGGGCGCGGACACGCTCCCTACACTACGTGCAAGGTTGCACAGAGTGCAACCTAGTCATGGGATGATCCTGCGCCCGTCCCCGCCGCCTGGCTCAGGCGAGCCCCGCACCGCCTCCCCCGTCGTCGAGTTCTGCCTCTGGACGCGATTTCTGCTTCCCCGACGGCAGAACTCGAACCGGAAGGCAGAAGTCGGCGGCCCGAGGGCACGGACTGGCCGGCCGACGGGCGGCCGGCGGTGGGCGGGCTCAGGACGCCGGGAGCACGGCGCGCAGGGCCTCCAGCTGGTCCAACCGGCCCGACGGCGCCAGGACCTGGACCGTCAACGTCGTCACGCCCGCCGCCGCGAGAGCGTCCACCCGGCCCCGGACGTGCGCCTCGTCGCCGATCAGCGACGTCGCCCGGACCAGGTCCTCCGGCACGGCATCGGCCGCACCGCGCTTGTCGCCGGCCAGGTAGCGGTCCTGGACCAGCGCCGCCGCGTCACCGTAGCCGTAGCGCGTCGCCAGGTCGGTGTAGAAGTTGGCGCCCTTCGCACCCATGCCGCCCAGGTACAGGGCCAGGCGCGCCCGGTACGCGGCGAGGGCGGCGTCGACCGCCGGGCCGTCACCGATGAGCAGCGGGACGGTCACGTGCACGTCCAGCGGCCCCAGGTCGTCCGCGCGTCGGGCCCGACCCTCCGCCAGCGCGGCACCCCACGCGGCCCCGGCCCGCTCGGGGTGGAAGAACACGGGCATCCAGCCATCCGCGATCTCGGCCGTCTGCGCGACCGACTTCGGGCTGAGGGCCGCGACCGTCACGGGGATGCGGGCCCGTCGCGGGTGGTTGACCAGGCGCAACGGCTTGCCGAGCCCGGCCCCGGCATCGGACGGCAGCGGGATGCGGACCTGCGTGCCATCGACGACGACGGGCTCACGCCGCCAGAGCAGCCGGCACGCCGCGACCGTCTCCCGGATGCGCGTCAGCGGCGCCACGAAGGGGACGCCGTGGAAGCCCTCCACGACCTGCCCGCCCGACGCACCGATGCCGAGCTCGAAGCGGCCACCGGAGACGTCGTCCAGACCGGCCGCCGTCATGCCGATGAGCGCGGCCGTCCGCGAGTACACCTGCAGGATCGCGGACATCAGGGTGACGCGCTCCGTGACTGCCGCGAGGTACCCGAGCCGGCTGACGGCGTCGAACGAATACGCCTCGGCAACCGCCACGAGATCGACGCCGATCCGCTCGGCGGCGCGCACCTCCTCGGCGGCCGCGGCGAAGTCGTCGGAGTAGTCGACCATGACGCCCAGGCGCATGGGCCCACCGTAACGAGCGGTGCGACGTCGGGCGCCTCGTGGCCGGGTGCCCGGCCACGAGCGCAGCGTCGGACCTCCGGCGCAGGATGGTCCCGCGCTCCGTCACCAGACACCCGTCCGAACCGACCCCTGTCTAGAGTCTCTGCTCCAGACTCGACGAAGTTAGAGCAAATACTCGCCCCACCAGCGCAAGATGTGCTCGAACCTGACCTGCCGGTGGCGAGGCCTTCCCGACCTGCTCAACTCGTGTCCTTCACCAGGGAAGAGCAGCAGCTCAGCAGGAACGCCGCGACGTTTCAGCTCGACGAACCATCGCTGTCCCTGCTCGACGGGGCACCGCCAGTCGTGCTCGGAGTGGATGACGAGCGTGGGCGTCTTGACGCGCGAAACATGCGCCATCGGCGACTGTGCCGCGACGGCCGCTGCGCCGTCGTCGGTCGCGGAGTCGCCCAGGTACTCCGTGCCGAAGAACCAGCCGATGTCGCTCGACCCGACGAAGCTCACCGGGTCCAGGAAGCCGCGCTCCACGATCGCGGCCCTGAACCGGTCCGTCCGCGTCGTCAGCCACGCCGTCAGGTACCCGCCGTACGAGCCGCCCATCACCCCGACGCGCTCGCTGTCGAGCGACGGGTCCGCCAGCGCCGCCCCGAGCAGAGCCAGCACGTCCTCACTGTCCACGGTGCCGAACGCGCGGTGGATCGCCCGCCCGTGCGCGGCGCCGTAACCCGCCGAACCGCGCGGGTTCCCGTGCACGACGGCGTAACCGGCCGCCACCAGCACCTGGACCTCGTCGAACAACGCCGTCGTGAACTGCGCGAACGGGCCGCCGTGGATCATCAGGACCACCGGGTGCGGACCCGTGCCGAAGCGCTCCGGGTCCGGCACCGTCAGCCACCCGTGCACCGGGTAGCCGTCCGGCGCGGTCGCCGTGAGCTCGGTGGGCACGCGCAGGCGCCCGGTCCCGCGCAGCCCCGCGCCGACGTCGGTGAGCGTGCGCCTCGATCCCCCGGCGAGGTCGACCGCGAGCACCTCCCCCGTCGTCCCAGGGTCGCCCGCTGTGACCGCCGCGACGCCGTCCGCGACCGCCAGGCCGGTGACCACAGCGGGGGCGTCGAGCAGCACGCGCGGCTCACCGCCCGCGACCGGCACCGCGAGGAGCACGACGGCGCCCCGCCGCTGGTCAGCGACCAGGACGTCGTCGTCGGTCACCGCGAGGATCCCCGCCACAAGGTCACTGTGCTCGGCGTCGGTCACCGCGACCGGGACCGCGGCTGCGCCCTCCACGCCGTCGGGCAGGTCGATCCGGTAGAGCGCGTTCTGCGCGGCGACGAAGTCCCGGCCGCTCGCGTCGAGGTCCGCCGAGATCGCCCAGAGCGTGCGGCCGTCCGGCGACGGGACCACGGCCTCCACCCCGAGCGTCGAACCACCACCGGCGTCCGTGATCGGGCGCGGCGCAGCCGGCTCGGTCAGGGCCGCGTCCACGAGCACGACGTCGCTGCGCAGGTCCTCGTCGCGGCCCGGGTGCACCGCCGCGACGGCGACGAGGTGCCGCCCGTCGGGCAGCCAGCGCGGCGCCGCGAGGTCGATGTCGCCCATCGTCAGCCGGCACGGCTCGGGCAGCTCGTCCGGCGCCAGTCCGTCGGCCGTGAGCGACGCGGGGAGGTCGATGACGAGGAGGTGCCGACGCCGGTCGCGCGTGAACCCCAGGTCGTCGGTCCGGTAGTCGTAGGTCGTGATGAGACGCGGCGCCTCCGCGCCCGGGTCGCCGTCGGGCTCGTAGCGGCCCTCCTCCGGGACGCGCGCGAGGTAGGCGACGCGTGTCCCGTCCGGGGACCAGCGTGGGTCCGAGACCCCGAGCGGCGCGTCCGTCAGGCAGACCGGCTCGCCGCCCGACGCCTCCACGACGTGCAGCTGCGGCCGGCCCTTCGACTCCGCCCGGCAGAACGCGATCCAGCGACCGTCCGGCGACCACACCGGGGAGACGTCCCGGTGCCCGCGCGTGAGCGGCCGCGCCGGTGCGGACCCGTCCACAGGCACGCGCCACAAATGTCCGACGTACTCGTCGGCCTCCAGGTCCGGGCGCGTGACCCCGACGACGACCGTCCGCCCGTCCGGCGACACCGCCGGAACGCCTGGGGTGAGCAGCAGGGCGAGGTCCTCGGGGGTCACGCTCGCAACCTACGCCCGCACGGGTCGCTCCCTGCGACGACGCGCGTCAGCGCCGCCGCGGGACCAGCCGGACCCCCGGGAGCTCGGGCGCGGGGAGCGCCGCGCCCGGGTACCCGGGCACCCGTCCGAAGCGCGCGACGCCGTCGGGATCGCCCGCGACCGCGGCCTGCCACTGCGCGCGGGCGGCGACCACCTCCTCGTGCGTGCGCCCCACGAAGTTCCACCACATCAGCACCTGCTCGCCGAACGGCTCCCCGCCCAGCAGCACGGCGCGCGCGGGTGCATCCCCGGCACGCAGGACGAGCCGGTCGGTCCCCGGCGCGACGTAAGCGAGCCACGCCGGCTCGAGCGGCGTGCCCTCGACGGTCAGGTCGCCGCAGTCGAGCAGCACGCCGTGCTCGAAAGCCGGGTCCACGGGCAGGCCGACGACGGCGCCCGCCGGCACGTCGAGCTGTGCGGCGACGAGCGGCGAGTACGCCCGGGCCGGCGACGACGCCCCGGCCATCGAACCCATGAACACCCGCACCGTCGCCCCGTCGACGTCGACCGCGGGCACGTCCGCGACGTGCTCGAAGTCCGGGGGGCCGTGCCGAGCGGCGTCGGGCAGAGCGGTCCAGAGCTGCACGCCGTGCAGGCGCCGCTGAGCCGGGAACCGCGCGGGCGTGCCCTCCTCCGAGTGCGAGATGCCACGACCCGCCGTCATCAGGTTGAGCTGGCCGGGCCGGATCGCCTGCACCGAGCCGAGCGAGTCCTGGTGCAGCACCTCGCCCTCGAACAGCCACGTCACGGTCTGCAGCCCGGTGTGCGGGTGCGGCGGCACGTCCATCCCGCCCGACGCCGCGACGTCGTCGGGCCCGTAGTGGTCGGCGAAGCAGAACGGCCCGATGAGCGAGCGCTGCTTCGACGGGAGGGTGCGCCGCACGGTCATCGCGCGCGGGCCGCCGAGAGGGACGTCGCGGGGCGCGATCAGCTCGACGACGCGCGGCCCGCCGGTCGTCGCGGGCGCACCGCTCTCGCAGAGCGTCTCCACCGGGTGGGCCTCGAGGTTGGTCACGTCCAGCACAACGGACGGCGACGCCACCGGATTCCGCGCCCGCCCGCCCGCCGCGCCGCCCGCCCGCGCGCCGACGCCGAGTTCTGCCATCTGACGCGAGATCGTGCATCTGAACAGCAGAACTCGCGCCAAACGGCAGAACTCGGCGCCAAGGGGTGGGCGCTCAGCCGGGGATCACGTCCCGGCGCGCAAAACGGTCCAGGCCCGACCAGATGAGTGCCCCGGCGACCGCGGTCATCGCCAGGACCGGGGGCCACGACATCGGCTCGGCGGGCTGGTACGGCGTCGCCGAGAACGGCAGCACCTCGACCAGCCAGTCCGGCAGGTTCAGGGCCTCCCCGATCATCACGACGAACCACATCGCCGCCAGCACGCCCCACGTGAGCGGAACCGCCAGCCGAGGCACCCACCCGAACAGCGCCACCGCGACGCCGACGAGCACCATGACCGCCGGCCAGTACGTCAGCGCCGCGAGCGTGAGCCGGCCCGTCTGCCCCGGGTCGTCGATGAGGGCGCCGTAGCCGTAGCCCGTGCACGCCCCGCCGAGCGCGAGCAGCACGACCGCCCCGACCGCGGGGATCACGAGCCGCTCCGCCGCCCACCGGCGCCGCGAGACCGCGCCCGCGAGCTGCGGCTCGATGATGCCGCTCGCCTCGTCCGTCCGCAGCGAGACCGCGGACTGCAGCGCGAACACGGTCGTGATCATCGCCATCATCACCATGAGCAGGGACAGCAGGGCGTCCACGCCGACACCGCGCATCATCGCGGTCACCGTGTCACCGGCGTCGTCGAGCAGGTCCGTCATCGCGTCGACCACGGAGCCAAACATCAGCGCGCAGAGCACCACGGTGATGGTCCAGCCGATGATCGGCCCGCGCTGCAGACGCAACGCCAGACCGAGCGGTGACGCGTACCGCCGGGGCGCGTCCGCAGGGCCGGGACGCTGCCGGAGCAGCCCCGAGCCCAGGTCCCGCCGGCCCTCGAGCCACCGGGCGAGGGCGAGCAGCCCCGCCGCGAGCGCCAGGTGCAGCGCGAGCGGCCACCACCGGTTCGCGCCCCACGGCGCCATCTCCTGGCCCCAGCCGATCGGCGACGCCCAGGTGAGGCGCCCGTCGCCGAGGTCCCCCACCATCCGCAGCACGTAGAACCCGCCGAGGACCGCCGAGCCGAGGGCGTTGGCGCCGCGCGACGTCGTCGCGACCTGGCCCGCCACGGCGCCGACGCCGAGCGCGACCAGCCCCACCCCGGTCACCGAGGCGCCCAGGACCAGCGAGCCGGTGATGCCGGCGCCGTCGGGGTCGAGGCCGCCGGACACGGACACCGCCGCGACGCCGAGCCCCACCGCGACGCACAGCACGGCGTTGACCAGCCACGACGCTGCCGAGTAGGCGTGCAGCCCGAGCATCCGCGAGCGCAGCAGCTCGGTGCGCCCCGCCTCCTCGTCGGCCCGCCCGTTGCGCGTCACGAGGAAGACGACGCCGAACGCGAGCGCGAGGGTCGCCGTCATCCACACCTTGGTCCAGACGGCGCCGCCGAGCGTGGCGGGCGCCGCCGCCAAGCCGGTGAGGGCCTTGATCGCGGGCGTGTCGGAGAGCGTCACGAAGTCGTCGAGCGACTCCTGCGTCGTGAACGTCTCCGTGTAGTAGGCGCCGACGTAGGCGAACAGCCCGACGGCGACGACCAGCCAGACCGCCAGGCGCACGCGGTTGCGGCGCAGCACGAGGCGCAGGACGGCACCGATCCCCGCCAGGGTGTCCGACGCCGGGCGGCGGGCCTGCGTGACGACGGGTGCCTCGCGCACCACGGCGGTCGTCATCGGTCCCCCCGACCCAGCGCGGCGAGCTCGTCGCCGTAGTGACGCAGGAACAGCTCCTCGAGCGACGGCGGGTTGGCGACGAGCGACCGCGGCCGGAGCCGAGCCACCTGCGCGAGCACGGCCGGCAGCTCGGCGTCGTCGACCGCGAACGACACGTGACCGTCCGCACTGAGCACGTCGTGGACGCCGGCCAGGCCGGCCAGCGCCGCGCGGGCCGCCGCGACGTCGTCGGTCGCGACCGTGAGCTGCGAGCGCGTCAGGTGCCGCAGCTCGGCGATCGTGCCGGACTCCACGGTGACGCCCTCGCGGATGATCGTCACGCGGTCGGCCAGCTTCTCGACCTCGGCGAAGATGTGGCTCGACAGCAGGACCGACCGGCCCGCGGCCTTGACCTCGCGGATCGACTCGGTGAAGGCCGCCTCCATGAGTGGGTCGAGGCCCGCGGTGGGCTCGTCGAGGAGCAGCAGGTCGGCGTCGGAGGAGAGCGCCGCGACGAGCGCGACCTTCTGCCGGTTGCCCTTGGAGTAGGCGCGCGTCTTCTTGGTGGGGTCCAGCTCGAACCGCTCGAGCATGCGGGCCTTGCGCGCGGGGTCGAGGGGGCCGGACAGCCGGGCGAGGATGTCGATCGCCTCGCCACCGGTCAGGTTCGGCCAGAGCATGACGTCGCCCGGGACGTAGGCGATCGACCGGTGCAGGCGGACGGCGTCCGCCCATGGGTCGCCGCCGAGCACGGCGGCGCGGCCGCCGTCGGCCCGGAGCAGGCCCAGCAGGATGCGGATGGTCGTGGACTTCCCGGAGCCGTTGGGCCCGAGGAAGCCCGTGACCTGGCCGGTCGGGACCGTGAGGTCGAGGCCGCGCAGCGCGTGGACGCTGCCGAAGCTCTTGGTGAGGCCGTGCACCTCGACGGCCATGGGTTCGGTGGTGGGCAGGGACATGGTCTTCTTCCGTTCGCACGTGAGGGGGCGCGACGGCGGGTCAGTCCCCCGTCGGCGCTGCGCCGGCGGCCGCGGGTGCGGCGTCGGCCGGGGCGTCGTGGCGCGGCGGGTCCCCCACGTACATGAGGTACTCGTCGAGCATGCGTCGGTCGGTGAGCATGCCCTCGGTGTAGATCTCGAGCATCGGCAGCGTGTAGCCCTGCTGCTGGTCGTACACGGAGGCGACGAAGCGGTCGGGCGTCGTCGGCGGGTGCGTGAGGAAGTGCACGAGCATCGCGCCGATCGTCTGCGCCGTGATGAAGCGGGTGCGGGCGTCCTCGTCACGGGATGCCTTGATGAGGCCGCTCGCGACGCCGTCGGCCATGAGCTGGCGGCTGTGCTCGATGAACCCCTCGAGGAAGGCGTCCGCCGTCGGCCCGCCGACCTGGACCGTGCGCAGCACGTACACGAGGACGACCGCCGCCTCGCCTGGCACGGCGAGGCGCTGGATGAGCTGGCCGCCCGGGTCTGCGAGGCCCTCGGACTTGATCGCGTGGAAGCGCTCGAGCACCTCGTCGTCGCACTCGGCGCGCAGCGCGGCCTTGGAGCCGAAGTGGTGGGTGATGAGGCCCGGGGAGACGCCGGCACGCGCGGCGATCGTGCGGAACGAGGCCCCGAACCCCTCCTCCGCGAAGCAGGCGATCGCCGTGTCGCGGATGCGCGCCCGGGCCGTCAGGTCCTCGGGTGAGCGGCCGCCGAGCGGCGCTATACGCATGACCAGCACGCTATACACGCAACTAGCCCCTCCGCAAGGACCCTGGCGACCCCGCCCGCCTGCCGGTGGGGGCGCGACGGGGCGAGGTCGGGCGCTCGGGCGGGGGCAATGCCGGGGTGCTCGGGGCGGGAGATGGCGGATGGGCGGGTGAGATGCGTCATATCGACTTGCGAAGACCCGGCTCGGAACGATTCGATAGGACGAGCGCGATCCGGCACGACCGCACCGCGACAACCCTGCCCGAGACGATCGCGGAGCCGCACCCGAATGGCGAAGGACCTGACCGCCGGACCGCCGTGGCGCGTCATCCTCGCGTTCACGGCGCCGCTCCTCGTGGGCAACGTCGTCCAACAGCTGTACCAGCTCAGCGACGCCATGGTCGTGGGGCGCGTGCTCGGCGTCGAGGCACTCGCGTCCGTCGGCGCGACGGGCAGCTTCCTGTTCCTGCTGCTCGGCTTCGCGTGGGGCATGACCAACGGGTTCGCGATCCCGACCGCGCAGGCCTTCGGCGCGCGCGACTCCGAAGCCGTCCGGCGCTCCGTCGCCACGGGCGCCGTCCTGTCCGGGGTCGTGTCGCTGGTCATCACGGTGACCGCTCCCCTGCTGGTCGGCCCGGCGCTCCGCCTGCTGCGCACCCCGCCCGAGCTGCTCCCCCAGGCGACCACGTTCGCCGTCGTCAGCTTCCTGGGTGCGGCCACGATGATGTTCTTCAACTTCCTCGCCGCGATCCTGCGGGCGATCGGCGACTCCCGGACGCCGCTGATCTACCTCGTCGCGAGCTGCGGACTGAACATCCTGCTCGTGCTCGCCGCCGTGCCCGGCCTGGGTCTCGGCGTCGGCGGCGCGGCGCTCGCCACCGTGGTGTCGCAGGGCGTCGCCGTCGGGCTGTGCCTGCTCCACGTCCGACGCCGCGTGCCCGCCCTCCACACGCGGCGCGAGCACTGGCGCGTCAACCGCGACGACGTCGTGACCCACCTGCGCCTCGGCCTGCCCATGGGGTTCCAGGCCTCGATCATCGCCATCGGCATCCTCGCGGTGCAGGTGCGGCTCAACTCGCTCGGACCCGACGCCGTCGCGGCGTACACGACCGCGACGCGCGTGGACAACGTCACCGTGACGTTCCTCGGCTCCGTGGGCCTCGCGACGTCGATGTACGTCGCCCAGAACCTCGGCGCCCGCCGCCCCGACCGCATCCGGACCGGCGTCCTGCAGGCGCTCTGGATGACGATCGCCGGAGCGGCGGTCATCGGGGCCGTCGTCGCGGCCGCGGGCAGCTCGCTCGTCCGGCTCTTCGTCGGCCCCGACGAGACCGAGGTCATCGACATGGCCGCGTTCTTCCTGCACCTCAACGGCAGCCTCTACGTCATCCTCGGTGCACTCTTCGTGCTCCGGGGCGCGTTGCAGGGGCTCGGTCACACCGCCATCCCGACCGTGACGGGCCTGCTCGAGCTGCTCTGCCGGGTGGGCGCCGCCGTCGTCCTCGGCGCGACCTGGGGGTACGACGGCGTCGTGTGGGGCAACCCGCTCGCCTGGATCGCCGCGATGACGGTCCTCGTCCCGGCATACGTCCGCGCCCACCGCGCGCTCGCGTCGACCGACGACGACGCACCGGCCCCGGTCCTCGGTCCGCCGGCCGACGGCGCCGACGATCCCGCGTCCGGCCACGAGGTGACGCCCGAGGTGACGCCCGCGCCCGCGGACGCCCCGGCCCCGGCCTGACACCGGGCACGTCGCGGTCCCGGCCGCCGGCGCCCCTGCCCGACGCCGCCGGCCGCCCCGCATCGCGTCCGCTGTAGCGAAACCGTCGCCATGCGCCTGTTTCGCTACAGCGAAGGCCCCGGCCCGTCGCCCGTCGGGTGCCGGGTGCCGCCGGGCCCGCGGGTGGGCGCACCCGGGGGGTTCGACGGGCGGAGCGGAGCCACCCGGCTGATGATGTCGGTGGCCCGCACCCCAGCCGACAGGAGACCCCCGTGGGATCGAAGAAGGCGCCGACCGTCGCCGTCGTCCTGCACACCAAGAAGGTCCGCGGCGCCGACCGCGACGCCGTCCGCGAGGCGCTCGCCGCGGGCGGCGTCCGCGACCCGCTCTGGTACGAGGTGCCCAAGAGCCGCAAGGCCCGCAAGCGCGTGAAGAAGGCCCGGAAGAAGGGGGCCGACGTCGTCGTCGCGTGGGGCGGGGACGGCACGGTGCAGCGGTGCGTCGACGCGCTCGCCGGGCACGACGTCGCCCTGGCGATCATCCCCGGCGGGACCAGCAACCTCCTCGCGACCGCGCTCGGCATCCCCGACAAGCCCGCCGACGCCGTCCGGCTCGCCCTCGAGGGTCGCCGCCAGAAGCTCGACACGGGAACCGCGAACGGCGAGCACTTCGCGGTCGTGGCGGGCGCGGGGATCGACGCGCTCGTCGTCGAGGCGACGGACTCCGACCTCAAGGAGCGCCTCGGTCGCGCCGCGTACGTCCTCAAGGGCGCGGGCGCGCTCGACATGGAGCCGTTCGAGGTGGACGTCGACGTCGACGGCGAGCGCGTCTTCCGGGGCCGCGCGACGTCCGTCCTGGTGGGTAACGCCCGCGAGGCCGTCGGTGGCCTGTCGCTCTCGGACGAGGCCCAGCCCGACGACGGCGTCATGGAGGTCGGCGTGATCACCGCCGAGGGCCCGCTGCAGCTCGTGCGGACGGCGGCCCGGGCGCTGCTGCACCGGGCCGAGACGTCGCCGCACGTGACGACGAGCGACGGCACGTCCGTCGTGCTGCAGTTCGGGCGCCCCGTCCCGTACGAGCTGGACGGCGGCGAGCGCGAGCCCACGCGCATCCTCGAGATCGAGGTGCACCCGAAGTCCCTGACGGTGTGCGTGCCCGCCGACGGGTGAGGCGACCTGGCACCCGACCGACGGAGCGCGTGACCGACACGGCACGCAATGGGGGCGAAGTTCCGCGTCTGCTACGGGAGAATCGATTCGACACCCCGGGGCACGACAGAGAAGGACCTCCCCCATGCACGCTTCGCTCCAGCTCGCCCCGGCCTTCACGGTCGCGCCCGTCCGCCGACGCACCTTCGGGTCGTTCGTCGAGCACATGGGGCGCTGCGTCTACACCGGCATCTACGAGCCCGGCCACCCGAGCGCGGACGCCCACGGCTTCCGCCAGGACGTCATCGACCTCGTCCGCGAGCTCGGCGTGAGCGTCGTCCGTTACCCGGGCGGCAACTTCGTGTCGGGCTACCGGTGGGAGGACGGCGTCGGCCCGGCCGACCAGCGGCCCACCCGCCTCGACCCGGCGTGGCGCACCGTCGAGACCAACGCCTTCGGGCTGAACGAGTTCATGGCATGGGCGCGGACGGCGGGCGTCGAGCCGATGATGGCCGTGAACCTCGGCACGCGCGGCCTGCAGGAGGCCATCGACCTGCTCGAGTACGCGAACCACCCGGGCGGCACCCACCTGTCCGACCAGCGCGTCGCGCACGGCGCCCCCGAGCCGCACGACATCCGCATGTGGTGCCTCGGCAACGAGATGGACGGTCCCTGGCAGCTCGGCCACAAGACGGCCGAGGAGTACGGGCGCCTCGCCGCCGAGACCGCGCGCGCGATGCGCCAGTTCGACCCCGGGCTCGAGCTCGTGGCGTGCGGCAGCTCCGGGCGGCAGATGCCCACGTTCGGCGCGTGGGAGTCGACGGTCCTCGAGCACACCTACGACCTCGTGGACTTCATCTCCGCCCACGCCTACTACCAGCTCGACGGCGACGACCAGGGGAGCTTCCTCGCGTCGTCGGCGGACATGGACCGGTTCATCGCCGACGTCGTCGCGACCGCCGACGCCGTCGGCGCCCGCCTGTCGTCGAGCAAGCGGATCCAGATCTCCTTCGACGAGTGGAACGTCTGGTACGTGAAGGAGCTGCAGGCCGGTGCCACGCAGCAGGGCTGGGTCCAGGCGCCGCGCCTGTCGGAGGACGCGTACACGGTGCTGGACGCGGTCGTCGTCGGCTCGATGCTCATCACGCTGCTGCGCCACAGCGACCGCGTCACCGCGGCGTGCCAGGCGCAGCTCGTCAACACGATCAGCTCGATCCGGGCCGAGCCCGGCGGGCCGGCGTGGCGGCAGTCGATCTTCCACCCGTTCGCGCTCACGGCGCGGCACGCGCGCGGCGTCGTCCTGCGCCCGCAGCTCGAGGCGCCCACGGTGACCACGGACGTGCACGGCGAGGTGTCCGTGCTCGACACGGTCGCCACGTGGGACGAGGAGTCGCGGCGGCTGGCGGTCTTCGCCGTCAACCGGCACACCGACGAGGAGGTCGAGCTGACCGTCCCGCTCGGGGCGTTCGGGCAGGCGCGGCTCGTCGAGGCCACGACGATCGCCGACGACGACCGGTTCGCCCACAACACGATGGAGGAGCCGGACCGCGTGGTCCCGCGCGCGCATGACGGGGCACGCCTCGACGCCGGGACCCTGCGCGTCGCGCTGGCCCCGGCGTCGTGGACGATGCTGCTGGTCGAGGTCGACTGACCCCGGGCGGGCAGGGCGGCCTCCCTCAGGCGGCGGCCGCCCTCGCCACCCTCGTCAGGTGCCGGTCGTCACGCGCCCTTCGTCAGGCGCAGGCGCCACTCGTCGGGGCCGGCCACGAGGGTCTCGACGCCGGCGAGGCCGCGCTCGGCGAGCTGAGCGAGGAGCGGGCGCGGCTCGTGCGGCGCGACGAGGATGAGCGCGCCGCCGGCCGGGATCGCGTCGAACGCGCCGAAGACGACGCCGTGCCGGATGGCGTGCGGGATGGTGCGCACGTCGAGGGCGGGCTCCGCCTCGTCGTGGCCGCCGCAGCCACAGCTGTGCGCGGGGGCGGGCGCCGGGGCGGCGGCCAGGATGTCGACGTTCTCGGTCATGGGGTTCCTCCGTTGTGGTGGTGCGGGTCGTGCGGGTGGTCGTGGCCGCCCGGCGCACCGGGCGTGCGTGGGCGGGTGGGGGTGTGCGTCACGTCCCGGCGACGGGTGCGAGCGTCAGGTGGCACGTCTCGGGCGTCGCGAACGGGACGAGCCCGGCGCTCACCTGCGCGGCGTCGTCGGCACCTGCGAGTGCGGCCTGGATCAGGCCGAGGTGCACCCGGCAGACCACCTGCGGCGTCCGGCGGGCTGCCGCCCGGAAGGGGCAGCCACGCAGTCGCAGGCCGACGTCGCAGGGCTCCGGCTCGAAGCCGAGGTGCTCGGCGAGCGCGGTGAGCCGGGTCGCGGCGGGGCCGGTCGGGAGCGGGATGGCGGTGGCCCACGCGGCGCCGGCCTCGAGTGCGGCGTCGGGGTCGCCGGGACGAGCTGCGACCTGGGCGAGGACGTCGATCATCTGCTCGTACACCGCGCCCCGGTCGGCGCCCGTGGGCCGGTAGCGGACGGTCGGGCGGCCGCGTCGCCCGGAGTGCTCCGTCACGCGGGCGACCAGGCCGGCGTCGTGCAGGCGCTCGAGGTGCACACGGGCCGTGGTGACGTGCAGGCCGAGGAGCGTGGCGAGCTCGGCGGCCGTGAGTGCAGTCCCGGCGTCGCGCAGGTGGAGCAGGACGGCGCGCGCCGCCCGGGGCACGTCCGGCTCCGGGGGTCGCGGGGCGGGGGTCGCCCGGTCGGCCTCCTGCTGGGTCACGTTTTAAGAGTATCAGCATCCTCTATATTCGAGGGGTGACCCCAGCCCCCCCGCGTCCGGTCCCCCGCGGACGCCTCGCCCTGCTCGCGCTCGTCGCGGCCGCCGTCCTCGCCGGGCTCGACGCCGCGCTCGTGCGACTCGGCGCCGTCGCGCCCGTGCCGTCCGCACCGCTCGGCGCCGTGCACGGCGTGCTCATGGTCTACGGCTTCCTCGGGGTCGCCATCGGGCTGGAGCGGGCGGTCGCCCTGCGCACCGGGGGCGGCCCGCGGCACGTCTGGGGGTACGCCGCGCCCGTCGCGGGCGGCGCCGGCACGGTGCTCCTGCTCGCGCAGGTCGCCGGGGCGCCCGTACCCGGTGGCCGGCTGCTCCCCGGCCTCGCCTGGACCGCCGCGACCGCCGCGCTCGTCGCCGTCTACCTGGCCGTGTGGCGACGCCAGCCCGCGTACGCGGTGCTCGTGCAGCTGCTCGGCGCGATCGCGGGCGTCGGCGGTGCCGCGCTCTGGACCCGAGGCCTCGAGGCCGCCGTCGTCATGCCGTGGTGGGCCGCGTTCCTGGTGCTCACGATCATCGGCGAGCGCCTCGAGCTCGCGCGCATCGCCTTCCTCGGCGGCCGGACCGAGCCGCGCATCCTCGCCGAGGCCACCGCGGTGCTCGCCGCGCTCGCCGCCGGCCTCGTCGCGCCGGACGTCGGGTACCCGCTCCTCGGCGTCGCGCTGGGCACCCTCGCCGTCGACACCGCCGTGCACGACGTCGCGTGGCGCACCGTCCGCGCGCCCGGGCTGCCCCGGCTGGCCGCGGTGAGCATGCTCGCCGGCTACGGCTGGGCGCTCGTCGCCGCCGGAGTGTGGCTCGTCGAGGGGCAGGTGCTCGCGGGCTACGCCTACGACACCGTGGTCCACTCGCTGACCATCGGGTTCGCCCTCTCGATGGTCCTCGCGCACGCGCCCGTCATCGTGCCCGCGATCGCCCGACGACCGCTGCCGTACCACCCGGTCTTCTGGGTCGCGGCCGGACTGCTGCACGGCGGGCTCGCCCTGCGCGTCCTCGCCGGGGCCCGCGAGGCCGAGGCAGGGTGGCGGCTCGGCGGGACGCTCGGCGTCGTCGCGGTGCTCGTGCTCCTGGGCACGGTGGTCGCACGGCTGGCCACGGCGACGCGCGCGGCGTCGGCAGCGGCGGCGGCAGCGGCAGCGGCACGATGAGCGCCCCACCCGCCCCGGCTCGCCGACCGAGGACGAGGTTCCGCCTCGACCGGTTCACGAGCGTGTGGTCGGTGGCCGCCGTCGTGGTCGCGGGCCTGGCGATCACCACGCGCGGCGTCGTGCCTCAGACGTGGTGGACGGCGGTGCACGTCGTCACGCTCGGGGTCCTGACCGGCTCGGTGCTGCAGTGGTCCTGGTACTTCGCGCGGGCGCTGCTGCACCTGCCCGCGGACGACCGACGCTCCGGCCGGGACGCGACCGTGCGCATGGTCGTGTTCCAGGTCGCGCTCGTCGCGCTCGTCGCGTCCATGTGGACCGCCGCCGTCGTCGGGACGGTCGTGGCCGCCGGGGTGATCGGCGCGGTGATCGCGTGGCACGGCTTCGCGCTCGTCCAGGCGGCGCGCACCCGCCTCGGCAACCGGTTCGCCGCCGTCGTGCGGTACTACGTCGCGGCGGCCGGGTTCCTCGTCGTGGGCTGCGTGCTCGCCGGGTTCGTCACGGTCGCGATGTTCGCGGCGGGCGCGCCGGCGTGGCTCGTCGACGCACGGGACGGGCTGACCGCCGCGCACGCCGTCGTGAACCTCGGCGGGTGGGTCGGGCTGTCGATCACCGGGACGCTCGTGACGCTCGGGCCCACGATGCTGCGCACCCGCATCGATCCCGGCGCGCTCGACGCGGCCGTGCGGGCACTACCCGTCCTCGTGGCCGCGCTCGCGGTCGGGTCCGGGTCCGCACTGCTCGGGTGGACGCCCGGAGTCGGGCTCGGGGTGGCCGCGGCAGGCACGACAGCGCTCGTGTCGGTGGGGTTCCCGCTGCTGCGCGGGGCCAGGTCCGCGTCGGCCGGGGCCTTCGGTGCCTGGACCCTCGGGGCCGGGCTGGTGTGGACCGGCGTCGGGCTCACCGGGTACGCGGTGCACGCCGCGCGCGCCGCCGACGTCGCCGACCTGCGCACCGCGACGATGCCGTGGACCGTCCTCGTCGGGGCCGGGGGCGTGCTCCAGGTGTTCGTCGCGGCGCTGAGCTACCTGATGCCCGTCGTCATCGGCGGCGGGCCGACCGTCGTGCGCACCGGCATGACGGTGCTCGAGACCGCGTGGCCCGCGCGCGTCGCCGCCCGCCAGACGGCACTTGCGCTCGTCATCGTCGGCACCGTGGCCGGGTCCGGACCGCTCGCCGCGTGGTGGGGCGTCGTGCTCGCCGGGTACGCCGTCGACGTCGCCCTCCTCGCCCGGGCGGGGGTGCGCCAGGCCCGGGCACGTGGGGCGCGGACCGAGCCCCCGCCCGTCCCGTTGCCCGATCCGCGAAACGTCGTCCCGACCGTCGTCCCAGGGAGCATGTCGTGACCGAGAAGCCGATCAGTGCGGGAGACGGCGCGACGTCGTCGTCCGGCGGGCCGCGCGTGCTGCCCGGGCGCGACGGGACTCCGCTGCAGCGCGGAGCGCTCGCCGTGTCGGGCGTGGTGGCGGTCGTCGCGGTGACGCTCGCCACCGTGCTCGCGGGGCAGGCGCCCGCGGCCGAGCCTGCGCCCGGCGACGCCATGGCCGACCCGCACCAGACCGCCGTCGTGCCCACCGGCGAGACGACCGAGGTCACCGTGACGATCGAGGGCATGTCCTACGAGCCGTCGACGATCGAGGTCCCCGCCGGCAACACCCTCGAGATCACGCTCGTCAACGGCGGCGACCAGCGGCACGACCTCGTGCTCGCCAACGGTGCCGCGACGCCGATGGTCGCCCCCGGCGGGAGCACGGTGCTCGACGCCGGCGTCGTCGGGGCGGACCTCGACGGCTGGTGCTCCCTGCCCGGGCACCGGCAGATGGGGATGACGCTGACGGTCGTCGCGACCGGCGGGTCGGCGGACCCGGCCGACCCGCCGGATGCGGGCGGCGACCACGGGATGGCCGGCGGGCACGGGACGACGTCGTCCGGCGAGTCCGTGCGCGTGCCCACCATGGCGGAGCTCCTCGACGCGGCTGAGGCGACCACCCCGCACCCGGCTGAGCTCCCGCCCCTCACCGACACCACCGAGCACCGCTACACGTTCACCGTGCGCGAGCAGGTCGAGGACGTCGCGGCCGGGCTGACGCGAGAGGTGTGGACCTACGAGGGCGGCTCGCCCGGGCCGGTGCTGCACGGGCGCGTCGGCGACACGTTCACGATCACGCTCGTCAACGCCGGGACGATGGGCCACTCGATCGACTTCCACGCGGGCGAGGTGTCACCCGACGTCCCCATGCGGACCATCGAGCCCGGCGAGTCCCTGGAGTACACCTTCACGGCCAACCGTGCCGGGATCTGGATGTACCACTGCTCCACGATGCCGATGTCCCACCACATCGCCAACGGCATGGCCGGGGCGGTCGTCATCGAGCCGGCGGACCTGGCGCCGGTGGACCGGCAGTACGTGCTCGTGCAGTCCGAGCTGTACCTCGGGCCCGACGGCGAGCCCGCCGACGCCGAGAAGGTCGCCACCGGGATCCCCGACCTGGTCACGTTCAACGGTCGGGCGTTCCAGTACGACGCGCACCCCCTCGAGGCGCGCGCCGGCGAGCGCGTGCGGATCTGGGTGCTCGACGCCGGCCCGGCCGCGCCGTGGTCGTTCCACGTCGTCGGGGCACAGTTCGACACCGTCTGGCGCGAGGGTGCCTACTCCGTGCACCACGGCGTCTCGACCGACGGCCTGACGACGGCGACGACCGGGGCGCAGGCACTGCCGCTGCTGCCGGGCGAGGGCGGGTTCGTGGAGCTCGTGCCCGCCGAGGCCGGGCACTACGGACTCGTGAACCACGTCATGAACCTCGGGGAGAAGGGTGCCCACGGGGTGCTGCGCGTGACCGACTGACCTGCCCGCCGGGCAGTCGGCGCCAGCCCGTCCCGCCGCCTGCCGGTAGCGAAACCGGCACTATCCGACGGTTTCGCTACCGGCTGGCGCGCCCGAACCACGTCGGGCCAACCCCCGCTCGTGGGCCGGACGCAGCACGTCGTGGTGCCCGCCGAGGATCCGCGCGTCGTCGAGCCCCTCGTGGCGGGTGTCCCGGACGGGTACGAGCTCGACGAACGTGACCTCGTGGCGCGCCAGGTGGAGCGTCAGCTCGACGCGCCCGCCGCCCGCCGTCAGCCGCGAGTGCTCGACGACGGGCCGGGACACCGCGTGCAGGACGTCGAGCTGCCGCGACGTCGGCGACATGGGCCGCCCGAGCTCGCGCCACGCCGCGAACGCGTTGCCGTCCTCCTCGTTGACGCGCTCGCGCAGCACGAAGACGCCCGTGCCGTCGGCGCACGGTGCACCGCCCGTCGCCACGGGCAGCGAGAGCCGCACCTCGTGCCGCTCGGCGCCCGGCCCCGTCGCCGTGCCGCCCACGGGCTGCCAGGCGAGCACAGTGACCCGCCCGTCGTCGTCGGCGCACACGAGGTGGTCCGCACCCCGCGCGAGGACGTTCGCGCCCATGCGGGCCATGAAGGCGTACAGGTGGTAGGTGGGCTTGGCGACCTGCCGGTGCGCGAGCAGACCGAAGCCGCCGTGGAAGAACGACGTCGGGATGTCGGACTCCTCGAAGACGTCGGAGAACGTCCAGTAGGAGAACGAGTCGACGTGCTCCCCGCCGCCCGCCAGGACCGGTGCCAGGAAAGCCGCGTTGTACGCGGTGTCGTGGATCGGGTTCGCCGGGGAGTAGGACGTGTTGAACTCCGTGATGTGCACGGGCAGCCCGGCCAGGGGGGTCCCCGCGAGCGTCACCCGCGGCTCCGCGAACTGCTCGAGGAGGCCCGACGGCCCGCGCAGCCCCTGGTAGCAGCCGAACGGGACCGGCTGCGCCTCGAACGTCGCGTAGGCGTGCCGGCTGACGAAGTCGACCGGCACCTCCCGGCTCGTCACGAACTCCGTGAACTCCGGCCACCACTCGTCCACCGCGGGTGCGGGCGCGAGCCCCGGGCCGCCGACCTGCAGCCCCGCGTCGACGTCCTTGATCGCGCGCGCCGCTGCCTCGTAGAGCGCGAAGTACGCGGCCCTGTCGGCGTTCTCCCAGAAGATGTCGAGGTTCGGTTCGTTCCAGACCTCGAAGGGCCAGCGCCGCACCTCCTCGATCCCGTACCGGTCCACGAGGTGCCGGACCAGGTCCGTCACCAGCGCCGACCACTCCGCGATGTCGCGGGGCGGCGTGATGTTGCCGCGCCACCAGAAGACCGTCCGGTCGCCCGACGCGAGCGCGCCCGGCATGAACCCGAGCTCGACGAAGGGCCGGATGCCGAGCCCGAGGAGCGCGTCGTGGACCTGGTCGACGTAGGTGAACGAGTGCCGCCGGTACGTGCGGCCGTCGATCGTCGACTCCCGGACCACGCCCATGTCGTCGCTGAGCAACCCGTGCCCGCGCAGGTGCGTGAACCCGATCTCCCGCTGCACGCGAGCCAGGGACTCCTGGTAGTCCGCGCGCAGGGCGAGGCTCATCCGACCCGTCCCGACGCAGGTGCGCCAGGCGGGCGGCAGCGGCCCGGTCGGGACGGACGGGACGACGACGACGGCGGCCACGGATCTCCTCGGCTCAGGGTTCGACGGGTTCCTCAGAGCTCGGCGGGCAGCCCGTCCAGCTCGATGCGCAGGACCGCGAACGCGTGCGGCGGCACAGTGACCCGCACGGCGTGCGCTGTGGACTCGAGGCCCTCAAGCGGCCGCGGCGCGACGTCGGCCGGCCGCTGCGCGGTGTTGTGGTCCCCGACTGCGCCCGGCGCGAGCACACGCCCGCTGACCGCACCGACCCGCGCGCCGCGCACGTCGATCGTGGCGACGAGCGGCGTCTCGAGGTCGGTGTTCGTCACGGACACGTGGCACACGCCCCCCGAGACGCTCGCCGAGGCCGACACGGTGCCGACCTCGCCGTCGTCGTCCACGTGCACCGCCTGCGGCGCGCGGACGTGCACGGGGACGGCCGTGGCGTCGTGGTGGACCTTGTTCATCTCGAAGACGTGGAACGTGGGCGTGCGCACGAGGGCCCCCGTCTCGGCGTCGGCCAGGATGACCGACTGCAGGACGTTGACCGTCTGCGCGAGGTTCGCCACGACGAGGCGGTCGGCGAGCCGGTGGAACACGTCGAAGTGGAGCGAGGCGACGAGCGCGTCGCGCATGGTGTTCTGCTGGTACAGGAAGCCCGGGTTGGTGCCCGGCTCGACCTCCCACCAGGTGCCCCACTCGTCGACGACGAGGCCGATCTCACCGGCCGGGTCGTACCGGTCCATGACCGCGACGTGCCGGCGCAGGATGGGCTCGATCGCGCGGGCCCGGCGGATCGTTCGCCAGTAGGAGTCGGTGTCGAAGCCGGTGGCGGGGCCCTTGTCGGACCAGGTGCCGCCGAGCGTGTAGTAGTGCACGGACACGGCCTCGAACGGCCGCGACGGGAACTGCGCGGCCTTCATGTCCGCGACCGCGCGCATGAGGGCCTCGGTCCACGCGTAGTCGTCCTCGGACGCACCGGCGGCCACCCGGTAGAGGCGGTTGTCCCCGTGGTTGCGGCAGAACGTCGCGTACTGGCGGGCGAGGTCCGCGTACACCTCGGGACGCATGTTGCCACCGCCGCCCCACGGCTCGTTGCCGAGCCCCCAGAACGGCACGCGCCACGGCTCCTCGCGACCGTTGGCGCGGCGCTGGTCGACCGCGGGCGACGAGCCGGCGCGGGTCAGGTACTCGACCCACTCGCTCATCTCGCGCACGGAGCCCGACCCGACGTTCCCGACGACGAACGGGTCCGCGCCGAGCAGCTCGCAGAGCGCGAGGAACTCGTGCGTGCCGAAGTGGTTGTTCTCCTCGACGTTGCCCCAGTGCGTGTTCACCATGCGGGGCCGCGCCTCGCGCGGGCCGATGCCGTCCCGCCAGTGGTACTCGTCGGCGAAGCAGCCACCCGGCCAGCGCAGGTTGGGGATCGCGATCTCGCGCAGGGCCGCGACGACGTCGGACCGGATGCCGCCCTCGTTGGGCAGCGGGGAGTCCTCGCCGACCCAGAAGCCTCCGTAGATGCAGGCGCCGAGGTGCTCGGCGAAGTGCCCGTACACGTGCCGGCTGATGACGGGACCGGGCAGGTCCGCATTGACGATGACGGTGGCGTCGGACACGACAAGCCTTTCGGACGTAGCGCTCGGGCGTGGCTGCGGGACCGCCCACGGGACCGACGGGGCAGAGGAGGAGGTAAGCCCAGGCCCGCTCCGCCCGGCGCCGATGCCGACCGTCCGGCGCCTGTGCCGGCCGTTCGACCGTTCCCGGCCGCGAGCGTGACGAACCATCCTTCATCGCTGATGTACAACGATGGAGGAACCCTCCCAGCCGCTCGGATCGGCGTCAAGCAGCTGGCGGGCGCGATGCTGCGGCCGACCGGTCACGAGGACCGGTCGGCCGCAGCATCGGCGTGCCGGCCGGCGTCGGGCGTCGCCCCGACGCCGGCACAGCGGGCCCGATCTACCCCGCGGTCGCCGCCGCGTCGCCGGCTCGGAAGAGGCGCGGCAGCAGGTCGATCAGGTTCTCCGACCAGACGTCGAAGCCGTGCGGCCCGACGGACTCACCGGCGAACTCGTACTCCACACCGGCGGCATCGAGCGTCGCCATGGTCCCCTGCACCCAGCCGCGCGCGAAGTCGCTGACGTCGCCGACGTAGATCCGGGCGAGCGTCGTGCCCTCGTTCACGGCCGCCGCGTCGAACTCCGGCGTCCAGAACAGGCCACCGGAGAAGGCCGAGACGTACGCGAACTCACCGGGGTGCGTCAGCCAGGTGACCAGGGAGTTCATCCCGCCCATCGACAGGCCGGCGATGGCCTTCAGCTGCGGGTCGTCGGTCACGTGGTAGCCGGCCGCGAGCGCCGGCAGCACGTTGTCGAGCAGCTCCACCGGGTAGTCGGACACGTTGCCGTCGGGCATGACGACGACCATCGGCTCGATCTCGCCCTGGCGGTAGAGGTTGTCGAGGATCTGCGGGGCACGCCCCACCTCGACCCAGTCGCCCCAGTTCTGCCCGCCGCCGTGGTTGAGGACGAACACCGGGTACGGCTCCGCACGCGCGGGGTCGTAGTCCGGCGGGGTCCACACGTAGGCGCTGCGGTCCGCCCCGACGAGGGCGCTGTGGTAGTGCAGCACGGAGACCTCACCGCGCTCACCCTCGGGCGCGTCCGCGAGAAGCAGGTCGGTCTCGCCGGGCACGAACAGCGGGGTCACACCGGTGAGGGTGTTGACGGTGTCCACCGGGTCCTTGGCGTCGACGCCGTCGACGACGTACCGGTAGTAGTAGAAGCCGTCGAGCGGGCCGAGGCTGAGCCGCCAGCGGTCCCCCTCCTTCGTCATCGGGATCCGGAACCAGGCCCCGTTCGGCGCCCAGTTCGCCCAGACGGTGACGTCCTTGGCGTCGGCCCACTGGGTACCGGTCTCGAAGGTGACGATGCCGTTCTCGTCGACGTGCGGCCACGTGATCGAGCCCGGCGCCGGCGCCACGTACGGCTCGTCGAGCGGCAGGTTGCCCTCGCGCGGAGCGGGGTCGGCGTGCTTGTCGAAGACGCGTGTGGCGAAGTCACGCGCGGCCTCGCGCCAGGTGTCCCACGTGGCGCCGTGGCCGGGGTCGACGCCGTCGAACTGGTAGTGGACGCCGGCCGCGTCGAGCGTGCGCAGGGTCTGCTCGGTGGCGTTGTAGGCCGGGTCGAGCACGTTGCCCACGTAGAGGCGCAGGAGGTCGGTCTTCCTGTTGATCTGGTTGACCTGGGGCCGGCGCAGCTCGACGTCTCCGAGGCCGCCGGAGAAGGACCCGAAGGAGGCGAACGTGGCCGGCTGCCGGGTGAGCAGGCCGAGCGCAGTCTCGGCGCCGGTGCCGATGCCGGCGACCGCCTGGTCCTTGTGGCCAGGCTTCACGCGGTACTCGGCCTTGACGGCCGGCACGAGCGAGCCGGTGAGCTCCTTGGCGGGGTCGGCGACGTTGACGTCGGCCATGACGACGATCATCGGCTCGAGCTCGCCCTGGACGGCGAGGTTGTCGAGGATCTGCGGCAGGCGGCCGAGCTCAGCCCACTCCCGGTAGCTCTGCCCCTCGTCGGCGAGGAGGTAGAGGACGGGCAGCGGCTTCGCGGCCGGCCCGTGGCCGGGGCCACCAGGTCCGCCGGGGCCGCCGGGCCTGCCGGGACCGGGCTTGCCGGGACGCGTCGGTGTCGCAGGGATTCCGGGGCCCGCCTGGCCCGCCTGGTAGCCGGGCGGGGTCCACACGAGCGCGGCGCGCTCCTCGCCCGTCTGGGCGCTGGTGTAGGTCAGCTCGGAGACGGTTCCGCCGCCCTCGGCGACGTCGGCCATCCACTCGACGCCGGGCCCGGGCACGAAGAAGGTGTTCCAGTTGGGCTGCGACGTGACCGTCTGCGGGCTCGCCGGGTTCCGGAAGGAGATCTTGGTCCGGTCCGCCAGCGTGGCCGTGTACTGGTAGTAGTACAGGCCGGGCGGCACCGGGCCCCACATGGTCTCGTAGTTGGAGCCGCTCGGGTCCATCGCGAGGTCGGACCACGTGCCGGCCGGGCCGATGTTGCCCTGGAGCTCGACGACGCTGGGCTTCGCCCCGACGAGGGCGTCCACCTCGGCCTGCGGCGCGGTGAACCGGTAGTACCCCTCCGGTGTGGTGGTGCCCCAGGAGTCGGTCGCGGGTGGTGGTGGCGCTTCCTCGGCCGCTGCAGGTGGCCCTGCGACGAGTGCCCCGAGTGCGAGTGCGGCCACGGTGGGCACCCCCCAGGCGGTTGTGCGACGCCGGGCCACGGTGCGATCCGGGCGCGCGGAATGAGTCATCGTCATTGATTCCCCCTTGTTCGTCGGCGCCGCCGGCCGACCCGCGAGGCCGACGGGCCTTCCGCCCCCCTAGGGGTGCTCCCCCCGGCGTGAACGGCCCCCCGTGACTTGCTACATCGTTGTAGATCAACTCTGTTCTACAACGTCGTAGAACGCGGGATGCGGCCTATCGTGTCCCCCGCGCACGACGGCGTCAAGGCACCGGTTCCACCCGGTTCGCCTCGTCCCGGTCAGCTGCGCGGTCGGGTCGTGCCGCGCTCGACGATGCGCATCCCTGCGAGGTGCAGCGACGGCGGTCCGGCCTCGCGGCGGGCCACACGCTCGTCCACGCGCCGGCACAGCAGCTCGACCGCGACGCGCGCGATCTCGCTCCGGCCAGGGTCGACGGTGGTCAGCGGGGGCAGGGTGTAGCGCGCGTCCTCGATGTCGTCGAAGCCGATGACCTGGACCTCCTCCGGCACCCGGCGCCCGCGCACCTGCAGCTGGAAGAGCACGCCCATCGCGAGCGCGTCGTTGAACGCCAGCACACCGTCGACGGGGACACCCGAGTCGAGGACGGCGTTCATGGCGCGCGCACCGTTGCCGCGGTGCCAGCCGTCGTCGGCCCAGCCGAACAACCGCTCGTCGATCGGCAGGCCCCGCGCCTCGAGCGCCTCCCGGTACCCCTGGAACCGCAGGTTCGCGGACCCGGTGGTCCCCGCGTGCAGCATCCCGATGACGGCGATGTGCCGGCAGCCGCGGTCGAGCAGCAGGTCGACCGCGGCACGCGCGCCCTCGGTGTTGCGCATGGTCACGTGGTCCACCGCCGGGGAGAACACCTGCTCGCCCAGCAGCACGAGCGGGTAGTCGACCTCGAGGAGCCCCGCATCGGACTGCTCGAGCACCGCCGGGCTGAACAGGAGCCCGTCGATGAGTCCGCGCCCGGTCTCGCGCAGTGCGGCGAGCTCGCCCTCACGCGTGAAGCCGGTCGGCTCGATGAGCACCTGGACCTTGTGCTCGCGGGCGGCGCTGAGGATCTCGTCCGCGAGCTCGCCGAAGTACGGCTGCCCGAGCTCGGGGACCGCCAACCCGATCATGCCCGTGCGCCCGGAGCGCAGGCTCCGAGCGGTCACGTTGACCTGGTACCCCAGCTGGTCGATCGCGGCCAGGACGCGGTTGCGCGTCTCCTCGCGGATGTAGGGGTACCCGTTGATCACGTTCGAGACTGTCTTCACAGACACGCCCGCGCGCTCTGCGACGTCGACCATCGTCGCCACGAGGGTCCCCTCTCAGCGCGTCCATGGCTGCACGACAGGCCCGGGTTGACCGGGGTCGGCGGCCGCCAATCTACCCGAACGACCCGCGCGGCAGGCGGACTCCGGAGCGTCGGGCGCAGGCGGTCTGCGTCAGGAGCTGCAGCTCACCCTGGGGCGCCGTCACGCCTCGGGCTCGTCGCGCTCCTCGGGCTTGTCGGTGGCGGTGCGGGCGGCGGCGTCCGCGGCGTCGTCGGCGTGGGCGGTGCGGGCGGCGTGGGCGTCACCCGCGGCGTGGGCAGCGTGCTCGTCCTTCGCGTGCCCCTTGCGGCGGGGCACGAGGTGCAGGACCGCGACGACCACGGCGCCGACGATCGCTCCGGCGAGCGCCGCGGCGATCGTCCCCCCCAGCCAGGCGAGGAACCCACCGACACCCGGGACGCCGGCCAACGCCTCCTCGAGGTGGTGCACGAGCCCGTACGGCCCGTGCCAGCCGAGCTCGTCGACCCCGACGAGCAGGATGTGCCCGCCGACCCAGAGCATCGCGACGATGCCGACGGTCGAGAGCACGGCGAGGACCTTGGGCATGGCGCGCACGAGGATCCGCCCGGTCGCGGCGACCGCGGCGTTGCCCCGCTGGGCGAGGTTCAGCCCGACGTCGTCGGCCTTCACGATGAGCGCGACGACGCCGTACACGAGCGCAGTGATGAGGACCGCTACGAGCGCGAGGATGACGAGGCGGGACACGAACGGCTCGTCGGCGACCTCGTTGAGCGAGATGACCATGATCTCGGCGGACAGGATGAAGTCCGTCCGGATGGCGCCGGAGACCATGGCGCGTTCGCTGTCGGGCCCGACGGCCGCGGCCGGCACGTCACGCTTGTCCTCGTGGTGCCCGGTGAGCGCCTCGTACAGCTTCTCCGCGCCCTCGAACGCGAGGTAGGTGCCGCCGAGCATGAGGATGGGGGTGAGGAGCCAGGGCAGGAACTGGCTGAGCAGCATCGCCACCGGCAGGATGATCAGGAGCTTGTTGCGCAGCGAGCCGGCCGCGATCCTGCGGATGATGGGCAGCTCGCGGTCGGGCGTGAAGCCCTGCACGTAGCGCGGCGTGACGGCGGTGTCGTCCACGACGACGCCCGCAGCCTTGACGCTCGCCCGCCCGGCCGCCGCCCCGACGTCGTCCACCGACGCGGCCGCGAGCTTGGCGAACGCCGCGATGTCGTCCAGGAGCGCCGCGAGACCGCCTGCCATCCGGTACCACCTTCCCCGCCGGTCCACCCGGCCGGTCCCATCGCCATCGGGCCGCCACCGCCCCCCGGCCAAGGGTAAGCGCGCCCACCCACCGCCGCGGCCCCTTCCCACCCCCGGCCGACACCGCCCCCTCCCACCCCCCGCGGACGCCACCCCGGTACCACCCCGGACCCCACCCCGGACCCCACCCCGGGCCCACCCCGGGCCCACCCCGGGCCCAAAGTGGTACTCAACCGAGCAGGTTCGTTCCACTCTGGAACGGAACTGACCACCTCGGTACCACTTTGGGGCGATGGGGCGCGGGGCGAGGGGGCGCGGCCGATGGCGGGGGGTGGGGCCGGGGGCATAGCGTCGGGGGGTGCCACGGAACATCGCCACCACCAGCGTCGTCGACCTTGCCGGGCTGCTCGAGTTCGTCCGGCCGAGGCACCACCTGCTGCTCGCGACGACGCGCGCGGACGGGCGGCCGCAGGTCTCCCCGGTGGCGGGCGGCGTGGACGACGCCGGGCGCATCGTCATCTCCTCCTACCCGGGCCGGGCGAAGGTCCGCAACGCCGAGCGCGACCCCCGCGTCAGCGTGTGTGTGCTCTCCGACAGCTGGGACGGGCCGTGGGTGCAGGTCGACGGTGACGCAGAGGTCCTGCACATGCCCGACGCCGAGGACGCCCTCGTCGACTACTACCGGTGCATCGCCGGTGAGCACCCGGACTGGGACGAGTACCGTGCCGCGATGCGCGTGCAGGGCAAGTCGCTGATCCGCGTCACGCCGACGCGGTGGGGCCCGATCGCCACGGGAGGCTTCCCGGCCGACGTCGCGGCCCGCCTCGACGGCTGAGGCGTC
>JAEYXM010000027.1 GCA_023428465.1 Actinomycetes bacterium
ATCGGCGACCCCAGCGTGCCGTCCGGCGTCCTCGAGCGTGGGCTGCTGCTGCGTCTGCGCTTTGCGCTCGACCACTACGTCAACCTCCGTCCGGGCAAGCTGTTCCCCGGGGTGCGCTCGCCGCTCGCGACGCCCGGCGAGATCGACTTCGTCGTCGTCCGCGAGGGCACCGAGGGGCCGTACGTCGGCAACGGTGGTTCCATTCGCACGGGCACCCCCCACGAGGTCGCCAACGAGGTGAGCGTCAACACCGCGTTCGGGATCGAGCGGGTCGTGCGCGACGCCTTCGCCCGCGCTCAGGCGCGGCCCCGCAAGCACCTCACCCTCGTGCACAAGCACAACGTCCTCGTGCACGCCGGTGACCTGTGGCGCCGCACGGTCGAGGCCGTGAACGCCGAGTTCCCGGACGTCACGACCGACTACCTGCACGTGGACGCGGCGACCATCTTCATGGTCACCAACCCGTCGCGGTTCGACGTGATCGTCACCGACAACCTGTTCGGCGACATCCTCACCGACCTCGCGGGCGCCGTCGTCGGGGGCATCGGCCTCGCGGCGTCGGGCAACATCAACCCGGACCGCACCGCACCGTCGATGTTCGAGCCGGTGCACGGCTCCGCACCGGACATCGCGGGCCAGGGCAAGGCCGACCCGACCGCCACGATCCTGTCGGTCGCCATGATGCTCGAGCACCTCGGGAACGGCGACGCGGCGGCCCGGGTCGAGGCGGCCGTCGCGGCGGACCTCGCTGCGCGCGGGGACCGAGTACGGTCGACGGCCGATGTGGGCTCGGAGATCGCCGCACGCCTCCAGGGCTAGACCCTCCCCGCCTCTCAGTCGGCCGTCACCTCGCGTCCGACCGCTCACGCGGTCATCCGCCCCGGTGAAGGGATCCCCGACATGAGCACGACCAGCACGACCTCCGCCAGCACTCGCCTGCCCGCCCCGGACCGGGCCGCACCCGCCTTCGCGCGCGAGCTCACGTCGACGCCCGTCGCGGCCGACGAGCGCGCGCGTCTGCTCGACGCGCCGGCCTTCGGGACGGTGTTCACCGACCACATGGCCCGGATCGACTGGACCGTCGACGGCGGCTGGGCGGGGCACCGCGTCGTCCCGCGCGGCCCCATCGCCCTCGACCCGGCGGCCGCCGTCCTGCACTACGGCCAGGAGATCTTCGAGGGCATGAAGGCGTACCGCCACGCCGACGGTTCGGTGTGGGCGTTCCGCCCCGAGGCCAACGCGCGGCGCTTCCAGGCCTCGGCGCGCCGGATGGCGATGCCGGAGCTCCCGGTCGAGGACTACCTCGCGTCCGTCGCGGCGCTGGTCTCCGTCGACGCCGCGTGGGTGCCGGACTCCGACGGGTCCAGCCTGTACCTGCGGCCGTTCATGTTCGCGTCGGAGGCGTTCCTCGGCGTGCGCCCGGCGCGGGGGATGACGTACCTCGTGATCGCCTCGCCCGTCGGGCCGTACTTCGCGGCCGGGCCGACGCCGGTGTCGATCTGGGTCGCGGAGGACCTGCGGCGCGCGGGGCCGGGCGGGACGGGCGCGGCCAAGTGCAGCGGGAACTACGCGGCGAGCCTTGCGTCGCAGGTGACCGCCTACGCCCACGGCTGCGAGCAGGTGTGCTTCCTCGACGCGGCGACGGGCCGGAACCTTGAGGAACTCGGTGGGATGAACGTGGTCGTGGTCTTCGCGGACGGCCGCATCGCCACGCCGGCCCTCACCGGCTCGATCCTGGCGGGAATCACACGTGACTCGGTGCTGACCCTGCTGCGCGACGCCGGCCATGACGTCGCCGAGCGCGACGTGCCGCTGAGTGAGGTGCTCGATGGCATCCGCGCCGGCGTCGTCACCGAGGTCTTCGCGTGCGGGACCGGCGCGGCCGTCAGCCCGATCGGGCGGCTGGTGGGGGAGTCGTTCGACGAGACCGTGGCCGACGGGACGACCGGCCCCGTGACCGACGCCGTGCGCCGCGAGCTGACCGGGATCCAGTACGGACGGGTGCCCGACGCGCGCGGGTGGATGCACCGGCTCGTGTGAGCCTGCGAGGCGGCCGGACGGAAGGACCAGCCGCCGGACGCGGTCTCACCAGGCCGCGTCGGGCGCAGGTAACGTGAGCGCGGGGCGCCGAGGCCCCGGTGAGAGGAACGACATGAGCACGCAGACCACCACGACGGCGGAGGCCTTCGAGCGCCGCCTCACGCACGCCCCGCGCACGGAGGCCGAGCGCGCCGCCCTCGTCGCCGCACCGGTCTTCGGCACCGTCTTCACGGACCACATGGCGCACGTGACGTGGACGGCGGAGGGCGGCTGGCAGGACCGCCGCGTCGAGCCCTACGGGCCGATCCTCCTGGACCCCGCGGCCGCCGTCCTGCACTACGGGCAGGAGATCTTCGAGGGACTCAAGGCGTACCGGCACGCGGACGGGTCGGTGTGGACGTTCCGGCCCTGGGCGAATGCCGCGCGGTTCGCCGCGTCGGCGCGGCGGCTCGCCCTCCCGGAGCTGCCCGCGGAGGACTTTCTCGGCTCGATCGAGGCGCTCGTGAGCGTGGACCTGGCCTGGGTGCCGGGTGCGGACGAGACGAGCCTGTACCTGCGGCCTTTCATGTTCGCGTCGGAGGCGTTCCTCGGGGTCCGGCCCTCGCGCGGCGTGGACTACCTGCTCATCGCCTCGCCTGTCGGGCCGTACTTCGCCGGGGGCGTGAAGCCCGTGTCGATCTGGGTGTCGGAGAACTGGAACCGGTCCGGCCCGGGCGGCACCGGGGCGGCCAAGTGCGGCGGCAACTACGCGGCCTCGCTGCTGCCCCAGCAGGAGGCGTACCAGCGGGGCTGTGAGCAGGTGTGCTTCCTCGACGCGGCCACGGGCACGCAGCTGGAGGAGCTGGGCGGCATGAACATCATGCTGGTCCACGCCGACGGCCACGTGGAGACGCCCGCGCTGACGGGGTCGATCCTCGAGGGCGTCACGCGCTCGTCGATCATCACGCTGCTGCGCGAGGAGGGCCGCGAGGTGGTTGAGGGGACGATCCGGCTCGACGACCTGCGCGCCGACCTCGCCTCGGGCGAGGTCGTCGAGGTGTTCGCGTGCGGGACGGCGGCGGTCGTCACGCCCGTCGGGCGCCTGGCGGGGGAGGACTTCGACCTGACGGTCGGTGACGGGGCGACGGGCCCGGTGACCTCGGGCGTGCGCACCCGGCTGACGGACATCCAGTACGGCCGGGCAGCGGACCCGCACGGGTGGATGTACCGCCTGGCCTGATCGTGATTGCCGTGACCGGTGTGGCGGCCGTCGGGCCTCGGTATCGTGCGCGACGCGCGGACGATGGCTCGGACGTGAGCCGGGTGACCGCGTAGGCGGGGGCGCGCACGGAGGGCCTCCGCCGCGACATGGGGGAGAACCTGGATGAACAACCGTCGACGGGCCGCCGCGCTCGGATCGCTCGTGCTCACCGCCGCACTCACGCTCGGCATGGCCGCGCCCGCATCGGCGGGCGGTCTGTGGGAGCGCTTCGACACGCTCAAGGCGTGCGAGAAGGGCCGGAAGGTCGCCCTTGCGAACCCTTACTGGGATGTCGTCGGGACGTGCCAGAAGACCAAGCCGTCCAGCACGTACGCGCTCTACATGTACCACTACTGACGAGTCGGGCTCCGAACTGAGGCCGGCACGCTCAGCGTGCCGGCCTCAGTCGTTTCCGTGGAGCGCCCGGCGCACCCGGGAACGCATCAGTCAGGCTGGCGCTGGGCTCACCAGCCGATGGCGGCGAAGCCGTCCGCGAGCTGGACGAGCGCCGACCCGTCCCACCGGTAGAGCTGGGGGATCTCGGTATCGGGGTGGCTGACGACCACGAGGAGCTGGTTCCCACCGGGCTCCGCGGCGAGCGAGATCGCGATGCCATCGAGCGGGATCCGGCCGACCACCGAACCGTCGGTGACGTCGACGAGGGCGACCAGTCCGGCGGGCAGGTTCTCCTTCGGCCCGTCGCCGAAGGCGTAGGCCGCCGCGGCCGCCCACTGGTCTGCGGTGCCCTCTTCGGCGGGGACGGCAAGGGTGCCGGCGGCGGTGAAGGACGTCGTCCCGAACCAGTCGGCCTGGACGTCCCCGGTGTTGTCCGGGCCCACCCGGCGTGCGTCGCCGAGTGTCGGCGTCGTCGCCGGGTCCACCTCCCACAGCGCGGCCGCGGGGAACTCGTCGAACCACCCAAGGCCGACGACGATGCGCGCCGAGTCCGGCGTCCAGGTCGGCGGTGTGACAAGGCGCTCGCACTCGACGCACTCGGGGTCCGGGATCGAGGCGGTCACCTCGCCCGTCGTCAGGTCCATGACCGTGAGGCTGCGCTGGCTGAGTGTTTCCTTCCAGGGCGCGACCGAGTAGTAGGCGAGGAACCGTCCGTCGGGGCTGACGGCGGGCGAGGTGGCGGTTGTGACCACGGTCTCGACGTCCACGGTCCCCTCGGGCTCGGACGGGGAGAGCGCGATGCGCTGGATGCTTCCCGGCCATTCGGGCCCGGCGTCGTCCTCCGAGTCGTACGCGTGGACGTACGCGTAGGCGCCGTCGGCGCTGATGGTGAGCGTCGAGCCCGTCCAGAGCGGGTCCGTAGCGACCGACCGGATCACTGTGCCGTCGCTCGGCCGGAGCTCGACGAGCTCGCCGGAGGTGGTCAGGGCGTAGGCGTTCCGGAGCGCACCGTCGGCCGTCGGCTCCTGCGTGTCCGGCTCCGCCTGGGCCTGTGCTGCCTCGGGGATGGGCTCGTCCGCCGTCGCGGTGGCGCACCCTCCCAGGAGGGTCGTGACAGCGAGGAGGGCGAGCGCCAGGGCGGCGCCGAGCGGACTGCGGTGGATGCCCTGCGGGCGTGTTGCGTTCATGTGAGTTCCCCTGCGGAGTGGGCCTGCGTGTCGTGGGGTCAACGGCGTGCGCGGCTGGTTCGTTGGGGGCCGGTCACACGAACGACTGGATCCCGGTCACGGGGTCGTCCGCTCACCACGCAACGGCGAGGAATCCGGTGACCAGGATCCGAGGCTCCGCGCCCTGGTCCCAGCGGTACAGCCCCTTGTCGGAGGCGTTCGCCGCGACGACGGCCCCGGCGGGTGAACCGGGGCTGCGGGTCGTGCGAGGTCGTCAGGCGGAGATGGGCAGCGCCGTCGCGCGACGCGCCGTGGTGAGGTCGAGCTCGACCAGGACGGCGTTGCCGTCGTCGTCGAGCACCAGGACGGACCGGGCACCGCAGTCGCAGCAGTGCTCCGGCCAGCTGTCCTCGAACCAGACGCAGACGTGAGTGCTCATGTCCCGGACGGTAGCCCCGGCCTCCGACACGGCCGGGGAGCAGGGCCCGGCGTGGCGCATGTCGATCACGGAACACGCGCGCCTTCCGCCGCCACCGCCACCGTGGTCACGTCGGTGGGTCGGCGAGGGGTGGGCGAGGATGTCGGTCATGACGGAGGACGGAGCGGCGGTCGAGCTCACCCTGGCGGAGCTGCGTGACGTCGCGGGCTTCGCCGCGGCATGCGCGAGAGGAGCGCTGGAGGTGTTCGCGGCGACCCGCGCCGACGACGACCGTCCTCGGTCGGCGGTCGAGGCGGCGGAGGTCTTCGCGGACGGCGGGCCGCGGACGAAGGCCCTGCGCGATGCCGCATGGGCCGCTCAGCGTGCGGCGCACGACGCACGGGACGCCGGGGCTCTGGCGGCCGACGCCGCCGCCCGGGCTGCACTCGCGGCAGCCGGTGCGGCGTTCCTCCACCCGCTCGCGAAGGCGACACAGGTCAAGCACGTCGTGGGCGCCGGTGCGTACGCCGCACGCGCATTCGAGCTGGCCGCAGCGGACGACCGGACGGTGGGGGAGGCGCACGTCGTGCGGGCGTGGGCGTTCGGCGAGGCGGCGGTCGTCGACGTCCTGCGGCGGTACCCGGCCGCTCCGGACGGCGGCGGCCGCATCGGGGAGCTGTCGCGTGCGCTCGACGCCATGCTGAGAGCCCCGGACGCGCCGGCGAGCCCGCGGCTCCTCGGCGCCGACGCCGTCACGTGGGCGCTGCAGGCCCTGGTCGGTGTGCGCCCGTGGTCGGCCGCCACCGGCCCGGGTGGTGCGCTGACGCTGGAGCTGGGCGGGCGGTTGATCTCCCCGAGCGGCGCGGTGCGGGGTGAGTTCCGCCTTGATGTGCGTGGTGCATGGATGATCCGGCGCGCGGACGTCGTGCAGGCCACGTCCGACGACGCGCGGGATGCGGTGCCTGCTGCGACCGACGCGCTGACCGGGTCCCCGGTGACCGGGATCGCGCTGAGCGCGGACGGCCGCGCCCTGCGGCTCGAGCTCGACGGGGCGACGACGCTGGTGGTGGTGCCGGAGCCGTTGCGCGAGCTCGCGACGCACCGCTGGGACCTGTGCCTTCCCGACGGCCTGGTCATCCGCGCCGGACCGGGCCCGCTCCTGCGGCTTGTCGACGAGCCGTCGGCGGGGCCGGGCGAGGCAGGCTGACGCGGCGCCGTCGGCGGACGCGGAGCGCCGTCAGACCAGCACGGAGCGCAGCGCCGTCAGGAAGGCGGGTCGGTCCTTGACGTCCACGACGACGGCGGTCCCGTCGACGAGGGCCAGCACGACGGGCTCCAGGCCCATCGGGGTGTCCCAGGCGCCGCCCATGTGCCGGACGACGCGACCGGGGACCACGGGGGGCAGCGGGCCCTTCTTCTCGAGGGCGATCTGCCACGCAGCCGCCGCGTCGAGGGCTGCGACGGGGAGCTCGTGGCGTCCGACGCGCAGCCGCTCCCGCGTGAGCACGATGCGGCCGTAGCGGTTCACCGACCAGAGCGTGATGAGGGCGATCCACAGCGGGATGGCGAGCGTCGCGGCGTACGCGGCCGCATTCGTCGCGAACTCGCCGAGCGATCCGGTGCGCCCGCCGAGAACCGGCGGCACGACGGCGATCAGCCCGAGCATCCCGGCGACGATGCCGTAGGTACGGCCCCGGACGGGCGCCGCCGAGTAGACGACGTGGGCGGTGTCGACGCTGGAGGGCCGCTCGAACGGGACGGGCGCGGGCTGCACGGCGCGAGCGGGGTCGT
>JAEYXM010000030.1 GCA_023428465.1 Actinomycetes bacterium
GACCAGCAGGGGCTCGTTGAGCGCCGCCTCGGCGGCCTCGCGGTGCCGGGTGGAGCCACTGAGTGCGGCGTAGGTGAGCAGGGCGCCGGCGGCGGCCGCCTGGCCCGCCGGTGCGGGACCGTCGCCGACCTCGCGTGGCCGGGTGAGGGCGCCGAGGACGGCGTCGTCGGCGTCGTCGGGGGTGTCGAAGAAGCCGCCCGCCCCGTCGGGGAACCGTGCGAGGACCGTCTCGAGGAGCGTGCCCGCGTGCGCGAACCAGGTCGGGTCGCCGGTCGCCTGGTACAGGGCGAGGAAGCCCTCGGCGACGTCGGCGTAGTCCTCCAGGACCCCGGCTGCGCGGCCGACGACGCCGTCCCGGCTGGTGCGCGCGAGCCGTCCCGTGCCGGCGTCGAGGTGGACGGCCATGAGCAGCCGGGCGGCGTCCACGGCGGCGGTCACCCAGGTGGGCCGGTCGAGGATGCGCCCGGCGTCGGCCAGGGCCGCGATGGCGAGGCCGTTCCACGCGGCGACGACCTTGTCGTCGCGCCCGGGCCGGACCCGCCTGCCCCGGGCCGCGAGGAGCGCCTGGCGGACGCGGGCCCAGCGCTCCGCGTCGTCGGGGTCCGCGGTGAGCGTCAGGACGGACGCGCCGCGCTCGAACGTGCCCGCCTCCGTGACGCCCAGGAGCGCGGCCGCCCATGCGGCGTCGTCGGCGGCGAGGGCGGCGGCGAGCTCGGCACGCGTCCAGACGTAGTACGCGCCCTCACGGGAGCGGCCCTCGGCGTCCGGGCTGTCGGCGTCGAGCGACGACGCGAAGCCGCCCTCGGCGGTGCGGAGCTCGGCGAGCAGGAAGGCCGCCGTCTCCTCCGTGACGCGCCGGGCGAGCGGCGAGCCGGTCGCCCGCCACCACTGCGCGTAGACGCGCAGGAGCAGGGCGTTGTCGTAGAGCATCTTCTCGAAGTGCGGCACGAGCCAGCCGGCGTCCACCGAGTACCGGGCGAACCCGCCGCCCAGCTGGTCGTGGATGCCGCCGCGGGCCATCGCCGTGAGGGTCTGCCCGGCCATGCGCAGGGCCGTGGCGTCGCCCGCGCGGGCGTGGTGGCGCAGCAGCCAGGCGAGCGTCATCGACGGCGGGAACTTGGGCGCCCCGCCGAACCCGCCGCGCGCGGCGTCGAAGGAGCGGGCGAGTGCGGCGAGTGCGGCCTCCGCCGACTCCGCGGCCGGCACGGGCTCGAGCGGGACGTCCGGCCGGGGGACCGAGGCGAGGGCGACGCGCACCTCCTCGGCACCGGTGAGCAGCGGTCCGCGGTGCTCCCGCCAGCCCACCGCGATGGCCTCGAGCACCTGCCGGAACGCCGGCATGCCCCCGACCGGTCGCGGCGGGAAGTACGTGCCGGCGTAGAACGGGACGCCGTCGGGTGTGGCGAACACCGTCATCGGCCAGCCGCCGTGGCCCGTCATCGCCTGGGTGACCTCCATGTACACCGAGTCGACGTCCGGGCGCTCCTCACGGTCGACCTTCACGCTCACGAAGTGCTCGTTCAGGTACGACGCCGTCGCCGCGTCCTCGAACGACTCGTGGGCCATCACGTGGCACCAGTGGCAGGCCGCGTACCCGATCGAGACGAGCACGGGCCTGTCCAGGCGGCGGGCCTCCGCGAACGCCTCCGGGCCCCACTCCCACCAGTCCACCGGGTTGTCGGCGTGCTGCAGGAGGTAGGGGCTGGTGCTCGCGGCGAGGCGGTTGGTCATCGCAGCCCTCCCGGACCGTCGTGCGTGTCGTCGTCGTGCCTGGCGCTCGACGCTACGCGAGCGCGGGAACCCCGCGCGCGAGGACGGGACCAACGACCCGTGTGCCACACCCCCGCAGGACGACAGTGGTGGCATGACGACGATGGTGGTCTACGAGTCGATGTACGGGAACACCAAGGCGATCGCGGAGGCGATCGGCGAGGGGCTCGCGTCGAGCGGTGAGGTCCGCGTGGCGGAGGTCGGCGCCCTCGTGGCCGAGGGGACGAACGTCGGGGCGGACGTCGACCTGCTGGTGGTCGGCGGGCCGACGCACGCCTTCTCGATGAGCCGGGCGAGCACCCGGGCGGACGCGCTGAAGAAGGCGCCGGACGCCTCGGTGATCTCCAGCACCGGGGTGCGGGAGTGGCTCGCCGCGCTGACCCTGCCTGCCGGGACCCGGGTCGCGGCGTTCGACACCAAGGTGCTCAAGCCGAACCTCCCGGGCGCCGCGTGCAAGGCGATCGAGAAGGAGCTCAAGCGCAAGGGCGGGCGGCCCGTCGCCAAGGCGCACTCCTTCAAGGTCGTCGGGCACACCGGGCTCGTCGACGGCGAGACCGAGGGCGCCCGCGCCTGGGGTGCCGAGCTCGCCGCCGGCCTGCACGCCTGACGACGTTCTCCGCACGCGGGTCGTCGATGACGCCCGCGTCGGTGTGACGCCCTCTCGTGACGACGACCGTCGTCGGCTCAGCCGAGATCGCGGTACGTGGCGAACCGGAGCAGGAACGCGGCCATGGCCTGGCGCTCGATGGGCAGACTGGGCCGGAACGTCCCGTCGCTCCAGCCGTTGGCGATCCCCCACCCGGCGATCCAGGAGATCTCTTCGCAGAAGGGGTGTGAGGCGGGCACGTCGCTGAAGGCGGGCTCGGTGCACGGGCTCTCCGGGGGGGTGAACGGCCAGGCGCGGTAGAGGAACGCGGCCATCGCCTCGCGGGTCACGGCCGAGCCGGGCCGGAACGTGCCGTCGGGCCAGCCCGTCGTGATGCCGGTGGTCGCGAGCCAGGCGATCTCGCCGCAGAACGGGTGCGTGACCGGGACGTCGGTGAAGGGCGCCGTCGTGCAGTCGGGGGCGTCCGCGCCGTCGTACCAGAGGCGGTAGAGGAACGCCGCCATCGCGTCACGGTTCACCGACGCCAGGGGGCGGTACGTCCGGTCGGCGTAGCCGCCCGTGATGCCGTGGTCGGCGAGCCAGTAGATGTCCGACTGGAACGGGTGCGTCGGGGCGACGTCGGTGAAGACCAGGCTCGGCATCCCCCAGTCGCTGAGGCGCCCGCCGGTGGCGTCGGTCAGGAACATGCGCGGGCCGGGGTTCCCCCAGGCGAGGTACTGGTCGGTCGCGGCCCGGGGGAGAGCCGAGAGTGCCAGGCTGCGGATGGGCGTGGTCGCCGAGCTGGCGAGGTCGAACCAGTGGACCACCTGGGTGTCGTCCGCACGCACGATGGCGACCGTGCCGTCGACATCGACCGGGGTCTGGTCGGTGGGCAGCGCGAGCTCGTGCGGCGGGCTCGCGAACGACTCTCCGAGCTGCCACCCGAGGGTGGAGCGGTCGAGGACCGAGCTGGTGTGTGTCGGACCACGCAGCTGGCGCGTCAGGCGTGCCGGGTGCGTCAGTCGCGCCTGGGTCCGTGGTCGACGCCGCGGGCGTGGCGAGCAGCGCCGCCGCCAGTGTCGCGCTGGTGAGCGCGACGAGCGCGCGGGACCGTGCAGCCATGACGCGCCGCCCTCTCGAGATCATGATCGTCATCGGCAGTATGGCGACCGGGGCATCCCCAGGCGGGCGGTTTGGGGCGGGTTCACCCGAATGGGCTGCCGGGTGGCGCGCGGCGGCGGCCCCGGGACGCCGGGGAGCCCGGGCGGCGGGTGTCCGCGCGCCCGGGCTCGGGGGATCGGCTCAGCGGCAGGTGCAGCGGTCCGCGGGCGGGTAGCTCGCCAGGACGGCGTCGGCGTGCTGGCCGCAGCCGCTCCAGGTGACCTTGCCGCAGGTGGCGCAACGGGCGGGACTGCACATCGTGGGCTCTCCTCGGGGTCGTGTGTGCTTCCACGGAAGAATATACCCCGGGGGGTATACCTCAGGCAACCCGGACTGCGACTGCCGGTCCGATCACGTCGTCGGCACGAGCCCCGAGTCGAGGAACCGGAACAGGAACGCGGCCATCGCCTGCCGCTCGATCAGCAAACCCGGGCGGAACGTGCCGTCGGACCAGCCGCGGGAGATCCCCGCGTCTGCGGTCCACGCGATCTCCCCGCAGAACGGGTGCGTGGTGGCGACGTCGGCGAACGGTGGCTCGGTGCAGTCGGGGGCGTCGGCGTCGTCGTGCGCGAAGCGGTAGAGGAACGCCGCCATCGCCTCGCGCGTGACGGCCGAGCCCGGGCGGAACGTGCCGTCGGACCAGCCGGTCGTGATGCCCGTGTCGGCGAGCCAGGCGATCTCGCCGCAGAACGGGTGCGAGACCGGCACGTCCGTGAACGGCGCCGCCGTGCACGCGGGTGCGTCGGCGTCGTCGTGCGCGGCGCGGTACAGGAACGCGGCCATCGCGTCCCGGTTCACCGCGCCGAGCGGCCGGAACGTCCCGTCGGCGTACCCGCCGACGATGCCGTGGTCCGCGAGCCACTGGATCTCGCCGCGGAAGCCGCGGTCGGGGTCCCAGACGCTCGTCGGCGGCACATCCGTGAAGCCCGGCGTGACGGCCGGGGTCGGGTCGGCCGTGACTCCGGAGGCCCTGATCTCGAGCGTCGCGACGCCGGCGGGCGTCCGGTAGGCGACCACCGGGCCGTGGACGTCCAGGACGGTCCCCGGGACCGACTGCGCACGGAGCATCTGGTCCGGCGTGGGCGAGGTCAAGTCGTACCACGTGAGCGTCGTGCTCTCACCGCTCGGCACGGTGACCACCGCGTACTCGCCGTCGTCGTACACGCGAGCCGACGCCGGTACCAGCAGCTCCTGCGGCGTTCCCGTGTAGGGCTGGTCGACGAACCAGCGCAGCGGTGGCGTGGCGTCACCCGTCGCGCCGCGCCACGCCACCAGATCGCCCGCGACGAGCACGGGCCAGGCGATGCCGCAGGCAGGGGACTCGCAGAAGCTCTCCTCGAGCAGCTCCACCGGACCCGTGAGCCCCTCGGCGTCCAGCGCGGAGGTGTACACGGCGGCGTACGCGTGAGGCGTCGTCGAGCTGTGGCCGGTGACCGTCCACAGGACGCGTGTGTCGGTGTGCCGCAGGCTCTGCACACCCCACGACGTGATCTCGGCCGGTGGTGCCGGGGTCGCCGCGCGCAGGTCGACCTCGTCGCCCGTGGCCACGCCGAGCAGCCGGTAGCCCATGCCGATGGTGTGCGCCGAGATCCAGGTGCCCGTGAACGCGTTCATGCCGCGCAGGAACGCGTGGTCGGTGTCCCACGCCGGGACGACCTCGCTGCCGGCCGCATCCGCCAGGACGAGCCGCGCGTCGACGGAACGCGCGTACGCCACGGTCCCGTCGTCCGCGGCGATCCCGCCGTCATCCGTGGCGTGCCCGACGAACGTCGCTGGGCCGAGCGTGGTGGTGCCCTCGGTCTCGTCCGTCGTGATCGACCGGCGGTACACGGCGGGGCCGTTCTCCCGGGAGAGGGAGTAGATGGCGTCGTCGGCGATCACGACCTCGTACGGGGCGCTCGTCCCGGGCATGAGCGGCACGGACGTCGGCGCGATGGCCGCCGGGACGGCGCCCGGTGCCGCCGACGCCACCCCGCCGGCACTGACCACCAGTCCCAGGACGGCGGCGGTCAGCGCCGCCCGTGTGCGGTGGACGGGTGGGGTGCCGTTCATGGCAGGCTCCTTCGCTCATGCCCGGGCGTGCCGACCGGTCATCGGTCGGTCACCGTATGAACGACCGGCACCCCACGATCGTTGTGCGGCCCGCTGCACCGGCCGCACCACGATCATGGCGCGTCGCCTACCGCTCCGGGACGAGATCCGCCGTCGCGAACCGGTGCAGGAACGCGGCCATCGCCTGCCGCTCGATCTGCGCACTCGGGCGGAAGGTGCCGTCCGGCCAGCCGGTGGTGACGCCGGTGTCGGCGAGCCAGGCGATCTCGCCGCAGAACGGGTGCCCGGTGGTGACGTCGGTGAACGGTGCCGATGTGCACGCGGGTGCGTCGGCGCCGTCGTGCGCGAGCCGGTACAGGAACGCGGCCATCGCCTCGCGGCTGACGGGCTCGCCCGGGCGGAACGTGCCGTCCGGCCAGCCGGTCGTGATCCCCGTGTCGGCGAGCCAGGCGATGTCCCCGCAGAACGGGTGGCCGGTCGACACATCGGTGAAGGCGGGCGCGGTGCAGGCCGGGACGTCCACGCCGACCGTTCGCCGCAGGAAGGCGGCCATCGCCTCGCGCGTCACGGATGCAGTGTTGCGGAACGTGCCGTCCGGGTACCCGGTGGTGATGCCCTCGTCGACCATCCACTGCACGTCCAGGACGAACGGGTCGGACCAGTCGACGTCGGCGAACGGCAGCTGCGGCACGGTGCTCGAGGTGATCGTGACGGCATCCCCCGAGGCATCGGTGAACGACGCGGGGCTCGCGCCGAACCGGTTGTGGACGATGTAGGACCCGGTGATGTCGTAGACCAACGGCCCGACGTCGACCGTCCGGATGGGGCTGCCCGGGTCGGCGAGAGGCACCCACGACAGGCTGGTCGACGTGTCGGTGGAGGTCCCGGTCACGACGACGTCGCCCTGGACGTCGTAGACGAGCCCGTCGAACGTCGCGCTCTGCGGTGTCCCGGTGTAGGGCGCGTCGTCGAACCACTCGACGGTCGTCGCACACGTCTCCGCCGTGGGGCAGGAGAGCTGCTCCCACATCAGACGCGTCCCATCCACCGCGACAGGGAAGAAGAGCGCGTAGGGGAAGGGGTCGCCCAGCTCGCTCTCGGCCCGGGCCAGCTCGACCACCGGGCCGGTGGGTCCGTCCGGGCCGAGCGCGACGGTGTACAGGCCGTGGAACTCCGTGGAACCGCCGTCGTACATGGCGGCCACCTCGAACAGCAGCCGGTCGTCCTCGACCAGCGCCTGCTGCACCTGTGCCCACACGTACCCGGTGGGGAGGTCGACAAGGTCCACCGGGCTGTAGATGCGCCCGTCGCCGCGGTCGAAGAGCCGCACTCCGCTGGACTGGCCGGTGGCGACGTCGATGACGAGCAGCCACTCGTCCGTCAGGGCGAGGACGCTGCCGGGGCCGTCCGGCGCCGCGCCCCACGCGGGCACCGTCTCCGTACCGTCCGGTGCGCGCAGCACGAGGCGGTGGTCCCGGGCCCGGATGTAGGCGATGGTCCCCTCGTGCTCGGCCACCCCGGTGTCCGGGGCAGCGAACCCGACGATCTCGGCGTCGCCGAGCTCGGTCGTCGCGATACCCGTCGTGAGGGGCCGCCGGTAGATCGCCGACGTCTCGTGGGGGGCGTTGACGAAGTACACGGCGTCGTCGGCGACGTGCACCTGGGACAGGTACATCGCCGGCGCCAGCTGGACGGTGGAGCCGGGCGGCGGAGGCGCCGCCGCCGCGCCGCCGACGAGGCCGGCCGAAGCGGCGACCGCCGTGGCGGCTGCGAGGGCGGCGAGCCGCCGGAGGTGTGAGGTGCCGGTTGTCCGGATGTCCATGGTGCGCTCTTCCTCGAGGGCTGGGTGGTGGGCCGGTCAGGTGGTGGTGCTGGTGGTGATGAAGCGGACGAGGAACGCGGCCATGGCCTGACGTTCGATGGATGCGGCGGGGCGGAAGGTGCCGTCCGGCCAGCCGGTGGTGATCCCGGTGTCGGCGAGCCAGTCGATCTCGCCGCAGAATGCCTGCCCGACGGCGACGTCCGCGAACGGCGCGCCGGTGCAGGCGGGCGCGTCGGCGCCGTCGTGCGTCAGCCGGTACAGGAACGCGGCCATGGCCTCGCGGCTGACCGGGGTCGCGGGGCGGAAGGTGCCGTCGGCCCAGCCCGTGGTGATGCCGGTGTCGGCGAGCCAGGCGATCTCCCCGCAGAACGGGTGCGAGGCCGGCACGTCGGTGAAGGCGGCCTCGGTGCAGTCGGGTGCGTCGGCGCCGTCGTTGGCGAGGCGGTACAGGAACGCGGCCATGGCGTCGCGGTTGACCGACGCGAGGGGCCGGAACGTCCCGTCGGCGTACCCGCCGACCAGGCCGTGGTCGTACAGCCACAGGATCTCGTCGGTGAACCCCTCACCCGGGCGGGCGTCGGGGAAGGGGAGCGCGGGCGGCGTGGCAGCCGGGTCGAGCGTCAGGCCGTCGCCCGCGGCGTCGACCAGGAAGGTGTCGGTGTCGACACCGACGGTCACGATCGTGCCGTGCACACCTTCGGCCCGACCCGCGACGTCGAGCGTGAGGGTCTCGTCCGGTCCCTCCGGTGTCACCCACGTGACCGTGGTCGTCCCGCCGTCGGGCGACCCGAGGGCGACCGTCGACCCGTCGTGCCCGATCGGCTCGCCCGGCACGTCGTTGAGCGTCGTGGTCGACGTGTAGGGCGGCTCCGACCAGTGCACGGCCAACGTCCCGTCGTTGCCCGTGCCCTGGTACTCGTACCAGATCACGCGGTCGCCGTCGAGGCCGATGGGCGCGGTCCAGCCGTAGCCGGGGACGGTGTCCAGGTCCTCGAACTCCTGGAGGACCGTCGCGTCGCCGACGGGGCCGTCCGGCCCCAGCTCGACCGTGTAGGTGCCGTCGATGGTGTCGGTGCTCTCGGCGGCGGGCCGCATGGAGTACAGACCGAAGACCAGCCGGTCGTCCGACACCTCGATTTTCAATCTGTCCGCGAGCCAGTCGTACCCGGCGGGCGGGGCGACGAGGTCGGCCACCGGGTACTGCTCGCCCGAGGCGCGGTTCACGAGCGTGTAGGCAGGGTCGTACGGGTAGTCGTTGACGACCATCCACTCGGCCGAGAGGCTGACGACGCCGGCAGCCATCGTCGGTGAGTCGCCCCACTCGGGCACCGTCTCCACGCCGTCCGGTGCGCGCAGGACGAGGCGCCCGTCGACGGCGCGGACGTAGGCCACCGTCCCTTCATGCTCGGCGAAGCGCGTCTCAGGGATCATCCGTCCGATGACCTCGGCCGGACCGATCTCGCGACCGTCCACGGTCGTCGTGACGGGGCGGCGGTACAGCGTGGTGACAGTGCCCGGGTAGTCGCCGTCGTAGACGACGAAGTAGACGGCGTCGTCGGTGACCGTGACGGCGCTCGGGTTCTCGCCGGGCGGGGAGAGGAGAACCGTGGAGCCCGGATCTGGCGGCGCCGCGACGCTCACTCCACCCAGCACGCCTGCCGCCAGCATCCCGATCGTCGCCACCGCGGCGACCCTGCGTCCCCACATCCCTGCGGTCATGGCCCTCATCCTCGATCCGGGCAGCCGCTCGTGCGGCCGTCTTGCCCCGTCAACGCGTGGGTCGGGCAAAACGTTGGGGTCGGGGCACGACGTCGGGTGAGGCGGCGCCACCCGGCCGCCCCACCCGACGTCGTGCCGGTCCTGGTGCAGGGCCGGAGCCTCGGCGATCTGGGCCGACCGGAGCGTCTGGCCGACGAGCGTCGCCCGCCGATGTACGTGCCGCCCGGGATCGGCGTCAGCGGGCGGCGGTAGATGTCCGCGACCGAGCCGCTCCTGTCCATGAGGTAGAGCGCCTCGTCGCCGAGGTTGATGCTCGAGACCGGTGTGCCGGCGGGCGCCAGCTCCACCGTGGACCACCCCTACAGGACCGTGCCCGCGAGCGGGGCGGACGCGGGCGCCGTGGCCGCGTCCGGGGTGTCTCCGGGCGGGCCGGGAAGGGTCGCACCCTGCGCTGCCACGCCTGCGGCGACGCTCCAGGCTGCGAGCATCGCAGCGGCCACGACCCACCTCTGCGCGAACCTTCGCGTCTGCATCGACACCCCTGTCGTCCGGACCGGCCCCCCTCGCGCAGTATGGCGGTGAGGGCCCCCCGGCCGTGGCGGTTCCCGCGCCTCGTTCCTGCCGCTCGCCCGCGCGTCGGGCGGCGCCGCAGGAGCCGCGGTAGGCGCCCGGCGCCACCACACCGAGCCCGGCGTCGTCGTCGGCGGTCCGGGGGGCGGCTGCTCGACGACCTCCGCCCGTCCGCCCGCCTGCCCGCCCGCCTGCCTGTCTGTCTGCCTGCCCGCCCGCCTGCCCGCCCGCCTGTCTGCCTGCCCGCCTGCCGCCACCCCGCGACCCGGAGCTTGGGAAGTTCTCGGACAGCATGCGTCCGAGAACTTCCCAAGCCCGGCGTGCTCAGGGTGTGCGGGAGGGGGACCGGGGGCGGGGCGGCGGAAGGGAGGGGCGGGCGCGCCGGACGGGGGTTGTCCACAGATGTGCGGCGGGCCTGGAGGTCGGGGGCGTCGCACGTGAGGCTGGCGGGCGTGTCTGCGGTCGATGAGGTGCTCAAGCGTGCTGCCCGGCGCGACGGCGTCGTGACCGTGCGCGAGGCGGAAGCCCTTGGCCTCGCCCCGCGCGCGCTCCAGCGGCTCGCCACGGGCGGGCGGTGGCAGCGCGTGTCCAGCGGCGTCTACGTGACCCACAACGGCCCGCTCTCCTGGCGGACGACGGCACGGGCCGGGTTGGCCGCGGCGGGGGACGGCGCGGCGCTGAGCCATCGGGCGGCGGCCCACCTGCACGGGTTCGCCCCGGCCCCGAAGCGGCTGGACGTGACCGTCCCGCACCGACGGCGCGTCGTCGGGCCGCCCGGCGTGCGGGTGCACCGCGCCACCCGTCGAGACGTCGAGGTCAAGTCCCGGTTGCTCGTGGTGAGTGCGCCGGACGCCGTCCTCGACATCGCCGCCGGAGTGCGTGGGGTCGACGACGTCATCGGCGTGGTCGCGGACGCCGTCCGTGCCGGAACGTGGCCGAGCATGATCCTGCGTGCCGTGGACCGCCGACCCAACGAGCGCAACCGCGCGCTGGTCGCGGAGATGGTCGCCCATGCGGAGCGGGGCATCGAGTCGCCGCTGGAGCTCCGGTACCACCGTGATGTCGAACGGGCGCACAGGCTCCCGCGGAGCGTCCTGCAGCAACGCGCGGTCGTCGACACGTGGTGGATCCGGGCCGACTGCATCTACGACGGTCTCGGGGTGCGGTGCGAGCTCGACGGGGGGTTCGCGCACCCGGGTGGGCGAACCGACCGGGACACGTGGCGGGACAACGCGGTGGTGATCGAACGGGCGGAGATCACGCTGCGGTACCGGTGGCACCACGTGGCGACCACACCGTGCCGGACGGCGGCCCAGGTCGTGGCGGCCCTGCGTGGCCGGGGTTGGCGGGGCCACCCGTACCCCTGCGCCCCCGACTGCCCGGTGCGCTGACACAACGCCCCCCGCCCAGTGCGCTGACGCAACGCCCGCCCGCCCGACCCCCGCCCGAGCTTGGGAAGTTCTCGGACGCATGCTGTCCGAGAACTTCCCAAGCTCCGGCCTGGTGACGGGTGGCGGGGGACGGGGGACGGGGACGGGTGGCGGGAGGCGGGGGGGCGGCCGGGGCACGAC
>JAEYXM010000247.1 GCA_023428465.1 Actinomycetes bacterium
GGCAGGCCCGCGCCGTCGTCCTCGACCTCGATCGTCACGCGGCCCGTGGCGCCCTCGCCCTCGACCTCGACACGCACGGCCACACCGGTCGCCTGCGCGTGCCGGGCTGCGTTGGCCAGGCCCTCGCGCACGACGGCGACGACGTCGTCGGCCATGTCGTCGCCGACCCGGTCGTCGATCGCGCCCGCGTCGCCCTCGAGCGCGTCGTCGGAGTCGAGCACGCGCCCGTCCACGGTGATGAGCAGCGACGGCGCGAACCCCAGGCCCGTGCGGGCGAGGGACGCCTCGCGGCGCAGGCGCTCCGCGAGGGGCGCGGCGGCGTCGGGGTCGCGCAGCGCGTGCACGATCGAGCGGATCTGGCGGACCGTGGAGTCCACGTTGTCCAGAGCGTCCTCGACGATGCCCGTGAGCTCGGACGGGTCGACGCCGCGGGCCGCGCGGCGGCGCACGGTCTCGAGCTGCATGCCGGTCGCGAAGAGCTGCTGGATCGCGAGGTCGTGCAGGTCGCGTGCGATCCGCTCGCGCTCGTCGAGCAGGGCTGCGACGTCCTGCGCGTGGCGGGCCTCGGCGAGCACCAGGGCGAGCGCTGCCTGTGCGGCGTAGGACTCGGCGGTGTCCAGGTCGGAGCGGCCGAACGGCGGCGAGCCGACCAGGCGCAGCAGGACGAGGACGCCGACACCGCGGCCGTCGGCCTGCATGGGGGCGTACAGCGCGGGGCCGAACTGGCGCATCGCGTCCACGCGCATGGCGCGCGCCCGGTGCAGCGAGTCGACGACGAGGCCGTTGCCGTCGCGCAGCACCGTCTGGGCGCGGCCGTCGGGCGGCATCACGGTGCCGATCAGCTCGCCCGCGCCGACGCCGTCGACGATCTCCATGACGAGCGAGTCGCCCATGCCCGGCAGGACGAGGGCCGCGGTGTCGGCGTTCGCGACCTCGCGCGAGGACTCCGCGATCTGGGCGAGGACGTCCTCCTGGTCCGCGCCGGACAGGAGCATCGTGGTGATCTGCTGGCCCGCGCGCAGCCAGCGCTCGCGCCGCTCCGACGCGGCGTACAGCTGGGCGTTCTGGATCGCCACGGCTGCTGCGGCGGCGAGCGTGAGGACGATGTCGTCGTCCTCGTCGGTGAACCCGCCCGGCTTCTCCGACAGGTACAGGTACCCGAACACGCGGTCCCGCACGCGCACCGCGGTGCCGAGGAACGCGCCCATCGGCGGGTGGTTCGGGGGGAAGCCCTTGAAGCTCGGGTGGTGCATCAGGTCCTCGAGGCGCAGGGTGCCGTGTGAGGGGATCGCGCCGAGGACACCGATGGCGTGGGGCGAGCGACCGATCAGTCGCGCCACGTTCTCCGAGACGCCGGTGTGGACGAACGTGGTCGAGCGGCCGCGCGCGTCGAGCACGTTGATCGCGGCGAACGCCGCGCCGGTCAGCTTCGCGCTCGCCGCGACGAAGCGCTGCAGGACCGTGGGCAGGTCGAGGTCGGACGCGAGGCCGAGCGCAGCCTGCAGCAGGTCGGCGGCCGCGAAGGAGCCGTCGTGGTGGCCGTCGTGGCGCTCCGCGGCGCGCTCGGGGTCGTGCCCAGGTCCGGTGGTCATGCGTTCTCCTGGTCGCTGGCCGGGTAGGCCCCTGCGGCGAGGAGCGCCTCGTGGCGTCCTCGTGCACGCACGGTACCGGTGTGGTCGATGACGATCACCTCGTCCGCCGCGGCGAGCCCGTCGAGGCGGTGGGTCACGACGACCACGCCGCGCCCGCCGGTGAGCGACCCGTCGAGCAGCCCGGCGAGGAGCTCGGCCGCCCCCGCGTCGACGTGCTCCGTCGGCTCGTCGAGGAGGAGCGTGGCGGCGGGGCCGACGAGTGCGCGCGCGAGGAGGAGGCGCCGGCGTTCGCCGCCCGAGACGCGCGTGGCGTTCCCGCCGACGAGCGTGGCCAGCCCGTCGGGGAGCCCCTCGAGCCAGGGCCCGAGCCCGACGGCGTTCAGTGCCGCCACAGCCTCGTCGGGTGTCACGTCGCCGCGTGCGACGCGCAGGTTCTCCAGGACGGTCGTGTCGAAGACGTGTGCGTCCTCGGCCGTGAGTGCGACCCGGGTCGCGGCGTCCTCGCGGGAGAGGTGGTGCGGGGCGACGCCGTCGACGAGCACCTGCCCGGCCACGGGCTCCAGGAGGCCGGCGAGCGTGGCCAGAAGAGTGGTCTTGCCGACGCCGCTCGGGCCCACGACGGCGACGCTCCGGCCCGGCCCCACCTCGAGGTCCACGCCGGTGAGCACCGGCTCGCGGCCGGGCCACCCGCACGCCAAGCCGCCGGCCCGCACGACCCCGCGGGCCTGCTGCGCGGCGTCGGTGTGGCCGCCCTCGGCCGGCCCGTCGGCACAGCCGCCGGGGACGGCCGCGGCGGACTGCAGGGCAGGGGCGTCCATCAGGTCGAGGACGCGCCGCGCGGCCGTGCGCGAGCGCAGCAGGGTCACGGCCGCCATCGGCAGGAGCCCGACGGCTTCGAACGCGGCCAGCGGTGTGAGGACGACGACGGCGAGCTCGACCGGGTCGAGGCCACCCGCTGTCGTGGCGGGGATGCCGAAGGCCAGGGCTGCGAGCACCGCCAGGCCGGTCGCCAACGGCTGGGTGGCGGCCGCCCACGCCGCCGGGCGGGCTGCGGCGTCGGCAGCGTGCGCGAGGCGCGCGTCCGCGTCGCCGACCGTGTGCAGCGCCGCGTGCAGCCGTCCGGCCACGACGAGCTCCGGGCCGGCGTCGATCAGGCTCATCGCGGCGGCCGAGAGCTCCGCGCGCGCGGCGGCGGACCGCTCCTCGGCGGTCCGGGCGGCCTGCATCGCCCACCACGGCCCGACGACGCCGGCCAGCACCAGGCACGCCGCGAGAGCCAGCCCTGCGGCGGGCAGGAAGACCCCGACCAGGACGACGCTCGCGGCGCTCACGACGGCGGCCACGCCCATGGGGAGCAGGCCGCGGACGACGACCTCGCCCACCGAGTCGACGTCGGCTCCGACACGGGCGAGCAGGTCGCCGCGGCGCAGCCGGAGCACGGCGGCGGGGTCCGCGCCGGAGAGCCGTTCGTAGAGGCGCTCGCGCAGGGTCGCCATGCCGCGCAGTGCGACGTCGTGCGAGGCGAGCCGCTCGAGGTAGCGCAGGACGCCGCGCGAGATGCCCAGGGCGCGCACCGCGACGGTGGCGACGGTCAGGTACATGACCGGCGGCATCTGCGACGCGCGGGCGATGAGCCAGGCGGAGACGGCGGCGAGGGCGACGGCGCTCGTCAGGCCCGCGGCCCCGGTGAGGACGGCGAGCACCGCCCGGCGCCGGGACACGCCCAGGAGCCCGACGGCGCGTCGCAGGTCCCCGAAGCCGTTCACCGGGTCACCTCCGCCGCGTCCGCGGGCGAGGCCGGCGCGGCGTCGGCGAGCGGCTCGGCCACCACGACCACGACGTCGTCGGCCGCGTCGCGCAGGGCGGCCCGGTGGGTCACGAGCACCACGGACCGGCCCGTGGCGCGGAGGTGCTCGACGGCGGCGAGGACGTGCCCCTCGGCCTGCGCGTCGAGGTGCGCGGTGGGCTCGTCGAGCACGACGAGCGGGCGGGGCTGCACGAGGGCCCGCGTCAGGGCCAGGCGCTGCCGTTGCCCCAGGCTGAGCCCTGCGCCGCCCTGGCCGATGCGGGTCTCCCACCCGTCCGGGAGGTCGCGGACGACGTCGTCGAGGCCCGTGAGCGCGGCCGCCTGCGCGAGCGCCTCGTCGGAGACGTCCGAGCCCTGCAGTACCTCGGCGCGCAACGTCCCGGGCTCGACGACGGGTCGCTGCGGCACCCAGGAGATCTGGGCCCACCACTGCGCGGGGTCGACGTCGGCGAGCGGGACGGCGGGGCCGTCGTCGGGCTCGAGGAGGACCGCGCCGCGGTCGGGGGAGAGGATCCCGAGCAGGACTGCGACGGCGGTCGACTTGCCCGCGCCGTTGGGCCCGGTGAGCGCGACGACCCGCCCGGGGCGCAGCGTGAGGTCCAGACCCGCGGGGGCGAGGCGTGCGCGGTCGGGTGCCGCCACGCCCACGCCGCTGAGCCGGACCGTGGTCGAGGCGAGGTCGGGGGCGGGCACGGTGCCCGACGGCGGCAGGGGCGTCGAGAGCACCTCGAACGCGCGGTCGGCGGCCGCGACGCCGTCGGCCGACGCGTGGAACTGCGCGCCGACCTGGCGCAGCGGCAGGTACACCTCGGGCGCCAGGACGAGGACTGCGAGCCCCGTGCGCAGGTCCATGCCGCCGTCGACCAGCCGCAGGCCGATGCCGACCGCGACGAGCGCGACCGACAGTGTCGTCAGCAGCTCGAGGACCATGCCGGACAGGAACGCGACACGCAGGGTGCCCATGGTCGCGCGCCTGTGCGCCTCGCCGAGCTCGCGCACGCGCGCCTCCGGGCCGCGCTGCCGGCCGAGCGCCTGCAGTGTGGGGATGCCGGCGATCAGGTCGAGCACCTGGGTGCCGAGCCGGGTCATCGTGGCGAGGCGCCGGTCGGCGTAGCCGGCGGTCACCTTGCCGATGAGGACCATGAACAGCGGGACGAGGGGCAGGGTCACGATGATCGTCACCGCGGCGATCAGGTCGAGCCGCAGGACGACCGCGAGCGTGAGCGGCGTGACCGTGACCGCGAGGAGCAGCTGGGGCAGGTAGCGCACGAAGTACGGTTCGAGCGCGTCGAGCCCGCGCGTGGCCAGCGTGCCTACGTCGCCGCCGTGGGTCGAGAGCCACCGCGGCCCGAGTCGCGCGGCGTGCTCGAGCACCTGAGCGCGCAGTTCGGCGACGGCCCGCGTGGCCGCGCGGTGGGCGAACCGCTCCTGGGCGGCGGTCGCCACGGTGCGGGCCGCGAAGGCGACCGCGAGCCAGCCGACGGTTGCGGCGACGTCCGACCAGTCGGCCGTGCGACCGACGACGGGCGCGAGGGCATCCGCCACGAGCACTGCCTGCCAGACGACGAGGCACGCCGTGGCGATACCGAGCGCCGTCGTGACGAGCACGTACCTGCGCGCGGTGCGGGCCCGGCGCAGGAGGCGCGGGTCGAGCGGCTTCAGAGGGTCAGCCCGGTGTGCGCGGGAATGTGGTCGACCGTGATGCGCTTGCGGAACACCCAGTACGTCCAGCCCTGGTAGAGCAGGACGACGGGCGTCAGGATGACGGCGACCCACGTCATGATCGTGAGCGTGTACTCGGTCGAGGACGCGTTGTCCACGGTCAGGGAGCCGATGCCGTCGATGCCCGGCATGACGTCGGGGTACAGCGATCCGAAGATCAGGACGACGGCGGCCACGATCGCCACCGCGGAGGCGATGAACGCGAGTCCCTCGCGGCGCACGCGCGTCGCCCACACGAGCGCGACGAGGGCGCCGGCAGCGACGACCACGGCGGCCCACGTCCAGGCGACCGAGTAGGCGAGCTGCGCCCACACCGCCCAGGCGCCGGCGACCACGAGCGTCACGACGGACAGCCGGGCCGCGAGCGCCCCGGAGCGCCGGCGCACGTCGCCGTCGGTCTTGAGCGCGAGGAACACCGCGCCGTGCGTGAGGAAGATCAGCGCCGTCGTCGCGCCGCCGAGCAGTGCGAAGGGGTTGAGCAGGTCGCCGAACGTGCCCACGTACTGGTGGTCGGCGTCGAGGTGGACGCCGCGCACGATGTTCGCGAACGCCACGCCCCACAGGATGGCCGGCAGCCACGAGCCGATCGTGAGGGCCCGGTCGGCGCGACGACGCCAGCCGTCGTCGTCGATCTTGCCGCGCCACTCGAAGGAGACCACGCGGACGATGAGCGCCAGCAGGATGAGCAGCAACGGCAGGTAGAAGCCGGAGAAGAGGGTGGCGTACCACTCGGGGAAGGCAGCGAAGGTCGCACCGCCCGCGGTGAGCAGCCACACCTCGTTGCCGTCCCACACGGGGCCGATCGTGTTGATGAGGACGCGGCGCTCCTTGTCGTCGCGCCCGAGGACCGGCAGCAGCATGCCGACCCCGAAGTCGAAGCCCTCGAGGACGAGGTACCCCGTCCACAGGACGGCGATGAGGACGAACCAGACGGTCGACAGCTCCATGGTCGGGCCCTCTCAGTACGCGAAGGACAGGGGCTGGTCGTCGGCAGCGCCCTCGGCGGCGCGCGCCTCGGGGCTCGGGTCGGGCTCGGTGTCCGCGACGCCGTGCGCGGCGTACTTGCGCATGAGCCGGAACCACACGACCGCGAGGATGCCGTACAGCGCGGTGAACGCGACGAGCGAGATGACCACCGTGCCCCCGGAGACCGACGTCGAGACGCCGCGCGCGGTGAGCATCCAGACGCCGTCGACCCCGCTGGGGTTCGGGTTGGGGGCGACGACCCACGGCTGGCGACCCATCTCGGTGAAGATCCAGCCGAAGGACGACGCGAGGAACGGTGTCGGGATGGCGGCGAGGGCGAGGAGACCGAACCACCGGTGCCCGACGACGCGGCCCTTGCGCATGAACCACAGGGCGGCGAGGGCGAGCGCGGCGCTGCCGGCGCCGAGCCCGATCATGAGCCGGAAGCTCCAGTAGGTGACCAGCAGGTTGGGCCGGTAGTCGACGCCCGCGCCGTAGAGCTCCTCGGACTGCACCTGGAGCTCGTCGACGCCGGGCAGGTAGGCGTCGAAGTCGCCGGACGCGAGGAAGGAGGTCAGGCCGGGGATCGCGAGGATCGTCGAGGTGTTGGCGCAGTCGTTCGAGAGGTCCCCGAGGGTGAGGATCGAGAACGACGCGCCGTCCTCGCCGACGCAGAGCGCCTCGGCGGAGGCCATCTTCATCGGCTGCTGGTCGAACATCAGCTTGGCCTGCCAGTCGCCGGAGAGGCCGATGCCGACGCCTGCGACCAGCATCGTCACGACGCCGACGACGACTGCCGGCCGGTAGACCCGGGCGCCCTCCTCATCGCCCTTGCGGACGAGGCGGACCATCCACCAGCCGGCGATGCCGGCGACGAACGTGCCCGCGGTGAGGAACGCCGCGGCGATGGTGTGCGGGAACGCCGCGAGGAGGGTGACGTTCGTCAGGACCGCGCCGATGTCGACCATCTCCGCGCGGCCGGTCTCCTCGTTGAAGATCGTGCCGACCGGGTGCTGCATCCACGAGTTGGCCGCAAGGATGAAGTACGCCGACAGGTTGGTGGCGATCGCGACCGCCCAGATGCAGGCGAGGTGGACCTTCTTGGGGAGCCTGTCCCAGCCGAAGATCCACAGGCCGAGGAACGTCGACTCGATGAAGAAGGCCGCCAGGGCCTCCATGGCGAGCGGGGCGCCGAAGACGTCACCGACGAAGCGCGAGTACTCGCTCCAGTTCATGCCGAACTGGAACTCCTGCACGATGCCGGTCGCGACGCCGATCGCGAAGTTGATGAGCAGCAGCTTGCCGAAGAACTTCGTGAGCCGGAGCCACTTCTGGTCGCCGGTGCGCACCCAGAACGTCTGCATGAGGGCGACGAGCGGTGCGAGACCGATCGTCAGGGGCACGAAGATGAAGTGGTAGACGGTCGTGATCCCGAACTGCCAGCGGGCAAGGTCGAGGGCGTCCATGGTTCTCCTCCGGGGCACGATCGGCTGAGCGTCAGGCTAGGTAGAAGGGCCCAGGTGGCTGTGGGACCAACGTCCCGTTTGCTGACGCCCCGTCATCTCGTTCGGTTCGTGTTCACGAGCACGCGACGCGTCCGAGTCGTCTCGCGACACGAGTGGACGACGGGCGCCGGCGGCCCCTCCCTGTGCGATACTGACCTCGGTCGAAGGGGTCGCCACACCGTCCCTTTCGCCACAGACGTTCCAGGCCGTGGTCCGTGACCGCCTGGCGCCGCCGTTGAAACCTCCGGCGGGCGCCGGCAGCGCCCACCCGACCGACGACACCGACGACTTCCGTCGCAGCGCCGCACCGGTGCGCGACGACCGAACCGCCCGGCGGGCCGGGAGTGTGGCAGCCCTGCGGGCCTGGAGAGCTCGTGACCGACGAGACACTGACCGGCGGCGAAGCCGCCGGCACCCCCGACATCACCTCCTCCGACACCGAGAGCGGGACCAGACCGGCCGCGCGGCGTCGCCGGAGCACGCGCGCCACCGCAGCGCCGACGGAGATCCCGAGCCCGACGGCGGGCACGGACGCGCCGGAAGGCGCCGCTGCGGACACCTCCCGGGCCGCGGGCGAGGACGCACCCGGCGCCGCGTCCGCGAAGACCGCTCCCGCCCGCCGCCGCAGGGCGAAGACCACGGCGACCGCCCAGGGCTCGACGTCCGACGCGTCGCCGGGTGAGGTGGCGACCGAGGTGACGCCCCAGCCGCCGCAGGAGGCGCAGGCCGCCCCCGAGGCCGCACCCGAGGAGCGCCCGAAGACTCCGGCCCGGCGCCGCAGCACCCGCGCGAAGGCCGCCGCCGCCGAGCAGACACCCGCGGACGAGACGCCCACCCCGGCCG
>JAEYXM010000263.1 GCA_023428465.1 Actinomycetes bacterium
ACCCGTGGGAGCGCCCGCACCCGCAGGGTCCGCGGCAGCACCCGCACCCGCTCCGGCCGCGCCCGGTGCAGGGACCGCACCCGCGGCGGCTGCGCCAGGCGCCGGGACCGCGGTCGGCCTGGACGCCGAGACGGTCCGCCGCCGCTGGCCCGAGGTGCTGCAGACCCTGCGCTCGCTGCGCATGGCGACGTGGGTCCTCGTGAGCCAGAACGCGCAGGTCACCGAGGTGACCGACAAGGTCGTGACCCTCACCTTCACCACGCCCCAGCTTGCGACGACCTTCCGCACCGGTCCGCACCCGGCGAACGTCCAGCGCGCGCTGCACGAGACCCTCGGCCTCGACGTCCGCGTCGAGACCGCGGTCGGTGCGGGCGCGCCGCCCGCCGCGGCGCCCGCACCGACGTCGGCGTCGGGGCAGGGGGTGGGGTCCGGTGCTGCCGACCCGGCCGCCCCGTCCGCGACCGGGCGGTCCGCAGAGGGTCGGTCGTCGTCGGGCGAGCGGACCGCTCGCGGCGCGAGCGCGAGCCCTGGAGCCCCGAGAGCCGGAGGCGCGGCGCCCTCATCGGGACGTTCGGCGGCAGCCGACGCGGCCGCCGCCTCGTGGGACATCCCGCCGGCCGACGAGCCCCCGCCGTGGGACGACGACCCGGGCGAGCCAGCCGGCGCGCGTGCCGCACAGTCGGCCGGCCGAGGTGACGCGGCGTCATCGGACACGTCGGCGCGCCCGTCGTCGGGCGGTACCTCGAGCAGTACGTCGTCCGCCGCTGCGGCGGCGCGCGAGGCAGCCCGCAAGGCGGCTGCGGAGGCCCAGGCGGTGGGCGGACGCTCCGGCGGCCGGTCGAACGCCCGCGGTCGGTCCGCCGGCCGCGCACCGGAGCCTGAGCCCGCCCCGGAGGATGAGCCCGGCTACGACGCGAGCCCGGACGACCCGGATCTTGAGGGCTCCGGGCTGGTCGGGGCGCCGCTCGTCGCGCAGATGCTCGGCGGCACGATCATCGACGAGGTCGAGGAGGACTAGCTCCTACTCGTCGACGGGGAACACGCGACCGTCCACGAGCCAGCGGCCGTCGACCTCGATCACCGAGAACCAGAGCTCCTCCGACGCCTCGACGCTCGACCAGGTGGCATGCACCTCGGCCGCGGTCCCGCCGGTCATCATCGTGACCTCGGTGACCTCGGTCGTGACCTCGACCTCGCGACGGATGGCCTCAGCCTCCAGCGTCCGGCAGTCGATCTCCGGGTCGCCTCCGATCATGACATCGGTGATCACGGGGTGGGTCATGGTGCAGTCGCCGGCCACGAGCCCGTCGAGGTACTGCTCCACGGCGGCCCGCGGGCCGTCCTCCGGCGTCGAGCGGGTTGTCCACCACCAGGCGGCACCCGCGGCTGCGACCAGGACCAGTGCGGCGGCGACGACGGCGGCGACTCGGCGACGCTTGGACGGAGCGGACGGCGCCGGCCGGCCCACGGGCGCAGGCGTGGGCGGCGGTGGGGGCACCGAGCCGGTCGCGCCCGGGGCAGGAGGAAGGCTCGGGGCGCCGAGACCCTCGGGGGGAGGAGTCGTCACGGCGACGAGTGTGGCAGGGCGTCGCGACACCGCGGTCGCGACGCGCGGACGTCAGGGCGTCGGCGCGCCGTCGGCGAGGAACGCGTCGACGACCTGCCGGAACGCCGCCGACTGCTCGACCCACGGGTAGTGCCCGCAGTCCTCGAGCACCGAGCATGCGCCGCGGGGGAACACCTCGGCCAGGGCGCGCAGCGGCGCGACGCCGGTGAAGAGGTCGGCACCGCCGGCGACCACCAGCACGGGTGCCGCCAGCGCGCGGAGCCGGTCCGCGACGTCGTCGGGCGTGGGCACGGAGAAGTACGCCCGCGCTGCCGCGAGGTCGAAGCGCGCCGCACGGGCGTGCGCCTGCTCCGCGGCACCCCAGTGCGCGTACGTCGCCGGCGCCACGGCGAGGTGCCAGGCGTTGAACGCCGCCTCGGATGTCATGTCAGGCCCTGCGGCGAGCGCGTCGAGCGCCCGCGCAACGTCCGGGTCGGTCCGCCGCCGCTCGTCGGCCGACGCGCCCGCGTCGGACGGGATGTCCGTCAGGCCCTGCGCCGGGGGTGTCAGCAGGAGGAGCCGTGCGACGCGCTGCGGGTGCTGGGCGGCGTAGGCGACGGCGAGCCGCGTCCCGGCGGAGTGCCCGGCGAGGGCGAGCGTCTCCAGGCCCAGGTGCGTGCGCAGGAGCTCGAGGTCGTCGGCCTGGCGCCATGCGGCACCGCGCGCCTTGTCGGCGGGGCGGGGAGAGCGGCCGACGCCGCGCAGGTGCGGGACGACGAGCCGGAAGTCGGCGCCGAGGCCGGCCAGGTCGCCGAGATACTCCGGGTGGCGTGCCGCGCCTCCGGCGAGCACGACCAGCGTGGGCGCACCGGGGTCGCCGATCTCGTCGTAGTGCAGCCGCGCGCCGTCGGCGCCGAGGTACGTGGGCACCGGAGCACGCTACTGCGCGGCGCCCTCGCGGAGCAGCGCGGCGTGCTCGGTGCGCACCAGGACGTCGTGGATGGTCCGCCGGCTGCGGGTCAGGCAGCCGATGCGGGCGTCGATCTCGGCGAGCTCGGCGGCGAGCAGCTCCGCCACCTGACGGGGGCAGGACTCCCCGATGTCGCGTCGCTGGGTCTCCTCCAGGTCGAGCAGGGCCTTGATGACCCGCGTGGGCAGCCCGGAGCGGACCATGAGCGCGACCTGCTGGGCCCGGGCGACGTCGTCCTCGGTGTACTCGCGGTAGGTGTTGCCGGCCCGGCGGGGCGCGAGGAGGCCCTGCTGCTCGTAGTACCGCAGGACGCGCGTCGACACACCTGTGCGTGCCGCGACCTCACCGATCTTCACGGGTCCGGCCTCCGTCTCCCCCGGGGTTGACCTTGACGTTGATGTCAAAGTTTAGCGTCGCTCCGTGAAGACATCGACCGACATCGAATTCCCAACCCGTCCGCTCGTCGTCCTGGGGGCGACGACGTTCGTCGTCGTCACGGGCGAGATGCTGCCGACGGCCGTTCTGGTGCACATGAGCACCGACCTCGGCGTCCCGGAAGCGCAGACCGGCCTGCTCGTCTCACTGTGGGCCCTGACGGTCGCCCTCACCAGCTACCCCCTCGTGCGGGCGACGGCCCGGTGGGACCGGCGTCGCGTCGTCGTCGGCGCGCTCGTCGTGTTCGCCGCGTCCGCGGTCGGCACAGCGCTCGCGGGGACGTTCGCCGTGGCACTGGCGACGCGCCTCGTGGGCGCCGCCGCGACCGGGCTCCTGTGGGCGGCGGTGAACGCGCACTCCGCCGCGCTGGTCCCCGAACGGCTCCTGGCGCGAGCCGTCACGATCGTCATCGGCGGCGCCACGCTCGGCACCGTGATCGGCGTCCCCGCGGCCAACCTGCTCGCGCGACTGCTCGACTGGCGCGTGGCGTCCGGTGCCGTCGCGCTCGTCGAGCTCGCGGTCGCCGCTGCCGTCGCCGCCCTCGTGCCGGACGGCCTGGACCAGCGGGCGGTCGGGCGTGCGACGGGCGGCGCCGGTGACGGCCGCCGGCTCGTCCCGGTCCTCGGGCTCGCCGGCGCCATCGGGGTGGCGCTCGTCGGGCACTTCGCCGCCTTCACGTTCGTCACCGCGGTGTTCGAGCAGGCTGCGCCGGGCGTGCCAGGCGGGATGAGCGGGCTCCTGCTGCTTCTGGGGGCCGTGTCAGCGCTCGCGGTGGTCGCCGTCGGCGTCGTCGGCGACGCCCGGCCCGGCGCCGCGCTCCTCGCGGCGACCGGGCTGACCGGCGTGGCCCTCGCGGCGGTGGCGCTCGGCGCGGGTCGACGTCCCGGGACGACGCTCGCCGTCGTCGCGCTGTGGGGCTTCGCGAGCGGCGCCCTGCCCCCGCTGGCTCAGACGATGATCATGCGGCTCGCGGGCCCGGGCCTTCGTGACGCCGCGGGCGCCGTCGTCCCCGTGATGTTCAACCTGTCCATCGCCGCGGGCGCTGCGGCGGGCAGCGGTGTCGTCGGCGCGTGGGGACCCGACGCACTCGCCGGGCCCGCTGCGGCCGTCGTCGTGGCCGGGACGGCGGGCATCGCGGTCGTGCGGCGGCGGGCGGCGCGCAGAGATGACCCCGTTGGTCCGTCGACACGGCAGGTGCCGACCGGAATGCTGTCCGCGTGACCGACCGCAGCAGCCGGACCGCCACCGTCACGGTGGCCCAGTGGCCCGAGCGCGGCCGATGACGAGTGGGCCCCAGTGGGCGACGGACGTGACCCACTACGACGTGCTCGGTGTTGCCCGGGACGCGGACCGCCGAGAGGTGGGACGGGCCTACCGCGCTGCGATGCGTCGCCTGCACCCGTCCCCCGCGTCGGAACGCCCCGCCCCGCCCCGCCCCGCCACCCGCCCCGCCACCCGCCGCAGCACCAAAGTGGAACGGCACAGGCCCGTTCGGTACCAGAGTGGAACGAAACCAGCACGGAATGTGCCACTTTGGGCGAGGGGGGCCAGGGGGGTGAGGGCGGCAGCACGTAGGGTGAGGGTGTGTACGAGGGCGCGGTCCAGGACCTGATCGACGAGCTCGGGCGGCTGCCCGGGGTCGGTCCCAAGAGCGCCCAGCGCATCGCGTTCCACGTCCTCGCCGCGGACCCGGACGACGTGAAGCGCCTCGCCGAGGTGCTCCTCGACGTCAAGGCGAAGGTCCGGTTCTGCACCGTCTGCGGCAACGTCGCCCAGCAGGAGACGTGCCAGGTCTGCCGCGACCCGCGCCGCTCCCCGGCGACCATCTGCGTCGTCGAGGAGCCCAAGGACGTGGTCGCGATCGAGCGCACCCGGGAGTTCCGCGGGCGGTACCACGTGCTCGGCGGCGCCATCAATCCCATCGCGGGCGTCGGCCCGGACGACCTGCGCATCGCCCAGCTCATGACCCGGCTGGCGGACGGCCAGGTCACCGAGGTGATCCTCGCGATGGACCCGAACGTCGAGGGGGAGGCCACCGCCACCTACCTCGCGCGCCTGCTGGTGCCGATGGGGCTGCGGGTCACCCGGCTCGCGTCCGGCCTTCCGGTGGGCGGCGACCTGGAGTACGCGGACGAGGTCACGCTGGGGCGGGCCTTCGAGGGACGGAGACAGATCAATGCCTGACATCCCGCGCATCCCACGTCCCGACGACGACGCGTCCACGGAGCCCGTCCCGCAGGACTTCCAGGACATCGCCGACGCGACGGCCGCCGAGGCGAGCCGCTTCCTCGACACGGTGACCGAGGTCGCCGCGGGCACCAACCCGGAGGTCGCGATCCCGCTGCTCCTGCTGGCGATCTCCGACCTCCTCGCCGCGGGCGCCCGCCTGGGCGCGCTGGTCGACGTCGTGCCGGCGGAGCGGTTCGAGCCCGACGTCGGCCCGGACGACGACCTGGACCCGCTCGGCCAGGCGCTCGAGAACCTCTTCGAGGGCATCGACGACTACAGCGAGGTCGACGACCCGGTGCTCGGCCGCACGGTCGTGCGCTCCACGGTCTCCGGGGACCTCGTCCTCATCGCGGGCGCGCTCGGCCAGGGCCGGCGGCACTACGACGCCGGCCAGGTCCTCGAGGCCCTGTGGTGGTGGCAGTACTCGTACCTGTCGAACTGGGGCGAGCGCGCGTCCGCCGTCCTGCGCATGCTGCAGGCGGTCCTCGCGCACCTGCGTCTCGACGTGGACGACGACGTCGCCGCCGAGGCGGAGTTCCGCGCCCTGCACCCGTGATCCAGGCCGGGCCCGGCTACAGCAGGCCACCCGGTCCGAAGAGCGCCTCGAGCGCGGCCCAGCGGGAGATCTCGCACCCGTTGGTCAGGGTGAAGTCGGCCTGCACCGACCTGCCGTCGACGGTTCCCTCGACGCGCGCCGTCTGCGGCCCGCCCCACTGCTCGGTGCAGGCGACGTCGCGCGGCGTCGGCTCGAAGGCCGCCGTCCCGCCGGCTGCGGCGATCGCCGCGCACGCGGCCTCGGCGTCGGGGTGGTCCCCGCCCGTCGGCTCGCACGTGAGGGTGTAGGTCGTGGTCGCTCCCTCGCCCGTCGCGTCGACGACGACCGTGATGTCGACGGCGACCGGCGTCGCGGGGGTCTGGGGCTCGTCGGGTGGGTCGGTCGCGTCGTCGCCCGGGGCGTGCGTCACCGGGTCGTCGGAGGCGACCGGGTCGTCGGGGGCGGTCGTGCCGGCGTCGTCGCCGCCGGGCGCCTCGTCGCGCAGGGTCTGGCACCCGGTGAGCAGGAGCACGAGGGCGAGCGCGGTGGTCACGGCGGCGGAGCGGGTTCGGGACATGATCGCCTCCTTCCCCCAGTATGTGTCGCGACCCGGGGCCGCCACGGCACCGCGGACGCCGCGTGATGACCGCCACATGGCGGAAAGCCTGAGGGGTGCCACCGCCGCGCCGACTATCCTGCCTCGAACGCAGCGCGGCGCCTGCCGCGCCCACTCACCCATCCCGGAGCACAACGTGGGCTTGATCGTGCAGAAGTACGGAGGGTCCTCCGTCGCGGATGCCGCGGGCATCAAGCGCGTGGCCAAGCGGATCGCCGAGGCCAGGCGCGCGGGGGACGACGTCGTCGTCGTGGTCTCGGCGATGGGCGACACCACCGACGAGCTGATCGACCTGGCCAACGCGATCACCCCGATGCCGCCGGCCCGCGAGATGGACATCCTCCTCACCGCGGGGGAGCGCATCTCGATGTCCCTGCTGGCGATGGCGATCGCGAACCTGGGTGTGCACGCGCAGTCGTTCACGGGCCAGCAGGCCGGCGTGATCACGGACGAGGTGCACGGCAAGGCCCGGATCATCGACGTCAAGGCGAGCCGCATCAAGGAGGCGGTGGCGGACGGCAACGTCGCGATCGTCGCGGGCTTCCAGGGCGTCAACCCGAACAAGAACGACGTGACGACGCTCGGCCGCGGCGGCTCGGACACCACGGCGGTCGCGCTGGCGGCGGCCCTCGAGGCCGACGTCTGCGAGATCTACACCGACGTCGACGGCGTCTTCACGGCGGACCCGCGCATCGTCCCGGCCGCCCGCAAGCTCGACCGCATCACCTACGAGGAGATGCTCGACCTCGCCGCGAGCGGCGCGAAGGTCCTCATGCTGCGCTGCGTGGAGTACGCGCGCCGCAACCACGTCCCCATCCACGTGCGCTCGTCGTTCTCCGGCCGCGAGGGCACGCTCGTCACGCACGCCCCGTCCGAGGGAGAAGAAGCCATGGAGCAGCCGATCATCTCCGGCGTCGCGCACGACCGCAGCGAGGCCAAGATCACCGTCGTCGGCGTCCCGGACGTGCCGGGCACCGCGGCGTCGATCTTCGAGGTCGTCGCCGGCGCGGGCGTGAACATCGACATGATCGTCCAGAACGTCTCCGCGGCCCAGACGGGGCTGACTGACATCTCCTTCACGCTCCCGGCGAGCGACGGCCAGCGGGCCACGCACGCGCTGCAGGAGAAGAAGTCCGAGATCGGGTTCGACTCCATCCAGTACGACGACGCGATCGGCAAGCTCTCGCTCGTCGGCGCCGGGATGAAGTCCCACCCGGGTGTGTCCGCGAAGCTCTTCGGCGCGCTGCGGGACGCGGGCATCAACATCGAGATGATCACGACCTCGGAGATCCGGGTGTCGGTCATCACGCGGGCCGACCAGCTGGACGACGCGGTGCGTGCCGTCCACACGGCGTTCGACCTGGACAGCGACGAGGGCGAGGCCGTGGTCTACGGCGGGACGGGGCGTTGACGATGGGCGCAGGGTTCTCGGTCGCGGTCGTCGGCGCGACGGGTCAGGTCGGCGGCGTTATGCGCCGCATCCTCGACGAGCGGGGCTTCCCCGTGGCGTCGATCCGCTACTTCGCCTCGGCACGGTCGGCCGGGACGACGCTGCCGTGGCGCGGCACCGACGTCGTCGTGGAGGACGTCGCGACGGCGGACCTGTCCGGCATCGACATCGCGCTCTTCTCGGCGGGTGGGAGCACGTCGCGCGAGCAGGCGCCGCGCTTCGCGGACGCCGGCGCGATCGTCATCGACAACTCCTCGGCGTGGCGGCGGGACCCGAACGTCCCGCTGGTCGTGAGCGAGGTCAACCCGGAGGCCGTGGACCACACGCCGAAGGGCATCATCGCGAACCCGAACTGCACGACGATGGCCGCGATGCCGGTGCTCAAGCCGCTGCACGACGTTGCGGGCCTGCGCCGGCTCATCGTGTCGACGTTCCAGGCGGTGTCCGGCAGCGGGCTCGCGGGTGTGGCCGAGCTCGAGGGCCAGGTGCGCGCCGCGATGGGCCAGGAGGTCACGGCGCTCGTGCACGACGGCGGCGCGGTCACCTTCCCGGAGCCCGTGAAGTACGTCGCGCCCATCGCGTTCGACGTCGTCCCGCTGGCCGGGTCGCTCGTCGAGGACGGCTCGTACGAGACGGACGAGGAGCAGAAGCTCCGCCACGAGTCGCGCAAGATCCTCGGCATCCCGGGCCTGCTGGTGTCGGGGACGTGCGTGCGCGTGCCGGTGTTCAGCGGTCACTCGCTGTCGATCAACGCGGAGTTCGACCGGCCGCTGTCCGTCGCGCAGGCGGCGGAGCTGCTCCGTGGGGCGCCGGGCGTCGTGCTCACGGATGTCCCGACGCCGCTGCAGGCGGCAGGCGCGGACCCGAGCTTCGTGGGTCGCCTGCGCCAGGACCCGGGCGTGCCCGACGGGCGCGGCCTGGCCCTGTTCGTCAGCAACGACAACCTGCGCAAGGGCGCGGCGCTGAACGCCGTCCAGGTCGCCGAGCTCGTCGCGGCGCGCCGCCTGCGCGGCTGACGCCGGCTTCCCGCGCGGAGCTGGGGAGACTTTCGGACGCCATCTGTCCGAAAGTCTCCCCAGCTCGTTGGCGACCCCTCACCCTGCACCCGCCCGGCGTCGGGTCTTGCCGGCACGCCAGGTTCTATGGTTCATTAGTCGAGTAATGAACCAGTGAGCCTGGTCGGGCGGGAGGTGGGCGCGGTGTTCGACGGACGCGACCCGATCTACCTCCAGATCGCCGACCAGATCCGCACCGAGATCCTGACGGGCGCGCTCGGGGAGGAGGAGCAGGTCATGTCGACCACCCAGTACGCGACCGCCTACCGCATCAACCCCGCCACCGCCGCGAAGGCGTTCGCCGAGCTCGTCGACGCCGGGACGCTCTACAAGCGCCGCGGTGTGGGCATGTTCGTCGCCCCCGGGGCCCGGGAACGGCTCGTCGCCGAGCGGCGCGAGCGGTTCTTCGCCGACGTCGTCGACCCCGTCGCCGCCGAGGCGCGCCTGCTCGGCATCGGCCTGGACGACGTCGTCAGCCGCCTCCGCGCCGCCGCCGCCTCGCCCGACGCCACCGACACGCCCGGCGCCCCTGGCGCCACAGACACCTCGCCCGACGCCCCTGGCGCCACAGACACCACGCCCGGCGCGCCCGCCGCCCCCGACGCCCCTGGCGCCACCGGCGCCTCGCCCGACGCCGAAGGAGCGGCCCGATGACCGTCGCCGTCGAGACCCGCGACCTCACGGTCCGCTACGGGTCCACCGTCGCCCTCGACCACGTCGACCTGGACCTTGCGCCGGGCGTCATCACCGGCCTGCTGGGCCGCAACGGCTCGGGCAAGACGACCCTGCTCTCGGTGCTCGCCGCGTTCCGGCGGGCCACCTCCGGCACGGTGCGCGTCGGTGGCCGCGAGGTGTGGGAGGACGCCGAGGCGATGAGCGGCATCTGCCTCGTCCGCGAGAGCGGCGACGTGCCCGCCGAGCTGCGGATGCGCGACACCCTCGCCCTCATGGAACAGGTGCGCCGCGGGTTCGACCGGCCGTACGCGGACCGGCTCATGGAGACGTTCGAGCTCGACCCGGCGGCCACCCCGGCGAAGCTCTCGCGCGGCAAGAAGTCCGCGTTCGGCGTGGTCGTCGGGCTCGCGTCGCGCGCCCCGCTGACGCTCCTCGACGAGGTCCACCTGGGCATGGACGCCCCCTCGCGCTACGCGTTCTACGACGCGCTCGTCGCCGACTACGCCGAGCACCCGCGCACCATCGTCATCTCCAGCCACCTCATCGACGAGGTCCAGCGCCTCCTCGAGCACGTGGTCATCCTCGACGCGGGCCGCGTGCTGCTCGCCGACGACGCCGACGCGCTCCGGTCCCGCGGGGTCGCGGTCACGGGGCCCGCCGACGCCGTGGACGCGTTCGTGCAGGGCCGCCGCGTGCTCGGCCGGCGGACGCTGGGCCGCACCGCCCAGGTGACCGTCTTCGGCGACGTCACCTCCGCCGACGCCGCGGCCGCCCACGCGTCGGGCCTCGAGCTCGGGGGCCTGGACCTGCAGGACCTGTTCGTCGACCTCACCAGCAAGGAGGCCGCCCGATGAGCGCCACGACCGTCGACGGCGCCTCCCCGGCGTCCGCCCTGCCGCGCCGGACCGCGTCCGCGGAGGCCGCGACGTACCGCTGGCTCATGGGCGCGCACCTGCGCAGCGCCCGCTGGGCGCTCGGCGTCTACGTGTTCGGTTCCGTCGTCGGGATCGTCGGGGTGAACCACTTCTGGCAGATCGAGGGCTCGGTCGTGGCCTTCGGCCGCCAGGGCCTGATCTGGTTCCCCTTCTCGATGGCGATCGTCCTGCTCGCGGCCCACCTGCCCGTGCACGTCCAGATGGGCCGCACGCGGCGCGTCCTCGGCCGTGCCACGGTGAACGCCGCCCTGACGATGGCGGCCTGCTACGCGGTCGCGATCGTCGCCGTCATGCAGGCGGAGCGCGCGCTGTACGCGTGGCAGGGCTGGCCGCACGCGATCCTCGACCAGAACGTCTTCGCGGCGGACTCCTCGCAGGTCGGCCTGGTCCTGGGCGAGTACCTGGTCGCGTCGTCGGCCGGGCTGCTGTGTGGCCACCTGGTCGGGATCGTCTACTACCGCGTCGGTGGCTGGTGGGGCACGCTCGCCCTGCCGCTCACCGTCGGCCCGATCCTCCTGCTCCAGGTCGCGATGAGCACGGAGTTCACCTTCCTCGACGGTGACCTCGGCGTCGGCACCGCGGGCGGCTGGCTCGTCCGTGCCGCGGCGGCGCTCGTCGTGCTCGGCGCCGTCGTCGTCGCCTACCGCCTCGTCCTGCGCGGGACGCCCGTACGCACCGCGTCCGTCCTGTGACACACCCGTCCGCTGCCCCACCGCCCCAACCGTGAGGAGCCGGCCATGACCCCGGTCATCGAGGTGACCCACCTCCGCAAGGCCTACGGGCCGACGATCGCGGTCGACGACGTGACGTTCGCCGTCGAGCCCGGCGAGATCGTCGGCATCCTGGGTCCCAACGGCGCAGGCAAGACGACGACGGTCGAGTCCGTGGCCGGGCTGCGCGTGCCCGACGCCGGTCAGGTCCGCGTGCTCGGGCTCGACCCGCAGCGGGACGGCCCGGCCCTGCGGGAGCGCCTGGGGCTGCAGCTCCAGGAGAGCGAGATGCCCGCGAAGATCACGGTCCGCGAGGCGCTCGACCTGTACGCGTCGTTCTACTCGGACCCCGCCGACCCCGCCGCACTCGTCGCCGACCTGGGCCTCGCCGACCGGGTGGACACCCAGTTCCGGCGCCTGTCCGGCGGCCAGAAGCAGCGCCTGTCGGTCGCCCTCGCGCTCGTCGGCAACCCGGAGGTCGCGATCCTCGACGAGCTCACGACCGGCCTGGACCCGCAGGCCCGCCGCGAGACGTGGGGCGTCATCGAGCGCATCCGCGACCGCGGCGTCACGATCCTGCTCGTCACGCACTTCATGGAGGAGGCCGAGCGCCTCGCCGACCGGGTCCTGCTCATCGACGCCGGGCGGATCGTCGCCCAGGGCACGCCCGCCGAGCTGGCCGCGCAGGCCACCCAGCAGACCGTGCGCTTCCACACCCCGGTGCCGGTCCCCGCCGGCCTGCTCGAGACACTGCCGGGCGTCGCCGATGTCGTCGTGGAGGCGTCGGGTGACGGCGCGGACTACGAGGTGCGGGGCCAGGAGGTCGCGGTCGACGTCGTCCTGGCCGTGACGGGGGCGGGCAACCGACCCGCCCACCTGCGGGTCGAGCAGGGCTCGCTCGAGGAGGCATTCGTGTCGATCGTCGCGCGGGGCGCGGCGGACGACGGCGTCGGGCAGGAGGCGTGACGTGAGCGTTCTGACGAAGGTCGTGGTCACCGAGGGTCGCCTGTACCTGCGCGAGCCGGCGGCGGTGTTCTTCGGGCTGGCGTTCCCCGCCATCCTGCTGCTCGCGCTCGG
>JAEYXM010000061.1 GCA_023428465.1 Actinomycetes bacterium
GGCCCGGGCCCTCGCGGACGCGCGCCCGCTGCGCGGCCTACCGGCGCCGGAGCCGACGGCCGACGACGACGCCTGCTGCGGCGAGCCGGATGCGGGCGTCGACCTGGACCGCGAGCTCGCCGAGGTCGAGCGGCTCTTCACCTGGGTGAACGGCGTGACCGCGCGGCTCGGCGCGGCACCGCCGGCGCGCCGGACCCGCACGGACGCGGTCGACGACGTGCTGCTCAACCCGTGGTTCGGTGCCCCGGTCTTCCTGCTGGCCATCTGGCTGCTGTTCCAGCTCACGACAACGGCCGCCGCGCCCCTCATGGACCTCGTCGACCGCGGCGTCACCGCCGTCGCCGACGCGGTGCGGGCCGTGGTCCCCGACGGCTGGGTCGAGGGCCTGATCGTCGACGGCGTGCTCGTCGGCGTCGGGACCGTGCTGACGTTCCTGCCGCTGCTCGCGGTCGTGTACGTCGCTCTCGCCCTGCTCGAGGACAGCGGCTACCTCGCCCGCGCGGGCTTCCTCGCGGACCGCTGGATGCGCACGCTCGGCCTCGACGGCCGCGCGATGCTGCCGCTGGTCATCGGCTTCGGCTGCAACGTGCCCGCGGTCGCGGCGACGCAGACCCTCCCGACCGCGCGCCAGCGGCTGCTCACGGGCCTGCTCGTGCCGTGGACGACGTGCGCGGCGCGCCTGCCCGTCTACGTGCTGCTCGGCGGGGCGTTCTTCCCCGAGCACGCGGGCACCGCGATCTTCGTCATGTACCTGCTGAGCCTCGGCCTCGTGATCGCGGGTGGCCTCATCGCGCGGCGCACCGCGTTCCGCGGCCTGCAGCAGGAGGCCCTCGTCCTGGTGCTGCCCGCCTACCAGCGGCCCCGGATGCGACCGATCCTCGCCTCGGTGTGGGTCCGGGTCCGCTCGTTCGCCCTCAAGGCCGGCTCGATCATCGTCGCGACGCTCACGGTCATGTGGGTGCTCATGGCGGTCCCGACGGTCGGCTCGGGCGCGGACGGCACCCCGGCGGTCGAGGACTCCCTCTACGGCGCGGCCGCCCAGGCCGTGTCCCCCGTGTTCGCCCCCGCGGGCTTCGACGACTGGCACATCTCCGCCGCGCTCGCGTCGGGATTCGTGGCCAAGGAGGTCGTGGTCGGGTCGCTCGCACAGTCCTACGCCGTCGGGGACGACGCCGCAGCGCTCGACGACGGGATCCGCGCCACGCTCACCGAGACCTCGGGCGGTGCGCCGGAGGCCGCGGCACTCGCCCTCATGGTGTTCGTGCTCGGGTACACCCCGTGCCTGGCGACGGTCACCGAGCAGTGGCGCCGCTTCGGCGCCCGCTGGACGCTCGGCGGCGTCGGCGTGCAGATCGGCGTGGCCTGGGTGCTCGCGGTCGCGGTCTTCCAGGTGGGCGCAGCACTGACGAGGCTGCAGTGAGCGTCGTCGAGCTCGTGCGCGCCGAGCTGGCCGCCGGCGCGACGACCGACGCCGTCGCCCGGCGCCTCGGCATGCCGGAGACCTTCGTCCGCGCGGTCGTCGAGCGACTGACCGCGCAGGGACTGGCCCGCTGCGGACCCACGGGCTGCCCGCCGTCGCGCGAGGTCGCCCCGCCGTCGTGCGCGACGTGCCCGCTCGCCCCTGTGGACTAGCGCCCGGAAACGGACATATCTCCACAGGCTGTGCAGAACTATGTGGAATACCACGTTTTCATGCACACCGCGCGCCGGCGCGCTCAGCGCCGCTGCAGCCTCCCGAGCCGCTCGACGCCGTCGGCCAGGACCTCCCCACGCTTGCAGAACGTGAAGCGCACCCACGAGCGCAGCTGCTCCGCGACCGGTCCCCCGGGCCGGCAGAACGCGCTCACCGGCACGCCGACGACGCCCGCGCGCTCCGGGAGCGTGCGGCACAGGTGCGCGCCGTCGTCGTCGAACGCGCGCCCGTCCGCGACGACGAAGTAGGTGCCCGCAGGCACGACGACGTCGAACCCCGCGGCGGTCAGGCCGGCGCACAGCAGGTCCCGGCGCTCGGCCAGCGAGGCCGCGAGGTCGCGGACCCAGGCGTCCACCGCCGGGTCGACCAGCGCGGCGGCGATCGCCGGCTGCAGCGGCGCCCCCGAGGTGTAGGTGAGGAACTGCTTGACCGCGCGCACGGCGGTCACGAGCTCGGCCGGCCCGGTCGCCCAGCCGACCTTCCAGCCGGTGAGCGAGAGCGTCTTGCCCGCCGAGGAGACCGTGAGCGTCCGCTCCGCCATGCCCGGCAGCGTCGCCAGGGGGACATGGCGCACACCGTCGTAGGTGAGGTGCTCGTAGACCTCGTCGGTGACCACGACGGCGTCCGCAGCCGCCGCGAGGCGCCCGAGCTCCGCGAGGTCCTCGGTCGGCAGGACCGTCCCGGTCGGGTTGTGCGGGGAGTTCACGATGACGACGCGGGTCGCCGGCCCGATCGCCGCCGCGAGCGCGGCCCGGTCCAGCAGGAAGCCCTCGGGACCCGGCAGGAGACCGACGGTCACCAGCCGCGCGCCCGCGAGCGCCGTCGCCGCCGCGTAGGAGTCGTAGTACGGCTCGACGACGACGACGTCGTCGCCCGGCCCCGCGAACGCCAGGACCGCCGCGGTGATCGCCTCGGTCGCGCCCGTCGTGACGATGACCTCGGTGTCCGGGTCGGGGTCCAGGCCGTAGTGGGCGCGCTGGTGCGTGGCGACCGCGCGCCGCAGCTCGGCGATGCCGTCGCCGGGCGCGTACTGGTTGCGGCCCGAGCGCAGCGCCGCGACGGCGGCCTCCAGGACGACGTCGGGCCCGTCCACGTCGGGGAAGCCCTGCCCGAGGTTGACCGCCCCGGTCCGCGCTGCGAGCGCCGACATCTCCGCGAAGATCGTCGGCCGGATCCCCTCGGCCGTCACCAGTCCCAGGGTCTGCACGACGTCGCGCCAGCGGTTCACCGCGCCAGCGTAGAGGCGCGCGTCGGACGTCGTCGGCATGCTGGGTCCATGTGCGGACGCTACGCATCCTTCCGGGCGGCGCAGGACCTCGCCGACGCCTTCGCCGTCGACGAGGTGGCCGACGACGCGCGCCTGCTCCCCGCGTCATGGAACCTCGCACCCACGGACCCGGTGCGGGTCGTCGTCGAGCGCGCCCAGGACGACGAGGTGCGCCGGTCGCTGCGGGTCGCGCGGTGGGGGCTCGTGCCCGGCTGGGCGAAGGACCCGTCGGTCGGGTCACGGATGATCAACGCCCGGGTGGAGACCCTCACCACCAAGCCCGCGTTCCGCAAGGCTGCCGCCGCCCGGCGGTGCCTCGTGCCGGCGGAGGGGTACTTCGAGTGGCAGGCGCGCACCGCGGACGGCGCGGACGACGGGTCTGCCGGCCGGGGCCGCGGCCCCCGGGGCGGCCGCGCGGCCCGGCCCAAGCAGCCGTACTGGATCCACCCGGCCGACGGCGGCTCCCTCGCCTTCGCCGGCCTCTACGAGTTCTGGCGGGACCGGGCGCGCGCCGACGACGACCCGCTGCGCTGGCTCGTCACGATGACGATCGTCACGGGTGACGCCACGACGCAGGACCCGGCGCTGGCCGCGATCCACGACCGGCGGCCCGTGATCCTCCCGCCGGAGGTGTGGGACGCGTGGCTCGACCCGGCGCTCACGGACCCCGACGGGGTGCTGGACGTGCTGCGGCGCGACCCTCCCGCACTCGTGGCGCGCCCGGTCTCCACCGACGTGAACGCCGTGGCCAACGACGGCCCGCACCTGCTCGACGCGGTCCTCCTGCCCGACGACGCCCCGGCGATGCTCGACCTGCCGCTGGAGCTCCCGCCGACCTGACCGCGGGCCTCAGCCCGCGGGCCGTGCGACGACCCGGAACGGTGCCACGGGCCCGAGGCCCGCGACCTCCCGCTCGTCCTCCTCCTCGAGCACGAACCCCTGCCCGGTGAGCAGCGCCGCCGTCGGCGGGTCCGTCAGGACCGTGCCGGGGACCGCCTCGTCCGTGAGGCGCGCTGCGGTGTTCACCGACGCGCCGTAGACGTCCCCGAAGCGCGAGAGGACCCGGCCCCACACGAAGCCCACGCGGACCGGCGTCGGCGAGGCCGCGCCGAACGTCTCGGCGAGACGCATCGCGATCTCGGCGCCGGACCGCGGGTCGTCGCTCGCGAACAGGACGGCGTCCCCGATGGTCTTGACGACCCGGCCCCCGTTCCCGGTGACGATCGACGTGGCGCCCTCCTCGAAGTCGCGCACGAAGCGCGCGAGCTCGGCCGGGAGCATCGATGCCGTGCGGACCGTGAAGGACACCATGTCGGCGAACCCGACGGAGCGCGCGAGCGGGAGCGCGTCGGTCGGCACGTCCGTGACATCCGAGAACTCGCTCGCGACCCGCGCGGTGAGCGCCGCCATGTGCCGACGCCACGCGTGGAGCAGCTGCTCCTCGAGGATGGGCGCGACGAGGCGCATCCGGTCCAGCAGGACGAGCCGCGCGCTCACGTCGTCGAGGCCGTGGTGCTCGGCGTAGTGCTCGACGAGCGTCTCGGCCTGCCACGTCGCCATCCGCTCCGCGTGGTGCCCCACCGACCGTTCGAGCGACACGAGGCCGCCACGCGCCATGCCACTGCGTTCCGCGGCTCCGAAGAGCAGGCAGAGCACCCGCGCGTCCTCCTCGGTGAAGTCCGCCGCGTCCGGGTCGGTGACGGGCATCCCGAGGGCCTCCCAGAACCTCTGGACGGGCGCGACAGGCGCGCCGATGCGCTCCGCGAGCTGCCCGAGCGTGAGCGTGCGCCGCCCGCCGAGGAGCTGCTCCTCGAGCTGGCGGAGCGTGGAGTCGTCGGGCATCGACTCAGGCTATGCCACGTGTGACGGGGGCCACACTGTCGCCGCACGTAGCCCGCGGGCAGCGCGACCGGTCAGGCACGGACGTGCTCGACGTCGCCCGCGAGGACCACGTGCGTCGCGCCGGCGGCGTCGACCACCCGGAGGGCGCCGTGATCGGTCAGGCCCGACGCGTCACCGGCGAGGACGTCCCCGCCGGGGCGGCTCACCCGCACGTGCGCGCCCAGCGTGAGGCACACCGCCGCGCACTGCGCGGCGAGGTCCGCCGCGCACGCGTCGCCGTCGGCCGCGCGCCACCGCTCGTCGAGCGCGACGAGGTACGCCAGGACGGCGCCGAGCAGCGCGGGTCGCTCGACGTCGACGCCGCACAGGGCGAGCGACGTCGCGCTCGGGACGGGGAGCACCCGCTGGTGCACGTTGAGCCCGATGCCGAGCACCACACCACCCGCGCCCAGGTCGCCGAGGACGCCCGCCACCTTGCGGTGCCGCCCCCAGCCGGGCAGGTGATCGCCCGCGTCGACGACGAGCACGTCGTTCGGCCACTTGAGCCCCGCCTCCAGGCCCAGGTCCCCCAGTGCCTGCACGACGGCGAGCCCACCGAGCAGGGGCAGCCACCCCAGCCGGTCGGCGGGCACGGCGGGCCGCAGGAGCACCGAGAAGGTGAGGGCCTCGCCCGCGGGCGTCTCCCAGGTGCGCCCGGCGCGGCCGCGGCCCGCCGTCTGGTGGTCGGTCACCAGGACCGACCGGTCGGGCCACGCGTCCGGGTCGGCCGCCGCGGCGGCCGCGAGGTCGGTCGACGTGGAGCCCGTGCTGGGCACCACCTCGAGCCGGCCGAGGCCACCGGGCGTGGCGGTACAGGCGAAGGGGACCCGCTCCGCGACAGCCTCGCGGACGGCGTCGGGCGTCATGCGACCACCGTAGCCATCCACGCGGCCCGGTTGTAGGCATCCGCACACACCCACCGGTGAACACCGTGGGTTCCTCCACACGGCTTGGGGGGAAGCGACAACTACCGTGGGAGGCGTGACTGACGCGCCTGCCGATACCCGAGCCCGCGCCGGGACCGCCGGCAAGCTCGCCGACCTGGCGGCACGCACGGCCGCGGCCACGGACGACACCACCGCGGCGGCCCGCCAGCACCCGCGCGGCAAGAAGACGGCGCGCGAGCGCATCGAGGCGCTGCTCGACGAGGGCAGCTTCACCGAGCTCGACGCGCTCGTCCGGCACCGCTCGAGCGCCTTCGGGCTGGACGCCAAGCGCATCCCGGGCGACGGCGTCGTCGTCGGCTACGGAACGGTCGACGGGCGCCAGGTCTGCGTGTACTCCCAGGACTTCACGGCCTTCGGCGGCTCGCTCGGCGAGATGCACGGGCAGAAGATCACCAAGGTCATGGACATGGCACTGCGCACGGGCGTGCCGCTCATCGGCATCCTCGACGGCGGCGGCGCGCGCATCCAGGAGGGCGTCTCCGCGCTCACGCAGTTCGCGGAGATCTTCCGGCGCAACGTCGCGGCGTCGGGCGTCATCCCGCAGATCTCGCTCATCCTCGGACCGAGCGCGGGCGGCGCGGTGTACTCCCCCGCGCTCACGGACTTCGTCGTCATGGCCGACGGCACGTCACACATGTTCATCACCGGGCCGGACGTCATCCGCGCGGTGACCGGCGAGGACGTGGGCTTCGAGGAGCTCGGCGGCGGCATGACGCACAACGCGCGCTCCGGCGTCGCGCACTACCTCGGCGACGACGAGGACGACGCGATCGACTGGGTGCACGCGCTCCTGTCCTACCTGCCCTCGAACAACCTCGCCGACCCGCCCGTGTGGGACGACGAGGAGGTGCAGCCCCTCGAGATCACCGACGCGGACGAAGACCTCGACACCCTCGTCCCGGACTCCGACTCCCAGCCGTACGACATGCGCACGGTGGTCGAGCACGTCCTCGACCACGGTGAGCTGCTCGAGGTCCAGTCGCTCTACGCACCGAACATCCTCGTGGGCTTCGGCCACGTCGAGGGCTGGCCCGTCGGCATCGTGGCCAACCAGCCGCTGCACATGGCCGGCACGCTCGACATCAACGCGGCGGAGAAGGCGGCGCGCTTCGTGCGCACGTGCGACGCGTTCAACATCCCCGTGCTCACGTTCGTCGACGTCCCGGGCTTCCTGCCGGGCACCGACCAGGAGTGGAACGGGATCATCCGCCGCGGGGCCAAGCTCATCTACGCCTACGCCGAGGCGACGGTCCCGCTGGTCACGGTCATCACGCGCAAGGCCTACGGCGGCGCGTACATCGTGATGGGCTCCAAGCAGCTCGGCGCCGACGTCAACCTCGCCTGGCCGACCGCGCAGGTCGCGGTCATGGGCGCGGGCGGCGCGGTGAACATCCTGCACCGGGGCACGCTCAAGGCCGTGGCCGATGCGGGGGGCGACGCCGAGACCGAGCGCGCCCGGCTGACCGTCGAGTACGAGGAGGCGCTCATCAACCCCTACGACGCCGCCGAGCGCGGCTACGTCGACGCCGTCGTCGCGCCGTCGCAGACCCGGGTGCAGATCGTCCGGGCGCTGCGGGCGCTGCGCACCAAGCGGGCGACCCTGCCCAGCCGCAAGCACGGTAACATCCCGCTGTGACCCCCCAGGTGCGGGTGCTGCGCGGGGCCCCTGACGAGCTCGAGCTCGCGGCGCTGGTCGCCGGCCTGGTCGCCGGC
>JAEYXM010000070.1 GCA_023428465.1 Actinomycetes bacterium
GGAACCAGAAGGCGGCGCCGGCGCCGTCGTGCTTGACCTTGCCGGCCTGCAGGTGCAGGACGTGCGCCGTGGGGGCGGCGCGCAGGTGCCGGACGAACGGGTAGCGGGTGATGGTGGCCATGGTGACCTCCTCGGGGTCGGGGTGCCTCCTGTTGTCGTCATGATGACGATATTGTGCGGAGATCGTTCTCGTCAAGTTGACGAGATAAGGAGGTTCGCGGCGAGGCTCGGACAAGGAGACCGGCGAGGTCTTCATCAACCGGTGGGAGGCGGCCCGGATCGCCTCGCCGGCGGACTACACCCGCTGAGGCCTCGGCCGGTTCAGCAGGTCCCGGAGCCGTCCGCGGTGGCGACCGCGGCGACGACCTCCCCGAGCGGCGCGTCGACGTCGCGCACGAACCCCTCGAGGTCGGCGAAACGAAAGCCCTCGGCATCCGCCTCGACGACGTCGTTGCTCTGGAACACCAGACCGTCGCCGAACGGCAGGTACACCACCACGACCTGGCGGTCGCCCACGGGCTCCCTGGACGCCGACAGGCCGAACGTGCCGTCGCCGACGGCGCCGTCCGGGGCCGACGCGTCGCCGTAGTACCGCATCTCACCGGCCTCCCAGCAGTCGAGGTCCGCGATCTCGACTGCGACGACCACGTCCGCGCCGTCGTCGCCCGGGTAGGTGATCGTGTACGACGCCGCAGCCGATCCAGCTGCGCCCCGGGCGGCGTCGCAACCCGCGAGCAGGGCGGCCGCGATCAAGCCGGCGCCGAGGATGGCGCCGAGGGCACGGAGGGCACGGAGGGCGCGGGGGGCCCTCGCGGGCGTGCGGCTCGACGTCGAACGCATGGTCAGCATTCTCCGGCCCCCTCGGCAGTCGCGGCCACCACGCCCTCGCCGGGCGCGGCGTCGACCGCCGTGACGAGGCCCGCCAGCCCGGAGAACCGGAACCCGTCGGCGTCGGCGTCGATGGGCTCCGTGCTCTCGAACACCATGGCTTCGTCGAACGGCAGGGTGACGACGGCGAACCGCCGGCCCGCTGCGCTCACCCGCGAGGCGGTGACCTTGAACTCCGGCCCGGGGCGCGCACCGTCGGGCGTTGACGCGTCCTCGTAGTGCCGCATGTCGCCGGTATCGCGGCAGGTCATGGACGGGACGTCGACGGTGACGCGCACGTCGACGCCCTCAGGCGACTGGTAGGTGATCGTGTACGACCCGCGGCCCACGGCCTGCGCGCCGTCCCCACCGCCGTCGTACCCGAACGTCGTGAAGATCGGCTCGGTGACCAGCCAGGAGAGCCCGACCAGGGCGAACGCGGCGACCACGGCCAGGACGCCGCGCCGTCGCGCCGCAACGGGGATGGCGAGCATCGACCCCTCGGGCATGCGCCGGGCCTCGCGGACGAGGATCGCGACGGCGGCGAAGGTGAGCGCGGGGCAGACGAGCGCCACCCAGGCCCCTTGCGCGAGGAGTCCGACGAGCAGGGACGTGCTGGGGATCGCGATCACCACGGCGAGCGCGAGCAAGGGGAGGCGGCTGCGGCTCACGAGTCCACGTCGGCCCTTCTCGCCCGGACGGCGCTGCCGTGGTCGGCCACGCCCGATCGGGCCGCGCCGCGCGCCAGACTACCGCCGCATTTCCCGGCGGGAGGGCGGGCGGCGTCGCTAGTCTTCATTGCCGGGCCGAGCCGCCCGGCGCGCGAGGGCCCTCTCGCACATGACCAGGAGGTGCAGTGACGGAGTTCCACGTCCGCGAGGCCGCCCTCTTCCAGGCGGCCGTCAAGCTCGAGGCGCTCGCGAGCCAGGCCGGGCCGGCGCGCTCCTACGCGTCGTCCCACCTCACGATGTACCTGACCGATACGGGATCGCTGGGCGTGCTGTTGACGTCGACGCTCGACACGATCAGCCACCAGGTGCCGGACCTGATCGAGCGCGTGCAGACCCACCTGCTGGCCGCCGCAGCTGAGATCGAGCAGTCCGCCGTCCTCTACAAGCAGACCGACGACGCGGTCGACGCCGCGCTCGACACCACGTACTGAGGAGGTGACGGTGCAGGTCGACGACCGCGACGCCCCCTGGCGGGCGGCCGCCGCCGGGTGCCTGGTGCCCCCCGAGGCGACCACCCCGATGCCCAGCCTCGCCGAGAAGGCGCTCGGCTGGCAGGCCTACCTCTCGCCGTCGCACCAGCTCAACGCGCTGCTCGCCGAGCACGCCAACCTCGACATCATCGGCGCCATCTCCCAGGCCCTGACGGGCGACTGGGAGTCGTTCTCCAAGGCCGGCGACGCGCTCCGCCACCTCGCGGACTGGACCCTGGTGACCAGGGCGCAGATCGCTGGCTCGAACCAGTACATGTTCGCCGGCTGGAGCGGCCAGGCCGCTGACGCCGCCGCCGCCTACTTCGCACAGCTGGACGACGGCCTGATCAGCCTCGAGGAGGCCCTGCGGGTCCTGTCCGAGAAGTACGACCAGACCGCCCTGGGTGTCTACCTGAACTGCGACGCCGCAGCCGGGGCCATCGAGACGGGGCTGGACTACCTGATCGGCGCCGGCATCGCGGCGCTCGCGGCCGCTGCGACGTCGGAGACCGGCATCGGCCTAGTCATCGGCGGCGCGGCCGCGTGGTGGGCGACGTCGCAGGCGGTGGCGGCGTTCCAGGCCGCGGTAGCGGCCTGGGACCTTGCGGTCATGGCGGCGGAGGGTTTGGCAGGCAGCTGCGCGGCCACCTTCGCCCTGCTCCAAGGCATTGAAGAGACCCGCATCCCCGGCCAGACGTTCGACAGCCCGAGGACCTGAGATGACCACTGAGCGGCCCGCACCCGACGACGAGGTCTCCAGCCGCCTGCTCGCGCAGACCCACGCGAACGCACCCCTGGCCCGCATGATGCGCACGGGCCTGGAGAGCCTGCGGAACTCGCCGGACCCGGAGATCCGCCGCGCCACGACGGCGGTGCTCGAGGGCCGCCTGACGGTCCGGGGTCTCGTCGAGGTGCCGGCGTTCACGCGGGCGATGACGACGGCGGCCGCCGAGGCCCAGCGCCAGCTCGCCGAGATGGAGCCCGAGGAGCGCGCGAAGGCGCTGGCCGAGGCCGAGGAGAAGTTTCGCTCGGGCAGTTGAGGCCCGGCGCACGGTGTTGACGGACGCCGCTGCGCCGCGCCCAGGCCGGGGTTGATGGTGTCGCCGGGCGGGCCTGAGGCGTCTTGCGTCGAGACGGCGTTTGGAGTGCGCAGGCCGGTTCGGAGGCGCTCGCGGTCGGAGGCCGGCAGGTTCTCAGGCTGCTGGCGACGGCCTCGGCCTTCGCGGCCCACGATCTTGCGTGGGCCTCTGTCCACACGCCTTGTTCTCGTCAAGTTGACGAGATAAGGTGTGCCCCATGCCCCCTGCGTACGACGCCGCCGACTTCCCCCCGTTCGCCGTCACCGTCGACCTCGTGGTCCTCACCGTGCGCGACGACGCCCTCCAGGCCCTGCTCGTCACGCGCGGCGAGGAGCCCTTCGCCGGCCGCAAGG
>JAEYXM010000132.1 GCA_023428465.1 Actinomycetes bacterium
CCGTACGGGATCGGCTTCCACCCGTGGCTCTCGCCGGGCGACGGCTCGCTCGACGACTGCACGTTCCGCCTCGATGCGGCCACGCGCGTCCTCGTCGACGAGCGCCTGCTGCCGGTGGGCACCGAACCTGCCTCCGGGGACTACGACCTGCGCGAGCCGCGCAGCGTCCGCGGGCTCGACCTCGACGACGCCTACCTCGACATCGTGCGGGACGCCGACGGCCTGTCCTGGGCGCTGCTCACGGGCGCCGACGGGCGCACCGCGGCTGTCTGGATGGATGAGTCCATGGACTGCTGGCAGGTGTGCACGGGCGACCACATCCAGCCCGAGCACCAGCGCACAGGCCTGGCCGCCGAGCCGATGAGCTGCATCGCGGACGCGTTCCGCACGGGCGACCGCCTGGTCGTCCTCCAGCCGGGCGACCGGCACGAGGTGACCTGGGGCGCCACGCTCCTGTAGAGGGCGAGCGGCGGCTTGCCGGGTGCCCTGAGCGCCCGGCAAGCCGACGCTCAGGCGAGGGCCGAGGCGGCGCTCAGTCGGAACGCCGGCGCTCAGTCGGAGTAGTCGGTGCCCAGCTCGGTCGTGCCCGGCAGGTACTCCCAGTGCCACGGCTCGTACGGGCCGGAGCCGCCGCGCAGCGCCCAGTCGGGGTTGGTCCAGCCGAACGTGGGGCCGTTGGCGCGCAGCCACTCCATCGCGGTGCTGCTGCTGGTCACGGAGCCGCACAGGTCCACCGCGAGGCCCCAGCCGTGGTTCGACTTGCCCGGCGTCGCCGCGAGGCCGCCCTTGGTGTAGGCGAGGCGGCGCTGCTCCGCGAGAGTCCGGTAGGAGTCCGTGATGCACAGGTCGACGCCCACGGCGACGCGGTAGTTCTCGTTGAGTGCGGCGAGCGTCACGGCCGCGTCGCCGCGGAGCATGTTCACGCCGTCCCACAGGACGCACAGGTCGTGCTCGGGGACCGCGCCGTTGCTCGCGCCGTAGCGGGGCTGGCCGTCGCAGGCCTCGAGCGGCAGTCGCTCCGCGGAGCGGCTCGCGTCGACCTCACGGGCGACGCTGGGCTGCGCGGCCAGCAGGGACGTCGGAGTGACGGCATCGAGCGAGCCGGAGAGCACCTCGAAGGTGCTCGGATAGTCGCCGATGACGAGCGCCTCCGCGCTCTGCGCACCTGTCGCCGCGTCCGAGCCGGACTCGATCACGGGCACGACGATCGTCGCCACACCCAGAGCGGACAGGACCGCGATGCGGGGCGTCCAGGCGGCCAGCGGCGACCGGCGGGACCGGCGCGCGGTTGCGCCGCGCAGCTCACGCCGAGAGGTCGCCGAGGACGCTCGCGTCCGCGTGCGGCCAGACTCCACAAGACCTCCGTGCGTCGTACGTCCCGAGCAGCCCGTGACGGGCACACCTCCCGCCGAGGGCGGCCGGACGCGCACGTCGGCAGACCAGGTGGACTAGGTGGTAACGGAACAGTAACGGGTAGAGCCGGTGGAACCAAGTAGCGCCCGCGCCCAGGTGGGAGAGCGTGCTCACACTTGCTTTGTTCAAGCGTTCGCCAGGTGTTGTTCAGCGGGAGCCGGGCGCCGTCAGCCCCGGTCGGGCCGTCGCTGCATGGCGTCCCGGACCTCGCCCACGAGCTCCTCGAGGATGTCCTCGAGGAAGACGACACCCAGCACCTGCGAGCCGCCGTCGGCGACGACGCGCGCCAGGTGCGCGCCCGTCCGCTGCATCGCGGCGAGCGCCTCCTCCACCTCGTCGTCCGGGCCGACCTGCGCGAGCGCGCGCACGCGCCAGCCGGGGACGGGCGCGTCGCGGTCCTCGGGGCCGGCGTAGAGCACGTCCTTGAGGTGCAGGTAGCCGACGGGCACGCCGTCGGCGTCGGCCACCGGGAAGCGCGAGAACCCGGTGCGCGTCACGCACCGCTCGACGTCGGCCACCGTGCAGCCCGGCGTGAGTGAGACGAGGTCGGCGACCGGGACCATGACCTCGGCCGCGGTGCGGTCCGAGAACTCGATCGCGCCCGCCAGGAGGCCCTGCTCGTCGTGCAGCAGCCCCTCGGCCTGCGAGCGCTCGACGATCGACTGCACCTCCTCGACCGTGAAGGCCGACGCGACCTCGTCCTTCGGCTCGAGGCCGGCCAGTCGCACGATGTGGTTCGCGATCCAGTTCAGCGCGCTGATGAGCGGGCTCACGATCCGCGCCACCCACACGAGCGGCGGTGCGAACCACAGGACGGCGCGGTCCGGTCCGGAGACGGCCAGGTTCTTCGGCACCATCTCGCCGAGGACGACGTGCAGGTAGACCACGATGAGCAGCGCGATGCCGACGGCGATCGGGTGCACGGCCGACTCCGGCACGCCCACCGAGTCGAGCGGCCCCTCGAGCGCGTGCGCGATCGCCGGCTCCGCCACGACGCCGAGCGAGACCGACGCGACCGTGATGCCGAGCTGGGCGCACGCGAGCATGAGGGACACGTGCTCCATCGCCCACAGGGCGGTGCGCGCGCTCGCCTTCCCGGCCGCGGCCAGCGGCTCGATGGCGCTGCGGCGCGCGGACACGACGGCGAACTCGGCGCCCACGAAGAAGGCGTTGAGCGCGAGCAGCGCGACGGCGACGGCGATGGCCGCTCCGGTGCTCACGGCGCGCTCACCCGCACGCGGCTCACCCGGCGGCCCTCCATCTCCTCGACCCGGAGGGTCACGCCCGCGACCTCCACGACGTCGCCGGTCACCGGGACGCGACCCAGCGCGGCCATCACGAGGCCGCCCAGCGTCTCGTAGGCGCCCTCCTCCGGGACGACGACGCCGGTCTGCTCGGTCAGCTCGTCCGGCCGCAGCAGGCCGGGGACGCTCCACACGCCGACGCCCACGCGCCGCACGCCCGCGCGGCGCGGGTCGTGCTCGTCGGCCACGTCGCCCACGAGCTCCTCGACCACGTCCTCGAGGGTCACGACGCCGGACGTGCCGCCGTACTCGTCGACGACCACTGCCATCTGGAGGCCGTACCCGCGCAGGTCGACGAGCAGGGGCCCGAGCGTGACCGTCTCCGGGACGCGCGGGGCGGGGTCCATGAGGGCGGCGACCGGCACCTCCCCGCGCCGCTCGTACGGGACGGCGACGGCGCGGCGCAGGTGCACCAGGCCGAGGACGTCGTCGTGGCTCTCACCCAGCACCGGGAAGCGCGAGTGGCCCGTGGCGCGGGCGCGCGCGACGACGTCGGCCGCGGTGTCCTCGCGCCGCACCACCGCCATGCGGGTGCGGTCGGTCATGACGTCGACAGCAGTGAGGGTGTCGAGCTCGATCGAGTTGGCCAGCAGCGTCGCGGTGCCGGCGTCGAGCGTGCCCACCTCCGCGGACCGGCGGACCAGGGAGACGAGCTCCTGCGGGGAGCGACCGCCCGAGAGCTCCTCACGCGGCTCGACGCCCATGCGACGCAGCAGTGCGTTGGCGCTGCCGTTGAGCGCGGAGATGAGCGGGCGCAGCGCGGTGGTGAAGCCACGCTGCAGCGGCGCGACGACGCGGGCGGTCGCCATCGGGCTCGCGAGCGCGGCGTTCTTCGGCACGAGCTCGCCGAACACCATGGAGAACACGTTCACCGCGATCATCGCCAACGTCGCGGCGACGCCGGTCGCCGCGCCCTCGGCGAGCGACGTGGACCCGAGCGGGCCGGCCAGCAGGTTCATGACCGCGGGCTGGGCGGTGTAGCCCAGCAGGATGGTCGTCAGCGTGATGCCGACCTGCGCGCTCGAGAGCTGCGTCGAGAGCTCGCGGAGCGCCCGGCGGACACTCATGCCGCGCCGGTCGGACGAGGACGTCTCCCGGTCGACGATGCCGGGGTCGAGCGTCACGAACGCGAACTCCGCCGCGACGAACACCGCCGTTCCAGCGGTGAGGAGGATGCCGAGGCCGACCAGCAGCCAGTCGCTCAACGTTGTCCGTCCAGGAGGCGGTCGGGGCGCCGGTCCGGGTGTGGGCTGGCCATGATTCGGGGAGCATATCCCAGCGCTGTGCCACGCTTGGGGCCATGGTGACCAAGAGCGCAGGCAGTAACGGCGCCGAGCACGTGGTGCGGGTCCTCGTCGTCGAGGACGAGCCGGCGATCGCGACCGCGATCGCACATCGGCTGTCGGCGGAGGGATGGAAGGTCGAGGTGGCCCACGACGGCCCCGGCGGCGTCCGGGCGGCCGCGGAGACGGACCCCGACGTGGTGGTCCTCGACGTCATGCTGCCCGGCATGGACGGCCTCGAGGTGTGCCGTCGCATCCAGGCCGACCGGCCCGTGCCCGTCCTCATGCTCACCGCGCGCGACGACGAGACGGACATGCTGGTCGGCCTCGGCGTCGGCGCCGACGACTACATGACCAAGCCCTTCTCCATGCGCGAGCTCGTCGCCCGGACCAAGGCGCTGCTGCGGCGGGTCGAGCGCGCCGCGCAGCTCAGCGACGCCTCGACGGCCATCACGACGGGCGACGTCGTCATCGACCGCGCACAGCGTCGCGTCTCGCGCGACGGGGTCCCCGTGCACCTGACGCCCACGGAGTTCGACCTGCTCGTCACGCTCGCGTCGACCCCGCGCACGGTGCTCACGCGCGAGCGCCTGCTTGCCGAGGTCTGGGACTGGGTGGACGCGAGCGGCACGCGCACCGTCGACTCGCACGTCAAGGCGCTGCGCCGCAAGCTCGGCCCCGACCTCATCCGCACCGTCCACGGCGTCGGCTACGCGTTCGAGCCGACCGAAGGCTGATGAGCACTCCCCGGCACGGGCGGGGGCGCCTGCCGGACGTGCGCCCCCTGGACCGCTTCTCCTCGATCAAGATCAAGCTCGGCGTCCTCGTCATCGCGTCGGTCGCCCTGGCGACGGCCATCACGTGGATCGGCCTGCGCAACCACCTCGGGCCGTCGCGCACGTTCCCGCTCGCGATGGTCGTGTCGATCTTCGCCGTGCAGGTGATCGCCCACGGCATGACGGCCCCCCTGCGGGAGATGCGCACAGCGGCGCGGGCGATGGCCTCGGGCGACTACTCCCAGCGGGTGCGGGCCACGAGCCGCGACGAGGTCGGCCAGCTCGCCCAGGCGTTCAACACGATGGCGGAGGACCTGGAGCAGGTCGAGACGCTGCGGCGGGAGATGGTCGCGAACGTCTCGCACGAGCTGCGCACCCCGGTCGCCGCGCTGCGCGCCCAGCTCGAGAACATGGTCGACGGCGTGGTCGAGCCCGACGCCGCGACGCTGGAGGCGGCGCTGGAGCAGACGGAGCGCCTGGGCCGCCTCGTGACGTACCTGCTGGACCTGTCGCGGATCGAGGCGGGCGCCGTCGGGCTGGACATCGCCGACGTGCACGTCGGCGACTTCCTCGCGGATGCGGCGAGTGCGGCGCGCCCTCTCGCGGCGGCGAAGCAACTGCGGCTCGAGGTGTCCGCGGAGGCCGACCTGACGGTTCCGGCCGACGCCGAGCGCCTGCACCAGGTGGTGGCGAACCTGCTGCACAACGCGGTGCGCCACTCCCCCGTCGGCGGGGCCATCGGGCTGGACGCACGCCGCAGCGGTCCGTCCGTGGTCATCGACGTGGTCGACGAGGGCCCGGGCATCGCGCCCGAGGACCGCCAGCGCGTGTTCCAGCGTTTCACGCGGGGCAACGCGCCGGCGCAGACGGGGCTGCAGAGCACCGGCGGGACAGGCCTCGGGTTGTCTATCGTGCGGTGGGCGGCCGAGCTCCACGGCGGCACGGTGGAGGTGGCCGACAGCCCCTCCGGGTGTGTGATGCGAGTGCGTCTGCCCGCGACCCGGGACTCCGTCCCGGCCGGGATCGACACCGGAGCAAAATAACTAGTTGTTCTATTGCTACTCAAACAAGTAGGGTGACTGCATGACTTCTGCTGCCACTCAGGGCATCGTGCGCGTCGAGCACCTGACCAAGACGTTCGGCGCCGTCCACGCCGTGGCCGACCTCAGCTTCGAGGTCGGCCCCGGCCGCGTCACCGGCTTCCTCGGCCCCAACGGAGCGGGCAAGACGACGACGCTGCGCTGCCTGCTCGGGCTCGTCCGGCCGACGTCCGGGACCGCGACGATCGACGGCCTTCCGTACACCGCGCTCGAGCGCCCCGGCCACGTCGTCGGTGCCGCACTCGAGGCGTCGAGCTTCCACCCCGGCCGCACGGCACGGGACCACCTGCGGGTCCTCGCACCCCAGATCGGCGTCCCCGACGCCCGGTGCGACGAGGTCCTCGAGCTCGTCGGGCTGGCCGGGGCTGCGAACCGTCGGGCCGGCGGCTTCTCGCTCGGCATGCGCCAGCGGCTCGGGCTCGCGTCCACGCTCCTCGGCGACCCGCAGGTGCTGCTGCTCGACGAGCCGGCCAACGGCCTGGACCCCGAGGGCATCGCCTGGCTGCGCCAGATGCTGCGCTACCTCGCCGCCGAGGGTCGCACGGTCCTCGTCTCGAGCCACGTGCTCTCCGAGGTCGAGCAGACGGTCGACGACGTCGTGATCATCGCCAAGGGTCGGCTCGTGCACAGCTCGCCGCTCGCCGAGCTCGCGAGCCTCGTCACGCGCGAGGTCCGGGTCAGCTCGCCCGACCACGACGGGCTCACCCGCCTCGTCGAGCAGTGGGGCGCCCGCGCCACCGCCGTCGAACCGGGCACCGCGCTCGTCCGCGACGTCACCGCGGCACAGGTCGGCGGCGCCGCGTTCGCCGCGGGCCTCGAGCTGCACCAGCTCGCCACACTCGACGTCGGCCTGGAGCAGATCTTCCTGCGCCTGACCAACGGTGACGACGCGAGCGCCGCCCGCACCGGCACCGTGGCCGACGGCATGACCGACACCGTGACCGAGACCGCCACCGACACCGCAACCGACACCGTGACCGAGGGAGGTGCCGCATGAGGGCTGCGCTGCTCGCGGAGTACCGCAAGTTCTTCACGACCCGCATGTGGTGGGTCCTCCTGGCCACGATGGCGGGCTACATGGGGTTCCTCGCGGGCATCATGGCGTTCGCCCTGGCGGCGGACCCGGGGGGCATGAACATGGGCGGCGCCGAGGCGGCGCCGGAGATCCCCCCGCTCGACCTGGCCCTCGCGGTGTACACGCTCGCCCCGACACTCGGGTACGTCTTCCCGGTCATCATCGGCGCGCTCTCGGTCACCGGGGAGTTCCGCCACCAGACGATCACGCCGACCCTCCTCGCCGAGCCCCGGCGCGGCCGGGTGCTCGCCGCGAAGCTCCTCGCGAGCGTGCCGATGGGCCTGCTCTACGGCGTGACCGCCGTCGCCACGACCTTCGCACTGGGCGCCGGCGTCCTGGCCCTCATGGACGCCGACCCGATGCTCGACGACCCCGAGGTGCTGCGCACGGCCCTCTTCTCGACCCTCGCGCTGATCATCTGGACCGTCGTGGGCGTGGGCTTCGGCACAGCCCTGAAGAACCAGGTGGTCGCCATCGTGGTGATCCTTGCGTTCACCCAGCTCGTCGAGCCCGTCCTGCGGATGGCCTTCGGCATGATCGACGGCCTGGAGGGCGTGGGCCGGTGGCTGCCGGGCGCCGCGGGTGAGGCGATCGCCGGGTCGAGCTTCTACAACGTCTCCGGGCTGGGCGAGCTGCTCAGCCGGTGGCAGGGCGTTGTCGTCCTGCTCGCCTACGGCCTGGTGCTGGCCGCCGTCGGGCGCTTCACGACGTTCCGCCGTGACATCACCTGAGCTCGGGACGCGGCACTTGACCCGGCGAGGCGCAGGCCTTTGCCGGGTCATTGCCGCGTCTGGGGCAGCCGGAGGAAGGACGGGATGAAGACCATCCTTCCGGCCGTCTGACCTGGCCTCCGACGACGTCTGAGCGCCCCCGGTGGCCTAGGCTGGACATACACACAAGCTCGGCCGTGACAACGGCCGAAGGTCCGTGGAAGGCAGAGACGCCCCTTGTCCCAGCAGGCAGATCGTGACGCACTGCGTTCGTCCTTCGGCGCGAACCAGTGGCTCGTCGACGAGCTCTACGAGCAGTTCCTCGCCGACAAGGAGTCCGTGGACCCCGCCTGGTGGGACTTCTTCGCGGACTACCGCCCGCGCTCGGAGCAGCTCGCCACCAACGGCCGCCCGGCCACGCTCACCCGCCCCGCGGTGGACGGCGCCACCGAGGGCACCGGCGCCCCGCCCGACGGCGCGAGCCACGCCCCGCAGGACGGGACTCCCGGTCCCACCTCGACGCCCGCGAGCCCCGAGGACCGGCCCGCGCCGCCCGCGCAGGCCGTGCGCTCCCCCGCCCAGCGCACCCCGACGACGCCGCGCGAGCCCGATCTCGGCGCGAGCCCCGAGGCCGCCGCCCAGCCCGCGACCGCGCCGTACGCCGAGAAGCCCGAGTCGCGCGTCCTGTGGCCGTCGGCATCGCCGGAGCCCGTCGTCGAGCGGCTGCGCGGCCCCGCGGCCCGCGTCGTGACGAACATGACCGCCAGCCTCGAGGTGCCCACCGCGACGTCGGTGCGCGCCGTGCCGGGCAAGCTGATGGTCGACAACCGGATCGTCATCAACAACCACCTCGCGCGCGGCCGCGGCGGCAAGGTCTCGTTCACGCACCTCATCGGCTACGCGATCGTCGAGGCGCTCGCGGAGATGCCGGTCATGAACGCCGGCTACACCGAGCAGGACGGCAAGCCCGCGGTCATCCACCACGGCAGCGTCAACCTCGGCCTCGCGATCGACCTCGCGAAGCCCGACGGCACACGCCAGCTCCTCGTGCCCAACATCCGCGGCGCGGACACCATGGACTTCGGCCAGTTCGTCACCGCGTACGAGGACGTCGTCCGCCGCGCCCGCGCGGGCAAGCTGACCGCCGACGACTTCGCCGGCACCACGATCAGCCTGACCAACCCCGGCACCATCGGTACCGTGCACTCCGTGCCGCGGCTCATGGCCGGCCAGGGCACGATCATCGGCGTCGGCGCCATGGACTACCCGGCAGAGTTCCAGGGCGCCTCCGAGGAGCAGCTCGCGCGCATGGGCGTCTCCAAGGTGCTCACCCTCACGTCGACCTACGACCACCGGATCATCCAGGGCGCCCAGTCCGGCGACTTCCTGCGCATCATCGGGGCGAAGCTGCTCGGCGAGGGCGGGTTCTACGACCGGGTCTTCACCGCGATCCGCGTCCCCTACGAGCCGGTGCGCTGGGTCCGCGACAACACGGTCGACCAGGACACGGAGCTCGCCAAGCCCGCGCGCATCGCCGAGCTGATCCACGCCTACCGCTCCCGCGGCCACCTCATGGCCGAGACGGACCCGCTCGCCTACCGCCAGCGCAAGCACGCGGACCTCGACATCGGCAACCACGGCCTCACGCTGTGGGACCTCGACCGCAAGTTCCCCACCGCGGGGTTCACCGGCAAGGCGCAGGCCACGCTCCGGGAGATCCTCGGCCTGCTGCGCGACTCGTACTGCCGCACCATCGGGTCGGAGTACATGCACCTGCAGGACCCGCGCCAGCGCCGCTGGCTCCAGGAGCGCCTCGAGTCCGGCTACGCGCGCACCCCCCGCGAGGACCAGCTGCGCATCCTGCGTCGCCTCAACGCAGCCGAGGCGTTCGAGACCTTCCTGCAGACCAAGTTCGTCGGGCAGAAGCGCTTCTCGCTCGAGGGCGGCGAGTCCCTCATCCCGCTGCTCGACGCCGTCCTGTCGCGCGCCGCCGAGGGCGGTCTCGACGAGGTCTGCATCGGCATGTCCCACCGCGGCCGGCTCAACGTGCTGACGAACCTCGCCGGCAAGAGCTACGGGCAGGTGTTCGCCGAGTTCGAGGGCAACCAGGACCCGCGCAGCGTGCAGGGCTCCGGCGACGTCAAGTACCACCTCGGCACCGAGGGCCTCTTCACCGCCGAGTCCGGCGCGGAGACGAAGGTCTACCTCGCCGCGAACCCGTCGCACCTGGAGGCCGTGGACCCGGTGCTCGAGGGCATCGTCCGCGCCAAGCAGGACCGCATCGACCTCGGCGGCGACGGCTTCTCCGTGCTGCCCATCCTCATCCACGGCGACGCCGCGTTCGCCGGCCAGGGCGTCGTCACCGAGACGCTCAACCTGGCCCAGCTGCGCGGCTACCGCACCGGCGGCACGATCCACGTCATCGTGAACAACCAGGTCGGCTTCACCACCGGCCCGTCGTCGTCGCGCTCCACGCACTACTGCACCGACGTCGCCAAGGGCCTCCAGGTGCCGATCTTCCACGTCAACGGCGACGACCCGGAGGCGTGCGTGCGCGTCGCCGAGCTCGCGCTGGAGTTCCGCGAGCAGTTCGACCGCGACGTCATCATCGACATGGTCTGCTACCGCCGTCGGGGCCACAACGAGGGCGACGACCCGTCGATGACGCAGCCCCTCATGTACAACCTCATCGAGGCCAAGCGCAGCGTCCGCAAGCTCTACACCGAGGCGCTCGTCAGCCGGGGCGACATCTCCGTCGAGGAGGCATCCCAGGCGCTGCAGGACTACCAGGCACAGCTCGAGCGGGTCTTCGCCGAGACGAAGGGCGCCAACAGGTCCAAGACCGAGGCCGACGAGCACGCCGGCCTCGAGAAGCCCGAGTCGCAGCAGGAGGACGCGGGCACGATCATCGGCTGGCGCACCGCCGTCAGCCAGGAGGTCGTCGAGCGCATCGGCCGCGCGCACACCCGACCGCCCGTCGGCTTCTCGGTGCACCCCAAGCTCGAGGCCCTGCTCGCCAAGCGCGAGGAGATGTCCCTGACCGGGCCGGTCGACTGGGGCTACGGCGAGATCCTCGCCTTCGGCTCCCTGCTCCTCGAGGGCACCCCGGTCCGGCTCGCGGGCCAGGACTCCCGCCGCGGCACGTTCGTGCAGCGCCACGCCGTCCTGCACGACCGACGCACCGGCGCCGAGTGGACACCGCTCGCCTACCTGTCGAGCGACCAGGCGAAGTTCTGGGTCTACGACTCCTCGCTGTCGGAGTTCGCCGCGATGGGCTTCGAGTACGGGTACTCGGTCGAGCGCCCCGACGCTCTCGTGCTCTGGGAGGCCCAGTTCGGCGACTTCGCGAACGGCGCCCAGACGATCGTCGACGAATTCGTGTCGTCGGCGGAGCAGAAGTGGGGCCAGCGCTCCTCCGTCGTCCTGCTCCTCCCCCACGGCTTCGAGGGCCAGGGCCCGGACCACTCGTCCGCACGGATCGAGCGGTACCTGCAGCTGTGCGCCGAGGACAACATGACCGTCGCGATGCCCAGCTCCCCGGCGTCGTACTTCCACCTGTTGCGCCGCCAGGCGTACGACCGGCCCCGCCGGCCGCTCGTCGTCGCGACCCCCAAGTCGCTGCTGCGCCTCAAGGCCGCCGTCTCCCCCACCAGCGAGTTCACGCACGGGCAGTTCCGGCCGGTCATCCCCGAGGAGCACCTGCCCGCCGGGGCACCCGTCGACCGCGTCCTGCTGTGCTCGGGGAAGGTCTACTACGACCTTCTCGCGCACCGCGCGAAGACCGGGGACTCCCGTACCGCCATCGTGCGCGTCGAGCAGCTCTACCCGCTCGACGCCGCGACCGTGCGCGCCGCACTCGGCCCGTACGACGGCGCGGAGCTCGTCTGGGTGCAGGAGGAGCCGGAGAACCAGGGCGGCTGGACACACGTCGCTATGACGCTCGGCTCCGAGCTCGGCCCGCTGCGGGTCGTGTCGCGTTCCCGCGCGGCGTCGCCCGCCACGGGCTCCGCCAAGACGCACCTCGCCGAGCAGACCGCCGTCGTGGAGCGCGCCTTCGCCCGCTGACCGACGGCGTCGACCGCCCGGTCACGCGTGACGTCGCCGTCGGCGCGCGTCGCTACGGCCCGGCGGGGCCGACGTCGGCGAGACTTGCCCAGGACGGACGGAGGGCACGTGGACCAGGCACGACGCATCTGCGTGGTGGGCGACGAGCTGGTGGCAGGCGTCGGCGACGCCAAGGGCCTCGGCTGGGTCGGCAGGGTGACGGCACGCACCGCGCTCGAACCGCCGCCCGTCGTCATGACGCTCGCGGTGCCCGGCGAGACGACCGGCGGGCTGGCCATGCGCTGGGGCTCCGAGGTCGGCCTGCGCCTGCAGGACGCCCCCGAGGGGACGCCCTGCCACCTCGTCGTGGGCCTCGGCCGCGCCGACCTCACGTCCGGTACGTCGCTGGCCCGCAGCCGCCTCAACCTCGCCAACGTGCTGGACGAGGCGGAGTCCCGCCGGCTGAGCGCGTTCGTCGTCGGGCCCCCGCCCGGAGCGCACGAGGACCCGGAGCGGCAGGCCGAGCTGTCGGCCGCCTTCGCGGACGTGACGCAGCGCCGCCGCGTGCCCTACGTGGAGACGTACGCCCCGCTCGCGCAGCACGAGCAGTGGCAGGCGGACCTCGCGGCGGGCGACGGCTGCGTGCCCGGGCAGGCCGGCTACGGCCTCATGGCGTGGCTGGTGCTGCACAGCGGCTGGCACCGCTGGCTCGGGCTGCCCGACGACGCGATCTGACCCCTGCGCCCAGGTCGGCCGGGTCAGGACCTCGAGGCCGCGTGCTGCTCCGCGAGGAGCTCGTCCACGACGTCGGCGTCCATCGGTCGCGCGAAGACGTAGCCCTGGCCGAGGGGGCATCCGGCGTCGCGCATGACCGCCCACTGCTCCTGCGTCTCGATGCCCTCGGCGACCATCGACAGCCGCAGGGTCCGGCCGAGGTCGACGATCGCCCGCGCCAGGCGCGCCGCCTCGGCGTCCGTGACGACGTCGTCGACGAACGGCTTGGCGATCTTCAGGATGTCCACCGGGAAGGTCCGCAGGTAGGTCAGGGACGAGTACCCGGTGCCGAAGTCGTCGATCGCGAGCCCGACGCCGAGCCGCCGCAGCTCGGTGAGCCGCGTGATCGACGTCGCGCGGTCGCGCATGAGGACCGACTCCGTGATCTCGAGGATCAGCGCGTCCGGCGCCAGCTGCTCCTCGCCCAGGATGACGCCCACGCGGGTCGCGAGCCCCGGCACCTGCAGCTGACGGGCCGACAGGTTCACGGCGACCACCGGGGCCTTGCCCGGGTAGGCGTCGTGCCAGATCCGCGCCTGCCGGCACGCCTCCCGGAGCACCCAGTCACCGAGGGGACCGATGATCCCGATCTCCTCCGCCACGGGGATGAACGTCAGCGGCGGCACCCAGCCGTGCCCGGGACGGTTCCAGCGCAGGAGCGCCTCCACCCCGACGACCTCCGCGGTGGTCAGGTCGACGATCGGCTGGTACTGGAGCTTGAACTCCTCGCGAGCGAGCGCCGCCCGCAGGTCCGCCTCGAGGCCGACGCGCCGCTCGACGCGCTCACGCATCTCCTCGTCGAAGACGACGGATCGGCCCGCACCGGTCTTCTTGGCCTCGTACATCGCGACGTCGGCGTCCCGCACGAGGGCCTCGCCCTCGATCGAGCCCGGCTCGGCGGTGACGATGCCGATGCTGGCGTCGACGAACACCGGTCGCCCGCCGATCTCCACGGCCTCACGCAGGCTCGCGCCGATCCGGTCCGCCATCAGGACGACGCGCTCGACGTCGTCCACGCCCTCGACGATCACGGCGAATTCGTCGCCGCCCATGCGAGCGGCGAAGTCGCCGGTCCGCAGGCACGCGTCGATGCGCTTGCCCACCTCCAGGAGGAGCTGGTCGCCGGCGGCGTGACCGAGGGTGTCGTTGACCATCTTGAAGCGGTCGAGGTCGATGAACAGGACCGCGACGAGCGGGCCGGGAGAGCCGGCCAGCGACTCGTCCAGCCGTCGCATGAACAGCCGCCGGCTCGCGAGCCCGGTGACGGCGTCGTGGTTCGCGCGGTCCATCTCGGCGAGCGTGAGCGCGTCGGTGAGTGCGAGGCTCACCTGCTCCGCGAACGCCTCGAGGACGGCGCGCTCCTCGGTCCCGTACTCGCGCGAACCATCGGACGACGCCACGACGAGCGCACCTGCCGGGTGGCCCTCCTCGTGCACGGGTGCCGCGAGCGCCGCGCGGGGACGACGGCCGCCCGGCCATGCATCCGGGTTCGGGCCGCGCAGCACGGGCCCGCGCGCGAGGACCACGCGGTCGGCCGTGATGGCCGCCCAGGTCGGGTCGGTCGAGGACGGCCGCGACCGGCGAACCGCGGCCTCGGCGTCCGCCGGCATCCCGCGGGAGGTGACCTGCACGAAGCGCGTCCGGTCGCTCGGGTCCACGAGGCAGATGGCCGCGACGTCGTCGCCGAGCAGGCCGCGCGCGCCGTCGACGATGCTGCCGAAGACCTCTTCGAGTGGTGCACGTCGCGTGATCGCGCGCTGGACGCGCACGAGGTGCTCGAGGAGCTGGTGCCTGATCCGGACCGCCTCGAGGAGCCGTGCGTTCTCGGCTGCCTGCTCCTCCGACAGAGCGCGCATCGCGCGCTCCCGCTCGAGCGTGCGCAGCGAGGCGAGTGCGGCGTGGAGCGTGCGGGCCATCCCCCGCAGGAGGTTGACCTCGTGGTCGCTGAAGCCGTCCGCGCCGGACCGTGCCACCACCAGGTGCCCGTCGCTCGCCTCCCGCAGGGGCGCGGCCAGCGCACCGCACCGCCCCGCGCCTGGGACGTCCAGGGCCGGGGCCGCACCCTCGGCGACCGCCACGATGGCGTCGGGCTCGCCCTGTCCTTCGGGGAAGCCGACGGCCACGACGAAGGTGGGCAGGACGACGGCGCCCACCTCCGCGTCGAAGGCCTCGGCGACGCGTTC